>VCCI02000002.1:324774-649548 GCA_005938025.2 Inquilinus sp. KBS0705 | reverse complement strand
TTACAACTTCTCCAGCTCGCTATCTCTAACTTGCCGTTACGCTGCATAATTTATTCTCTATCTCTTTTAAGAACTTTTCCGATGTCTGTCGCAGACATCTTTTATTTTGAAAACCTATTTGGTTTTGCTTTTTAGCTTATTTGCTTCGTTCCCGAAGCGGCTGCAAAGATGCGAATAATTTAGTATTCATGTCAAGTGTTATTTTCACTTTTTTTTAAATATTTTTTTGTTCGCAAATCTTCAAAAAACAACGCCCTTTTTCTTTGAGCGGATACAAATGTAAGGAGAAAACAGCTACCCGCCAAAACATATTTTCAAATAATTAAAACAATTTTATAACTGCCTGAAAGTTAACCCCAAGTAAACACTTTTTTATGGCAGGTTACCTGGCATTAACATTGGCATTGGTTAAAACCGCCCTAAATTACTCTAAAACCACGGCCTAAAAATTTTGTGTATTTTTGAAATGCATATGGATAATTACACTTTTCCGGCGAATTTTTTAAACTCGTTGGCGCACGAACCGGGCTTTGACCGTCAAAATTTTGTTGATGCACATCAATCTGAGGCATCGCCAACAGCTATCAGAATAAACCCTTTTAAGCCATCGGGCATAAAAACCGATGGGCAAGTACCCTGGTGCCCCCAGGGTTTTTACCTTGATACCCGCCCATCGTTCACCTTCGACCCTTTGTTTCATGCCGGTTGTTATTATGTGCAAGAGGCATCGTCAATGTTTATTCATCATATATTAAACACCACCCGCCCTGATAAGACCGAGCCTATTAAGGTGCTTGACCTTTGCGCGGCACCCGGCGGTAAAAGCACGCTGCTTAATTCGGCACTGCAAAGCACCGACTTGCTGGTGGCAAACGAGATCATTAAAACACGTGTACCTATATTAACAGATAACCTTAGCCGCTGGGGCACATCAAACACCATAGTTACCAATAACGACCCAAGAGACTTTAATGCCATTAATAGTTTTTTTGATGTGATACTGGTAGATGCGCCTTGTTCGGGCTCAGGCATGTTCCGTAAAGATCCTGCCGCCATGAACGAGTGGAGCGACGGCAATGTTAACCTTTGCCACCAACGGCAAGAGCGTATACTGGCCGATGTTTACCCTGCCTTAAAAGAAGATGGCTACCTTATATATAGTACTTGCTCCTACTCGCACCAGGAGAATGAGAATATACTGGATTGGCTTTGCACCGAATTTGACCTGGAAACTATTCGTATACCTATGTATAAGGAGTGGGGCATTGTAGAAACCGAATCGCCGCTGCAAAAGGCATGGGGCTATCGCTTTTATCCCGGCAAGGTAAAGGGCGAGGGCTTGTTTGCCGCCTGCCTGCGTAAAAAGGCGAGCAGCGGGGGCCTATCTAACTATAAAAACAACGGGCAGCAAAAACTACCCGCCAAAGAGCTGGACCAGGTGCGCACCTATATAAACAGCCCCGACGATTTTTACTACTTTAAGGTGAACGAGGATTGGCTGGCCATTAAACGCGAACACAAAGAGAGCCTGAACATATTGCACCGGCACCTGTACATCAAAAAGTCGGGTGTGCGTATTGGCAAGCTGGCCGGCCGAGACCTGATACCCGACCACGAACTGGCACTTAGCCTAACAGTTAATAAGGATGCCATATTGGCTACCGCCCTAACTAAGGAGCAAGCCATACAATACCTGCGCCGCGATAATATTGATATTGCCATTACCCAACAAGGCTGGAGCCTGATGACCTACGAGGGCCATGCCCTGGGCTGGGCCAAGCTATTGCCCAACCGCATTAATAACTACTACCCAAAAGAGATAAGGATAATGAGCCAGGGGCCCATTTAATTTTTTGACCTGAGATTCTTATTGCACCAATTCAAGTCGTAAATCAAAAATCATACTTGTTTTCCTGCTAATTTTTTGTACATTATGGATTTCCACAGCAACAAAAAAGTGAAAAAAATTCCCACATAAAGTGGAATTAAAACGAAAAATAACGAATTTTTTAGCTGTAGCCTGTAATGAGGGGTGGAAGGTCAAATGTTTTTTCCGTCAACTATCTTAAAAAAGTCTTCGCGGTAAGTATCCCCCACCGGGATGATCTTATCGCCAATAAAGATACGGCTACGCTCAATACTATCTATTTTATTGATGGATACGATGTATGATTTATGCACACGTATAAAATGCTTTTCGGGCAGGGCATCTTCCATCTTCTTCATATTCTGCAGGGTAATAATGCGCTCTGCAGGCGTAAAAATGGATATATAGTCTTTAAGTCCCTCTATAAATAATATATCGTGCAGGTATACTTTTTGTATCTTATGCTCGGTTTTTACAAATATAAAGTCGCTTAAAAAATCGTCTTGCTTGGTTTGCCCTGCGGGGGCGGCAGGTTTAGCAGCCGGCGCTATTATACCCTGTGCCTTTTGCACCGATTTAAAAAACCTATCAAAAGCGATGGGTTTAAGCAGGTAATCAATCACATCCAATTCGTAACCTTCTAAGGCATATTGCGGATAGGCTGTGGTCAGTATCACTTTCGCCTTGCCATTTGCTATCTTAAGAAACTGAATACCAGTTAACTCCGGCATTTGCACATCCAAAAAAACCAGGTCGATGGTACCATCCTGCACAAGTGTTAAAGCCTCTATTGGGTTGGTTGTGGCTTTAACCAATTGCAAAAAAGGGATCTTGGAGATATAATCTTCCAATATATTTAAAGCTAATGGCTCGTCATCAACTACAAGGCATCTGATCATGGCTATAAAACTAATGATAATTGACAAGTGTATATATCCGCTTCGTCGCGAATATCTAAATTATATTTCCCGGGGTATAACAAATCAAGCCTGCGGCGCACATTATTAAGGCCTATGCCGCCCGATGCATCTCGGTTATGGGTATGCTTTTTATTCTGTATAAAAAAGTACAATTTACCTTCATCCAGGTTTATTTTCAGGCGTATTGGCGATGCAGGGTCATTAGCTATACCGTGCTTAAACGCATTCTCTATAAAGGCTATCAGCAATAAGGGCACAATATGTTGGTTGGTTACCTCGCCGGTTACTTCAAAATCAATAAAGGCTTTGTTGCCAAATCTTATTTTTTGCAGATCGATGTAATTATGCAGGTATTGCAACTCTTTGGTTAGGTCTACCTTATTGTCGTTACACTCATATAACATGTAACGCATAATTTCTGACAACTTTAAAATAGCCTCGGGGGTAGTATCTGACTTTTGATAGGCCAGCGAATAGATGCTGTTAAGCGAGTTGAACAAAAAATGCGGATTGATCTGCGATTTAAGAAACGATAGTTCGGCTGTTAAGCGCTGATTTTCAAGGTCGCGTTGTATACGCTCATTCAAAAACCAGTCTATCGTAAACTTTAGCACTGCGCTCAAAAATAGATATATGGTTGTAGTAAAAGCCGTGCTGATAAAAAACTGCCCAAAACCCATTGTAGAGCCTTTAATACGTGTAAGTACTACATCCTTAAACATTAAAGCTGTGCCGTATTTAATAAGGCCAAAAAGCAGGATGGTACTTATTATGGTTAAGGCATATACCTTATATCGCTTTTTATCGAGAAAGCGGGGAATTAAAACGAGGTAGTTTAAATAAAATATGCTGGTGTTTATAACGCTGTACAGCCCAAAAATAACAAGCACTTTATATATGCTCATTTTAGCGCTGTAATAGGCAATGCACGAAAAGAAGGCGGTAACCGCCAACCAAAAAAACACATGCCAAAATATTTGCCAGCTACGCTTCATTATTATTATTTACTGCCCTAATGTAGTGTTTTGCTGCTTATCCAACCCATCAATTATATATAGCATTACTTTTTACCGATGAACTGGCTTAAAAAACCGATGAAACGGTTAAAGGCTGTAATTACCTGTTCATCTACAATTGCAGGCTGTTGGTCTAAATGTTTTTAGCAGCTAAATAAATTAATATTCCTTTGTTTCATAAATCAATCACAGCAATGAAAAAGTTACTTTCAAATTCTAATCCCTTCATCTTATCACTGGCACCAGTTGTATTTGCCATAATAATGGGAGTAAGCTACCAGTTTGAACAGAAAAAACAATTTACAGCGCATACATCATCTGTACACGCTACATCATTGTTTATTAAAGGTGTAACATTAGTTAAAACAGTTTGCACAATTGCTAAAGACAATGTATGGTAATCCGCACCGAAGGCTTATCATACAGCTTTGGCAGCCAGCAGGTTGTTAAATCAATATCCCTGCAGGTACCTGCAGGGAGTATATATGGCTTTTTAGGCCCAAACGGCGCCGGGAAAACCACCACTATTAAAATGCTGCTTAACCTGTTACAGACAGACCCGGGCAGCATTTATATTTTTGAGCAGGAACTGCAAAACAACCGCATAAGCATACTGGCACAAATTGGGTCGTTGATTGAGCAGCCCGCTATTTACAACCACCTTACCGGTAAAGAAAACATGATGAACAGGGCACTGCTTTTGCAGGTTAATGAACAAAGGGTTGACGAAATGCTTAACCTGGTACACCTAAGCCATGCAGCAAACAAAAAAGCCGGCCAATACTCTTTAGGGATGAAACAACGCCTTGGCATAGCACTGGCCCTTTTAAGCGACCCAAAACTTTTAATATTAGACGAACCTACCAATGGGCTTGATCCTAACGGGATAATTGAGATGCGCGAACTATTAATGCGCCTGGTGAAAGACCATGGTAAAACCGTTTTTATAAGCAGCCATTTACTTGCCGAAATAGAAAAAATGGCTACCCATGTGGGTATTATTCACAATGGTGAAATGCTTTTTCAGGGTACTGTTGCCGATTTGAGCGATATTAGCCAACCGCAGATACATATAGAAACCGATAATACTGTTGATGCTGCTAACCTTTTAAAGCGCCATGGCTTTGCAGTAACTGATATAGACCACGATCATTTATATATACCGTATACTACCAAACAGCAAATGGGCGAAATAAACACCCTGCTGGTTAAAAGCGATATTACCGTATTTGGTATTAACCGCCATCATAAAGACCTGGAACAACTTTTCTTAGATATTACCAAAAGCAATTAAGCACCATGAAGGGATTTTTACTATCATTCCGGTCTGAATTTTATAAGACCCGCAAAACACTTGGCTTTTGGAGCGCTATTATTTTGCCTTTGTTGATGAGCCTATTGGCATTCACGATATTTTATACCAAAAGCGACAAGTTTATATCAGCCCCATCTATGGTACTGTGGGTGCAGTTCTCTATGATAAGCTTAGGTGCAATGGGCACTTTGCTGCTGCCAATGTTCTCCATTTTTATAGCCTACTCGGTAAACAATGTCGAACATCGGTCAGATACCTGGAAAACATTGTTCAGCCTGCCTATTTCGCGCTGGGCGGTATATAGTGCTAAATACTTTTACGCCCTTTTTTTAATGGCCTTATCGCTTAGTCTGTTTGCTTTATTCACCATAGGCTTTGGGAATTTTGTTGAAGTATTTAAACCCGAACTAAAGTTTAGCGGCTACCATATGGAACTGCAATTAGCCCAGGTATACTTTAAGCTATTCTTGGCGGCTTTAGGTATTATATCTATCCAATTTTTACTTAGCCTGTTATGGGCCGATTTTTTAAAGCCGATGGGTCTGGGGTTTGTTGCAACGCTGGTAGGTATTACTGTAGCATCAAAAAACTGGGAGTACAGCTACCTTTTCCCTTATGCACACCCGATGACAGCCATAACCAGCATGATAAAAACCAATAAAGGCCCGGCCCGCGATTTGCAAATAGATATATTTACAAAAGATGTTTATGTAAGTATAATTATAGCTGTGGTGGTATTTATAGCCGGTTATTTTATAGTGCTTAAAAAAAGTGTGAAGTAGTTTTAAGAGATGAGTGTAAAGAAGTTATTATTTCCCTGCAAATTCTAATCTCTAATCACTATCCTTTAATTATTAATGCCTACCTTACTGGCTTAGGGAAAACCGGCAAGCTTTCATGGCCATCTGCATCTACTGCCTGTACAGCAAACAAATAGTTGTCTTTAGAGTAGGTTAAAGTCGCGGTAGTACCTGTCACATAAAACTTCTTTTCCCAATACGGGCTTATCGTTTCGCGCATCAGCACATAATACCCGGCAGGGGCTTTGCCTTTTGGCGCATCCCATTTTAATTTGGTTTTGTTGGTAAGGTCGCTGGTAATGATGCCTACATTTTGCGGGCGGGCGGGTGCCAGTGCCAGATTGGCCAATACAGACAAGTTCATACGGGCTATTTTTTGCGTATAGTTATAATCGGCAAAATCGGGCAAATCACCGTATTGCGTGCCGTTTTCTGTACGTATATCCTGGTGCTGACGGTTAAAGTCCTCGTTCATTTCGGTAAAACGTACAGCCGTAAAGCCTTGCTCTAAAAACGGCAGGTGATCGCCGCCACGCAGGTAGCGGTCGCGGCGGTAAATCAATTTCACATCCAGTTGGTCAACATAACGTTCGCCTATCTCTTTAACGTAACGCGCCAATTCTCTTGACTGGCTATCATTTTCGCCGCCCAATGCTTTCAGCGCGGCTATCTCTTTATCTGTTGCAGCGGTAGGTACACCATCGCTAAACACCCTTATGCTCCGGTTATCTTTCAGGTCGGTTTCCATTCCGTGGGTGTTACCAACAATATCATTATTCAGCATGGCATCCACCTGCCAGCCCTCTGCTTTTGCACGTTTGGCTACATTGCCCGAGCCATACAGGCCTTGCTCCTCGCCAACCACTGTCATAAATATAATGGTAGCAGGGAACGAACGCTTGGCCATTACCCTTGCCAACTCCATTGATAATGCCGAGCCCGAAGCGTCATCTACCGCACCCGGCGCTACCGATGTAGAATCCATCGCCTTAGTAGCCCTTGAATCATAATGGCCGGATACAATGTATACACGATGGTCTGCGGTATCGGCACCTTTTAATATGGCCAGCACATTTTTCATGGGTGTGGGTTTATTTACCCGGTCGCTTTTTGGCTGCACAAACGCATCAAACACAACATGCATACGCCCGTTGGATGCTGCGGCATATTTTTCAAACTCGCTTTTTATCCAGTTGCGTGCCGCACCGATGCCCTCGGTTTTACTGAGGGTATCACTCAAGGTGTGGCGCGTTTTAAAACTTACCAGTTTGCGTACAATAGCTTCGATATTTTTGGCCGATACCTCATCCACCATTTGCTTTATACCGGCGTCCTGCTTCACCACAGTTTGTGCTGATACCGATAAGCTTATAAATGAAAGGATGAGCAGTTTGATGTATTTCATAATAGATGGATGTTATTCTACTTCTTCGCCTTCGGCCAACTGTAACATGCCGCCTGGCTGTTTAAAGTTACTTTTTACAAAATGGCACCAGTCGCATTCTTTTTTACCACAGCCGGTGCTAAACTCATGATTTTGTATTTTTTGATATACGGTAGTTATTTGTTCTATAAGGGTCTCGATATCTGTTGGTGTGATTACGATCTTCGCTTTATAATATTCGTTTTCTTTCTCAGGCTCCACAAACTCAAACAAGGTATTTGTTACTTCCCAATCGTTGGTGCGGTCGTTATCAACCAGTATTTTATAAAACACCGCCTGGCGCCAGTAATCGCCGCCATTGGGGGCTTCATTGTTTGGCGGCAGCAGTTTGTCTTTAGCGTTGCGTACTCGGCCGGTTTTATAATCTACAACGGTAACCAGTTTGCCTTCAAATTCTATTTTATCCAAATTACCTTTAATAGGCACGCCCTGCACTTCGGTATTTTTAATGCTGCGCTCGGTTTGGGCTATTTTGTTCCACAAGTGTACATTTTGCTCGTAATACGGCGGTAGTATTTTATCGCCATAATCAACCCGGCGCTTAAACTCCTCTTTAGTAAACGAATCGCGGTTGCGGTACATATACCAGCGAAACTCGTTTATAAATTCTTCGGTAGATATAAATTCATTATTGTTGTCCTTTAATTTCCTGAAGGCTTTGTTCAGCGCCCAGTGTACGGCCTGCCCAAAAGTAGCCGAAGGGCTTTTACCAGAGGGTACCCTTATCAAGCACTGGAAGTAAAAACGAAGCGGGCAGTCTAAATAGTTATTCAGATGTGTAACAGATAACGTGTAGTTTTGCAGCAATTGGTTTATATAATTGCGGTCCAGCAGTTCTACAACGGGTTTTTCTGCTTCGCTAAATTGGGTCGCAAAAAATCCCAGCATATCGTCGCTGCTTACTTTCGGGAATTTAAGCTGCAAATGGGTGTCGGCCAATATCTCGCCAATAAACTGCGATGGCTCCTGATCTTTCCCTTTCTTATCTTTTGCTGCATAGGATATATGCAAACATTGCTTAGCACGAGTAATAGCTACGTAAAACAACCGGCGGGCCTCTTCCTTCTGAGCAATATCATCCCCTAACGAACCTGTTAAAGTATCCGGGTAGGCAAAGCCGCTATTACGCCCTTTGCCATCCCAGGTGCGCTTATCGCAACCAATAAAGAATACGTGCTCATACTCGAGCCCTTTAGAGCC
Organism: Inquilinus sp. KBS0705; assembly: GCA_005938025.2. Classification (NCBI taxonomy): domain Bacteria; kingdom Pseudomonadati; phylum Pseudomonadota; class Alphaproteobacteria; order Rhodospirillales; family Rhodospirillaceae; genus Inquilinus; species Inquilinus sp. KBS0705. Next base: position 640,986 of record VCCI02000002.1, on the reverse strand, counting down.
ATGCGCGGTTAAAAAGTTAATTCCGTTATCAGAGTAGATCACTTTGTTTAGCTCTATCCTAATGTTGTTTTTCTTCATCAGATCAATAGTAGCAATCAGATCGGCAAGTTTGATCTCGGGATTTTTGCGGCTCTCATCTTTTAAAAAATCAAAGAAGCTGGTAAGTACCTGCATATGGATACCCTTATCCTGCTGCTGCATAATATATTTAAGGATGCCCATTTTAGCCACCACATCCTGAAAGAATTGTTGCAGCGTAACACTTACTGCCGATTTTAACAGTTCATCAATGTCGTTGATTAAAAACTTCATCTCGGTATTAACCGACTTACTGAACAAGTCGGTTTGTGCTGGGATACGCATTTCGTGCAGGTACCTGCGCAGCGATGTTTTTGGTTGGTTACTGGTTGCTGTACTGTAATTCTCTTTAGCTACCGCTATGCTGGCCTTAGCCACCTCAATGGGTGGTATGTTAAACAAATCGTAATGCAGAATAGCAAATAGCAGATCGTCGCCGCTATAAGGGGAATCCAATTCCATAGCCAGGTAGCGCAAAATGTTCACGATCTTTTCGCCGAATGGGATAGTTAGGATGTCTATCTTTCTTTTTGTATTTACAGCTATCTTTTGCGTTTCTAAATAATGCAATAACTCCTCTACCTGGCTGTGGTTGCGGTATATTACTGCTATTTCGCCCGGTTCAGTGCCTTTATCTATTAGGCTTTTAATTTGCAGGGCTACATCAACCAGTTCCTGATCGGGGTTTTCATACTCTTTTATTACTGGTTCTATCACCAACTCGTTAAAGCGGGGGTGAGATGCCTGCAAATTTTTATCAAGCCTTAGCTGGGTTGTTAAGCGTTCGCGGTTATTATTGATCAACGCGCGTGAAATATCCAGTATATGCTGGTTTGAGCGGTAATTATGTTTAAGCACCACCGTGTGTAAGGCCTTTACATAATCGCCGGCAAAATCCAGGATGTTTTTCATGTTAGCGCCCTGGAATTTAAATATCGACTGGTCGTCATCGCCCACCACAAATACATTGGGTGTTTCCCAGTAATTCAATAAAAACTTCAACAGCTCATTCTGTGATCCGCTGGTATCCTGAAACTCATCGACTAAAATGTATTGGTATTTTTCCTGGTAACGGCGCAGTATCTCTTCATTTTCGCGGAAGGCTTTCAGCACCCAAATGATCATGTCATCATAATCGTACCGGCCAAGCTTTTTCATTTTGGCATCATAGCGTTTATACTCGCCTACGGCGGCCAGCATTTTGCTCATGGTTTCATGCGCCTTGTCTATGTCCTTTTGTTTTGGGTCGCCTATTTTGATGCCGGCTTTTGGGTTGGCGCGTTTATAGATAAACTCTTCGCGGTTAGGCAGGTCTTCCAAATATTCCTGTACCGCTTTGGCCATGATATCCTCGTTCCAGTTTTCACGTTTCATGGTCGAAAACAGGCTTTTCAGGCGTGGCGCGTCGTAATAGATATCGCCGGTAAAACGTTTTAATACGTGGTCATTCTCAAAATCGTCAACCAGTTCCTTAAACAATATGGCCGATTCCAGGTCTGACAGCGACTCCAGGTTTAGTTTACCAAAGTACTCCAGGTTTTCCTGTATTACCTCGTTACAAAATGCGTGAAACGTGTATATATTAATGCGATAAGCATCAGGGCCAATAAAATCGAACAGGCGCTTGCGCATGGCTACAGCTCCCGCATCGGTATAGGTAAGGCATAGTATTTCGTTGGGGCGGGCATCGGTATCGGTGAGTATTTTACCAATACGTGCAGCAAGTATTTGTGTTTTACCGGTACCCGGGCCGGCTACCACCAGTACAGGGCCATCCATTTTATTTACGGCAGCCAATTGCTCGGGGTTTAAACCCGCCAGCGCTTCCTGAAATTTGACGTTATATTTATTGAGTGGAGATTGCATAATTGTAGGGTAAAGATAAGCATTGTTAATGAATGCCGGGATTATGTTAACTCCCCACATTCATAAAGACAATCTATAAACGCTACCTATTATTATACATTACCTTCAATTACTTAAACTTATTTTTTAATGCGGCTAACTTGCTCATCATATCCATTTCAGGCTCCGGCTGAGGTTTAGCTGTAGGGCGTGGATGTTGCTGCGCTTGTTTTTGAACCGGCTTTTGCTCGCGTGGTTTAAAGGCAGGTGTTACCTCACGCACCTCGTTTTCTTTCATGCTTAGTGCTATACGCTTGCGGGCGGTATCTACCTCGTTAACCGTAACCTGTACCTTTTGGTGTACTTTTAATACTTCGTTAGGGTCTTTAATGTAGCGGTTGGTTATGCGGCTTAAATGCACCAGCCCATCCTGGTGAACGCCAATATCAACAAAGGCACCAAAGGCTGTTATATTGGTAACTATGCCAGGCAATTTCATACCAATTTTCAGGTCGCTTATGGCATTAACGCCCTCGGTAAAGCTAAAGGCCTCAAACTGCTCACGCGGGTCGCGGCCTGGTTTGGCCAGTTCAGCCATAATGTCGTTCAGCGTAGGTAAGCCTACGGTATCGCTTATATATTTTTGCAAGGGGATAGATTTGCGCAGCTGCTGGTCGGTCATCAGGTCCTGCACCTTGCATTTCATATCTTTTGCCATCTGCTCCACCAAAGCATAACGCTCGGGGTGCACTGCGCTGGTATCCAAAGGGTTTTCGGCCCCTCGTATGCGTAAAAAGCCTGCTGCCTGTTCGTAGGCCTTATCGCCCAAACGGGCAACTTTTTTTAGCTGTTCGCGGCGTTTAAAAGCGCCGTTTTGATTACGGTATTCAACAATGTTTTGCGCAAGCTGCGGCCCAAGGCCCGAAACGTAGGCCAATATTTGTTTAGATGCCGTGTTTAATTCAACACCTACCGCGTTTACGCAGCTCATTACGGTATCATCCAGTGATGTTTGTAATTTGTTTTGGTCAACATCGTGCTGGTATTGCCCCACACCTATCGATTTTGGGTCTATCTTCACCAATTCGGCCAGCGGGTCCATCAAACGGCGACCGATTGATACCGCGCCCCTCACCGTAATATCTTTATCAGGGAATTCCTCGCGCGCAACATCCGATGCAGAGTAGATGGATGCCCCGCTCTCATTCACCATCACTATAGTGGCACCGGGCAAATTTAGGTTGCGTACAAACAGTTCCGTTTCGCGGCCGGCGGTGCCGTTACCTATGGCAATAGCCTCAATATGGTATCGCTCGTATAAATGCTTTACGGTTTTTTCTGCCTCTTTGGCCTGGCCCGCACCTGTATGCGGATAAATGGCGATGTTCTCTAATAGCTGCCCCTGCTCATCTAAGCAAACCAGTTTGCAGCCTGTACGGAAACCGGGGTCAATAGCCATCAGGCGTTTTTGGCCAAGCGGTGCGCCTAATAACAATTGGCGGGCATTCTCGGCAAATACGCGGATGGCTTCTTCGTCGGCTTTCTTTTTGGTGAGCAGCCTTATCTCGGTTTCCATTGATGGTTTAAGCAGGCGTTTGTAGCCATCGGCAATGGCTAGGCTTACCTGTGCTGATGCTGCATTGCGCCCATACACAAATTCGCGTTCCAGCAAGGCAATAGCATCCTCTTCCGTTGGTTTAATATCCAAATACAGTATCTCCTCTTTTTCGCCACGGCGCATGGCCAGTATACGGTGCGATGGTGCCGATTTTACCGGCTCGGTCCAGTCGAAATAGTCTTTATACTTTATGCCCCCCACCTCTTTACCCGGTGCAACTTTCGATTCAAAAGTACCTTTCTCGGTAAATAGCGTCCGCATTTTGGCGCGTGCCTCTGCGTTCTCGCTGATGGTTTCGGCAATAATATCGCGTGCACCGGCTAACGCTTCTTCAATGGTATTTACGCCCTTTGCGTCGTCGATATATTTACCGGCTTCCGTTTCGGGATCTATGTTTTTTTGGGCAAAAATGGTATCGGCAAGCGGCTGTAGTCCCTTTTCGCGGGCGGCCGTTGCGCGTGTTTTACGCTTGGGGCGGTAGGGCAGGTAAATATCCTCCAGTTGCACCATGGTTTCGGCAGCGGTTATTTGCTGCGCCAGTTCGGGCGTTAGCTTGCCCATCTCCTCCATCGATTTCAAGATCGCTTCGCGGCGCTTATCAAGGTCGCGCATTTGCTGTATGCGGTCGCGTATGGCGGCAACCTGCACCTCGTCAAGGCTGCCCGTTAACTCCTTACGGTAGCGGGAAATAAAGGGCACCGTGGCGCCTTCATCTAACAGGGCTATGGTGGCGCTTACCTGCTTTGCGGTAATAGAAAGCTCGGCAGCAACTTTTTTATCGTGATCAGTCATGTCGTCAATTCAGAAAAGCGAAGTTGGTAAATTAGACAGAAAATTGAGCAGGAAAGTTTTCAACGAAATTGTGTGGACTCACCCCGAATGCGCTACGCTGTTCGACCCTCTCTCCGCTCTGCGGAAAGAGAGTAAGGAATCTGGACTTTACACCCCGACTACGCTTTGCGGAAAGAGAGTAAAGATTATTTCTTACGGAAAAATGTATCTGTTCCGTATATCCCGTTCATTATTAAGGTATCTCGCCCTTTAAATGCAACACCAAAAATTAAAGGACCATCTTCATACTTCACTTTCACGCTATCGCCGGTTATTGTGTATTTGTAATATGCGGAATGGTCGGGATAATAGAAACTTTCTTTGGTTACCTTAAAAGATACGTTCTCGTCGCCTTTGCCAATCCATAAGCCAATTAGCTTTGATGCATTGCTATTTTCATCCGGTGCTGAGGTTTGCTTTAAGGTATCTTTTACAAGAACGGCGGTTTTAACTGTTACGGTTGTGTCTTTTGTCACTTGGGTGGAATGTGCTGCTTTCGGTTTAGTAGCAGTACTGCACGCAAATAATGTCGCAATTAACGGAATGCAGACTAATTTTTTCATTGTTAAGATTTGGTAATCAAATATATAATTATTAAACACTAATATGGAATACATACAATAATTAGCCTTGCCTAATTTTATTTATTTGACTGTTCTAAATATTGCTTATGTTTGTATAAAAAAAACCTATGCGTTACATTATACTTCTGCTTGTTCTCGGTTCGTTCTCGGCTACTACATACGGACAAACAGACACTACCCGCCATAAATACAACCTGTTTAGCCCGGTGCCCCGGGATAAGATGAAAGACATGGAAACAGACCGCCCCGATGTTACCGAAAGCGCGTATACGGTAGAGGCGGGGCATTTTCAGGTGGAAAGCGACCTTGTTAAGCAAGTGCGCAATAAAGCCGATGGCCTAAAAAGCATGCAAAGCATTTTTAACCTGGCCAACTTTAAACTGGGCCTTACCGAAAAAACAGATATTCAGTTGGTGATACCTACGCATGTACGCAATACAACCCGCCATGCTATTACCAACGAACTGATTGACGAGAGCGCGGGCTTTGACGATATAACCCTGCGGGTAAAATATAATATTTGGGGTAGCGGCGGGGGCAAATCGGCACTGGCGGTATTGCCATTTGTATCATTACCCACCTCATCATTTGCCAGTAACGGCGTGCAGGGCGGGGTAACTTTCCCTTTTGCTTTAGAGCTGAACGAAAAAACCAGCTTCGGCGCGCAAACTACCATTAGCTTTGTAAAGGAAGATAACAATAAGTACTATACCGATATGCTGTACTCTTTTACCTTTGGCCGCTCGCTGTTTAAAAAGCTGGATGGCTTTGTAGAGGGTGTAAGCACTTACAGTCCGTATGCTAAAAAAACAGATTTTTACGCTAACGGCGGGCTTATATTTTCGGCCACCAACAACCTTAATATTGATGCCGGTGTAAATATTGGCCTTAATACCGGTGCCGATAAGATTTTTTTTCTTGGCTTTTCGTTTAGATATTAACTTAGCTATAATATGCATACGCTATCTGAAGAGAATTACCTGAAATGTATTTACCGCCTTTGGCAGGATAAGGGGATGAAAATAACCCCTACGGCTATTGCCGAATCGCTGGGGAACAACCCGGCATCAGTAGTAGATATGATACGCAAGCTAAGCGATAAGCAACTCATCGCCTATGATAAAAAGAAAGGGGTAGAGCTTACCGAACAGGGCATGAAGGATGCGACACTAATAGTACGCCGCCACCGCTTATGGGAGGTTTTTTTGCTGGAAAAGCTGGGCTACCACTGGGACGAGATACATGATATTGCCGAAGAGCTGGAACATATTAAAGATAGCTCCCTTGCCGATAGGCTGGACAAGTTCCTGGGTTTCCCGGAGTATGACCCGCATGGCGACCCAATACCCAAAGCAAATGGAAAAATGGCCAAGCGTTATTCTATAACCCTGGCCGATTTAAAAGGCGGCGCCACCTGCCGTGTAGCCGCTGTAAAAGATACTACCAGCGCCTTTTTACAGTATTTGCAAAAGCTGGATATCAATATCGGTACTAAAATTCAACTAATAGAGAAAATTACTTATGATAGCTCGCTGGTCATTAGTATCAACGGTGCCGACCGAACCACGGTATCGCAAAAGTTTGGAGAGAATATTTTGATAGACTTTTAGATGTGCAGATTTCAAATGTGCAGATGATGGGGGTAGCAGCATTTGACATCACCGCGCGCCTTGCTGAGAGGTACGAAGTAATTTCCCGATTGGGAAAAAGTGTTAAGCCTGCGAATTCTTAAGCGTCTTATTCTCTTTACGTATAGCGAAAATTATAATGACTATACCTGCCGCAAACAATACCTCAGATGCGCTTGCCAGTACAATACGCCAAGTTTGATGCGCCTCGATACCCCGGGTAATGGCACTTACACTCATCGCTAAAAAGCCGATGCACATAAAAAAGGGTATCATTAGCTTTTGTCGTATTGGCTTTTTCATATTCTAAAGTATCATTAATAAATGACATTATCTTTTCTTAAGCTACAACAAAAAGCCCCGGTAATGCCAGGGCCTTTAAAAATGGGTTGTTGCTAATTACTTAGCAACGTACATAACTTCTTTCACTGCTTTAACCACGCGCTCGGGGTTTGGCAGGTATTCCTGTATTAAAGTAGGTGCGTAAGGCAATGGCACGTCGCCACCGGTTATGCGCAGTACAGGGGCATCTAAATAATCAAACGCATCTTTTTGTACTTTAAAGGCAATTTCAGTAGCTATCGAGCCTAATGGCCAGCTTTCTTCTACAATTACCAAACGGTTTGTTTTTTTAACAGAGGCAATAACGGTAGCGTAATCAATAGGGCGTACGCTACGCAGGTCGATCACCTCGGCATGGATGCCTTCTTTCTCTAATTCAATCGCAGCGGCGTTAACCACTTTCATTATTTTACCAAAGCCAACCAAGGTAACATCAGTACCTTCTTTGGTCACGTTTGCTTTGCCTATTTCGATATAGTAAGTCTCTTCAGGAACTTCGCCTTTATCACCGTACATTAATTCCGACTCCATAAAAATAACCGGGTCCGGATTTATAATAGCAGATTTTAAAAGTCCTTTTGCATCGTATGGGTTTGATGGTACAACTACCTTTAAGCCGGGGCAGTTAGCATACCAGTTTTCGAAACACTGGCTGTGCTGTGAGCTTAGCATACCCGCGTTACCGGTTGGGCCACGAAAAACAATTGGAACAGAAAACTGTCCGCCACTCATCGACATGATCTTGGCTGCGCCATTGATGATCTGATCAATAGCTACAAGCGAAAAGTTAAACGTCATAAACTCGATTATAGGACGCAGGCCATTCATTGCCGAACCTATACCTATACCCGCAAAACCTAATTCAGAGATAGGCGTATCAATAACGCGTTTAGCGCCAAACTCGTCAAGCATACCCTGGCTTACTTTGTAAGCACCGTTATACTCGGCAACTTCTTCGCCCATTAAGTATATATTCTCATCCTTGCGCATTTCTTCCTGCATGGCTTCTCTTAGCGCTTCCCTGAATTGTATTTCTCTCATTATTATATAAAATGAAGTTTTTTGCGAAGGCAAATATAGGCATTGGTAGCTTAAAAACAATTACCCCCGCCATTACGACGTTTTTTTTACAAAGTAGGGGTTTCTATATGGTTTTAATGTATCGGAAATCCTAAAATCAAATTAGGATCAGGTATGTTTTGCAGGTATTTGTCTTTTTGCGAGTATTTCCCCACCCCTGGGTAATCGCCTTTTGCATCACCAATATTAAGCATCAACTGAAAGTGCAGATGTGGTGGCCATTGGCCGTTTTCGGCAGCATTGCCTAATATAGCTATTTGCTGATTGGCTTTTACAGCTTGCCCAGTCGCTAAACCTACTAAGCTTGCGCGACTTAAATGCCCATATAAGCTATACAATGTAAAACCATCTAAATTGTGTTGCAGTATAATGGTTGGGCCATAATCGCCATAGTTATCGTTATCGGCAAAGCTATGGAGGTAACCCGGCAATGGCGAGTAAACCGGCGTGCCCGCATTGCCCCATATGTCAACACCTAAATGCAGGCGGCGGGGCTCGTCGGCAGCATCAAAAAGCGTGCTACGGTCATAAATGGTACGGTTTTCCATGTAACCACCTATGCCATAACGGCTATTGTTTTTAGCTAATTTTTGGCTTACCCAATTGCTAAAACTAAACGTATCGGCAATCAGTTCAGGAGTCAGTTCCGTATTAGCAGCGGTGAGATCCAGCGGATATAATTTATCAACTTTGGGGTCAAAATCAATCACTTTACCGGCCACGCCTGGGTGGGCATCAAGATATGCCGCCAATTTTTCGGTAGCATCCATTAGGCTTAGTTCTCTTCGGTATCCGGCTGGCGGTCTTCTTTGCTTATTTTGTCAAATATCTTATCCATGCGCTCTACATAGTCGCTGGTATCATCCACAAAAAACTCCAGTTGTGGTATTATCCTCACCTGGTCTTTAATACGGGCACCTAATTTATACCTGATTTCGGATGCGTGCAGTTTTATGGTTTGCAGGGCTGTTTGGTTGTCGGTATTATTAAAAAAGCTTAAAAATACACGGGCAATAGCCAAATCGGGCGTTACACGTACGCGGGTAATAGTTACTAAGGTATGTGGTAAATAATTCATGCCTTCGCGTTGAAATATTGCTGCCAGGTCTTGTTGTATTACCCCGGCAAATTTTTGCTGACGTTTTGATTCCATGATATGTTAACGCTTATAAGGCTAATGAGTTTGTTTTAATGCCTTTTGAAAGGCAACGGATAAAGCTACTGAATTGAAAACGCCCTGCAAATTATTTGTTATGTTTTGCTGTGAGTTGCATATCATTAGATTGCCCCAACATAGTATTTTACTTAAAGGTCTTGCTTAATTTCGTCTAGGCCTTTAACGCTTAACCGGGCGCTGATGCCTGCAGCTATCAAGGCAATCCCGCTTACCGTAAAAAACACCAGAAATAGGTCGCTTAGTTTAAAGGCTACGGGGTAGGCATCCAAAACGGATAGCTTTGCGCCCAATTTGATGAGCCCAAATCGCAGCTGTATCAAACATATGATGTAGCCAAAAATAATACCGGCTATACTACCTATAAAACATATCATCATTCCTTCAAAAAAGAAGATGCCTTGTATAAGCCCCCTGCCGGCACCTAAACTGGTTAATATGGCAATATCCTTGCGCTTATCCATCACCAACATGGTAAGTGACCCAACTATATTAAATATGGCTATGATGAGCACAAAGGTTAATATCATAAATATCGACCAACGTTCGTAATTAATGGTTTTGTACAGCTCGGTATTTTGCTGTTTGCGATTTTTTACAACAAAGTTACTGCCTGTTTTTTCCTGTAGTTTGTCCTGCTCGGCGTCCAAATTGGTTCCGGGCTTGTAATTAATTTCGATGGCCGATACATTCTTAGGTTCATCGAGCAAATCGCGGGCGAACGCTAATGGGGTAATTACCATATCATCAAACTCCTGCTGAACCGAGAATACACCTGACGGGGTAATGGAGCGGATAACAAAATCGTTTAACGGGTTATTTGAGTTACCAGCCGTGCGGCTTGGTGAATATATCTGTAATGATTGAAACTGGTTTTTTAAACTTACCCCCAGGCTGGCTTGTATGGTAGAGCCAATAACGGCGTAAGAATCCCCTTTATTAGATAAGGTGAATGAACCAAATTGTATAATGCTATCTAACCTCGGGTTTTTTAAAAAATCGTTGCTTACGCCTTTAATAGTTCCTATAAATTGGCGGTTATTATAAAGTATCAGCGCTTTTTCTTGCAGCACTTGCGTATAAGATTCGATGTTTGCATCTTTTTGTAGTGTAGTAAAATACGCGGCTGTAGGGTCAAATGTTTTGCCTGTGCGCGGTTCTATTCTCATCTCGGGGGTGAGATTGCTGTACATAGATAAAATAACCTGCTCGAGCCCGTTAAATACCGATAGTATAATAATAAGTGCGGCACTGCCCACCAATACCCCAAGCATAGATATTCCTGAGATTATATTAATGGCATGTGTCTGTTTTTTTGAGAACAGGTACCTTTTTGCTATGTATATGGAGGTATTCAATAGTCTTTGATTTGTAGATAAGCTTTTACGTGAACCCTTATAACATTATAAATACGGATTATGTTGTTTTTCGTAACCAATAGTTGTTTCGGGGCCATGACCGGGGCAAACAGTGCAATCATCAGGTAATACAAACAGTTTTTCTTCAATGTTCTTTATCAGCTGGCTATAGTTACCCCCCGGGAGGTCGGTACGGCCTATGCTGTTATGAAATAGCACATCGCCGCCTATTAATATATTGGCATCCTTGTCGTAAAAACATAGGTGTGCTGGCGAGTGGCCGGGCGCAAATATCAATTGCAATTGAGTGCTACCAAACGCAATTACACCTTCTTCGGGCAAAAATTCATCAGGTACCGGCGAAGCATCATACCTAAAACCCATTGCCGGTGCATAGGCTACCACAGCTGCCAGCGTTTCCGATTCGCCTTGGTGAAACTTTGGCTTTAAACCATATTGGTCAAACACAAAGCGGTTTCCCAACACATGGTCTACATGGCAGTGGGTGTTTAACAGCAGAACGGGGGTTAAATTATTGTCTTCAATAAAATTTACCACTACATTTTGTTCGGCTGCAGTATACATACCCGGGTCTATGATGGCGCACTCGCCGCTATCATCAAACAAAATGTAGGTGTTTTCCTGGTAGGGATTATTTACAAAGGACTGCACATTGGCCATGGGGCAAAAGTAAGGAGAATAATGTTGAAAGCGGGTAGCTCAAAGCAGAAAGCTTTTTAAGCAGTAATAACCGGCTTTTTGCTTTTACCTTTCAGCTAATTCTTCCACTTAAACGTTTTTATCATTACATCCACATCTTTTTTGATGAAGGTGAGCACCGGCTGTATTGAATCTAAACGGGGTTCGGAGTTAAAATATAGCGCACCACGCACGTAGTGACGGGTACTGTCTGTCAAAAAAAATTGTGCGGATGATGCCGCGTTACCATCTATGGTATAATAAATGCCGTAAACCTTCCGATCAGGGTAATGTATTATACCTTCATCAATACTGGTAGCTTTTACAGTATGTTTAAAGCTGAGTTTATGTGCATCTTCAACCATGGCATCCAACTCGTGCTTTGAGGCGATGGGCTGGTAGCTTAAATGCAGCGTAGCATTAAATTGCGGAAACTGTATATTTTGAAAGCATGGCCTGCCGGCAGCCAGGTCTGATCTATCCTGCTCTATGCTGCTATATTTAGGGTACTCAAAAGTAAAAGGGCAGCCTTCGGTATATTGCTGATACTCTTTTTTGGGGAAGCTAATGCGGTAATAACCGCGCGGCTTTGGCGAATAGTCGGCATTGCCGCCACATCCAAAAATCATCAATATTGCCGCAATTACAAAAAACGATCTCACAGGTTCATTTCTTTTGAGTTCCAAATTTCCCAGGCTTTTTCGGCCTGCAGCACTAACATTTCGTATCCGTTTTTGGTAAGCGCTCCCTGGTCGCGCCCCTTCCTTAAAAACATGGTTTCTACCGGGTTGTATATTAGGTCATATAGCAAATGATCTTCGCCAATGCCTTCATAAGGTATGGCCGGGCACTCATCTACATTAGGGAACGTTCCTATCGGCGTAGTGTTAATTATCAGTTTATTTTCTTCAATATCTTTAACGGTAAGCTGGCTGAATAAGGTATTACCAGGATGTTCTTTGCGGGTTACAACCTTGTAGCTTATCCCCTTGTTTTCGAGTACACATCTTACAGCTTTGGCAGCGCCGCCATCGCCTAATATCAGGGCGGTGTCCTGGTCGCTGCGTAGTAACGGACTAATAGATTGATCGAAACCATATATGTCGGTATTGAAACCTTCCAGTCTAAAATCGTGTCCCTTAAAACCAACCTCGCCAGAAAATGCCGCCATTACAGGGCTTTCGGATATTACTCTTATGCAGTTTACCGCGCCGGCTGTTTTAGCATCGTGCTCTATCCAATCAAGGTATTTTAAAACATTTACCTTATGGGGTATGGTAACATTAAGCCCGCAAAGGTTGGGGTGTGCATGCAGCAGCGCTGGCAAACCCGAGATATCTTCCAGTGGATACAGGTCGTAAGCCGCATCTGTTATTTTTAGCGTTTCAAACTTTTCTGTAAAGTATTTTTTGGAAAAAGAATGCGAAAGCGGATAACCTATAAGCCCGTAGTGTCTCATCTTGATTACAAATAAGGATGTAATATTAGTAACAATGCAGCAGGTTTTATAATTTATTATTGCTTAGATAGAGGCTTGTAAAAGCGCTTCGTATAGGCGGTCAATTTCTATTGGTTTGCGCAAAAAGCCTGTAAAATAAGGCTTATATTCGTCGTTACTTTCAGCTGTAATATCGGCTGTTAGCGCAAATACAGGTGTATTTGCATTGGGGTTTTGCTTATCGCGAATGTTTGCCGTAGCATCAAACCCATTCATTTCGGGCATGTGTATATCCATCAAAATAAAATCAAAAACCTTATTGCGCGATTTTGCCACCGCCTGTATACCATCCATTGCATGTTCAGATACCATACCCCAGTTAGATAACAGTTTGCGTGCAACCATCGCATTTATCAGGTTATCTTCAGCCAGTAAAACAGTTTTTCCGGTTAACCCGTTAGCCAGTTGGGCAGATACCTTAACAGGTGTTTCTGCTTTTTTCAATTTAAGTTCAAAACTAAATGTCGAACCCTCGCCAACAATACTTTTTACCTGTACTGTACTTTTATAAAGTTCGATAAGCTTTTTTACAATAGCCAACCCTAACCCGGTACCGCCTTGCTTGCGCGTAGTAATTGATTTTGGTTGCGAAAAACTCTCAAATATTTCTTCAAAATAATCCTGGTGTATGCCGGCACCTGTATCAATAACGCTAAACAAAATCGTATCTACATTCTTGTCTCTCGCGGTTTTCTCTATTTTTAAGCTCACCTGGCCACGGTCGGTATATTTTATAGCGTTACTAACAAGATTGCCCAATATTTGCGATAGCTTGGTTTCATCCAATTCATAATAATCGCCTAATGTAACATCGGTGTTCAGCAATAGCTTTATCCCTTTCTTAGCAGCCATGCTATTATAGGTTTTTATCACCCGGCTAATTAACTCGTTAAACTGGCAGGCATTATTTTCTATTTGCATTTTGCCGTTATCCAGTTTAGTAAAATCCAATATGTCGTTAATTACAAGCAGCAAGTTGTTCGATGCGAATTTTAACGACTCCAACAGCTCATTCTCTTCTTCATTTTTTGCGGTAAGCAATGATGTTATGGTGGTTACAGCATTCAAGGGCGTCCTTATCTCGTGGCTCATAGTCGATAAAAACTCCTGCTTTATCCTCGCCGATTGCTCCGCACGTTCCTGCTTTTCCATTATTGCGGCCTTCTCCCTTTCCAGGCGGGCCTCTTGTTCCATGGCTTGTATACGGGTAATCAGCTCATAATTCTCAATCACCTTTAAGGTTTGTGTATTAATTACCGCCTCTTTTTGGTGCAGGTAAAGCTCCAGATATTCTAATGATCTTTCAGTATCCTTTTCGGCTTTGCTTATACTGTAAAGCAGGTAATTACATTTAAAGCGTGTAATTGCAATGTTGTATTTATCGCTAAGGCTAAGACATTTTTTTAGGATGTTTTTGGCAACCTCTAACTTTCCCATTGCAATGTATAATGCCCCCATTTTGCAATAAGCCATACCAAGCCCCAATTTTTCGCCGGCATTAGCATGTATCTCAACCGCGTTTTTAAAATCATTTTCCGCTTCATCCAACTGGCCGGTTATAGTATATATTTTACCGCGGCCGTATAAAGCAAAAGCCAAACCCCTTATATCGCCAGTTTTTGATTTTATGGTTATTGAGCGCTCAATAGTTTTTAGTGCTTTTGCAATTTTGTTTTGTTTTAAATAAATGCCCGACAAGGGGTTATATACGTTTGAAATAAGGTTTAAATCGTTAACCCGGCGGGCGGCATCAATGGCATTTTTATAGGCACGTATGGCATTTTTACGATCGCCAAAATACTCATATATGGTTCCTAAGGATTTTTGGGTGCGCGCCTGGTTGTGGTAATCGTTAAATTTGCGGTATATGGACAGGCAATCAAATAAATTAATGAGGCCTAAGTGGTAATTGTCTGTTTTATAATAAACCCCTGCTATGCTGTATTTAGCATCGGCTATGCCCTTTTCATCATTTAAAGCCTCAAAGCATTTTATGGCCTCATGCGCCATATTTACCGATCGCCTGTAAGCCCCTCTTATCATATAAAATAACGACAGATGGTTAAGGCTTTTGCCGATAAGTTGCTGGTCGCCGGCCTGGCGGCTCAAGCGCAGGGCTTCATTAGCCTGTTTAAGGCTATGGGTTAAGTTATGGATACGGTTGGCATAAGCATCATCCAATAGAGTGCCTATGCTTTGGTTGTCCGTACGTATCTCCGTTTCCATAATCATTATTAACTACCCTAAGATAATGATTTGTTCAATCTGTTTAATGTAATGTTATAACCAATGTTTATCAGTGCAAACTAACACAACAAAGCCGCATAGCTATTACACTATACGGCTAATAATCAATAAGGTTTCCCTTCTTTATGTAATTATTTAATGCATTCAAATTTTACAACCAATTCCCAGCGTTTCCTATTTTCAACCAGTTTAAACATAGGGTCAGCCGAGTCATTGAATTCGCAGCGGCGTATATTAGTAAAGCCGGCTTCACGCAGTTCCTTTTCTGTTGATGCGTCGTCCCAAAGCCAAAGGTGTTCCAGATAACCAAACAAGTGCTTGCTTACTGCCATAAAGTTGCGTGGCCTAACCTCCTGGCCCATCATCATTCGTTTTATTAGTGTAATGGATGAATCGGGGTCGTGTTTAACATCTTTATCATTAATATAATCGCGAACCAAAACTTCCAGGTCAGGCATTATCATCCTAAAGATGCCGCCGGGCTTAAGCATTTTATAGGTGTTCCTTAAAGCTATCCTAAAATGCTCCAAACTCATATGCTCCAGCACATGCGAACAATATACCCCATCGGCTGTACCATCTTTTATACCGGGCAGGCCTTTAGTAATGTCGCCATATTGCACATTGGTATCAAATTTTTGACCAAGGCTTTTTTTAAGCAAAAAACCTACTACGGGCGTTTTTTGAATTAAAAGTGTGGGCGAAACATCAAAGTTTTTCCATTCTTTTGGGGCTGCTTGCCCGCAACCATAGTGTACATATAGCTTGTTTTGAGACATTGGCTAATAAGGTGTTATCGTTATTTAATTCTCGTTTTTAAATATAATTCTTTTAGCTCGAATTTTAACGAAAATTAAAACATACATATTACGCTTTTCCTAGTAATATACCGCCCTTAAAAACAAGTATTAATTTATTTATTAGCTTTAGCAAACTATTACAAGGCATGCTCACTAACCGCAATATTTTATGCATAAGCGGTACCGAGTGGCACGGCAACTACATTAAAGCAGTTGTTGAGTTAATGAAGGTACTATCGGCAGGTAACAAGGTTTTGTTTGTAGAGAACGCCTATACCTACAAAGACGCCCTTGCAGGCGTAAGCGATAAAAATAAAATAGACTTTAAACAAGCTTTTGGTTTAAAAAGCCGCATAATTCCTATTGATACCGGCAACGGCGGCACTGTTTATTTATTAATCCCTCCTCTTGTTTTCCCGGTGAGTTTTTTGCCGGAGGGTTTTGTTTATAACAGCTTGCTCAAATTTAATGGCTACCTGTTACGCAAGGCCACCAAAAAAGCGTTGCGTAAATTGGATATGAACCACGAGCTGATCAATTTTACGTCGTTTAACCCGGGTATGGGTGTGGTTACCGGACGTAAGTTTGGCGAAAAGACCCTGATTTATCATTGCTACGACGAAATAAAAGGCACCGTGCGGTGGCTCAGCAAACATGGGCTAAGGCTTGAAGCCATTTTTATGAAGATGGTAGATGCTACCATTGTAACCTCAAAAGGATTATACAACAGTAAGAAAGAAAGCTGCAGCAAATGTTTTATTGTGCACAATGCCGTAAAAGTAGATTTGTTTAAGCAGGGTTTTACCCCCGAACCCAAAACCGGCAAAAAAACAATAGGGTATGTAGGCAGTATAGACGACCGCTTCGACTTACCTATGCTCGATTACCTGTTCACTAAGATGCCCGATGCAGAATTTGTATTTGTGGGCCGTATATTAAGCCAGCGTACCGAGCTTATGCTCAAAAAATATGCTAATGTAAAGCTGGAAGGCCCCAGGCAGCCCGAAGAATTACCGCCGTTTTTAAGGTCATTTTCGGCAGGTATCATTCCTTTTATAAGCGATGACTTTACAGGAGGTATCTACCCAATGAAAATTAACGAATACCTTGCTGCCGGCTTGCCGGTTATTAGCACCGAATTTGGCGACATTAGTGAGTTTGAAAGCATCATAAAAATAGCACACACCAAAGAAGAGTACTTGCAATACCTAATACAGGAAATTGAAACCGATACCACCGAAAAGCGCAGTGCAAGATTAGTTATGGCCGAAGGAAATACCTGGGAAAAACGTGCCGAAGAAATATCGGCAGTAATTGAACAGGTTGAGGCAGGCCTATAAATAAGTGATTCCGTCAAAAACTGACTTAGTATAGTATATAGGATTAAATGGCTCGTTCTCGGCCAGTTGACAGGCTGCTTTTATGTTGGTACAATACACATCGCCAAATATACTGGCAATAGCAGCATCGGCGGCATCGCGGCCGGTGGCAATTTTTACCAGTCCGTTTAGTGGCGCTAACTTTGTGGCATCAAACAATATCCACTGCCCACCCAAATAAGCTTCAAAACAGGCATGAAAATCGGCCGGCGTAAGCAAGTAGGCATAGCCCGTAAAATAGCGGGCAGGTATAGTTAATGCCCGGCATAGTGCAATACCCAGGTGCGCAAAATCTCGACAAACACCGGCTTGCTGTGTAACTGTGTCATAAGCGGATGTTTCGGAATTGCTGAAGCCGCTTAGGTACTCCACATTTGTATGTATCCATTCGGTTATAGCAACCACCTGCTCATACGAATTTTCTATTTTACCAAAGGTATTGTTGGCTAACCGGTATAGCTTGTCGCTTTGGCAATAACGGCTGGGGTTTAAATAGGTTAATACCGAGGGGTGAAACTGGCTTACAGGTATCTCGTCGTATGTGGTGTAATCTATTACTTCATAGTAATTATCAACCGTAGCGTCGTATTTAATATTAAAATGGCCGGGTTCGGCAATATCTAAACGTACAAACCTGTTTTCGCCATTAACAGAGGGTATCTCTTCGGCTTTTAGGTATGGGTCAATATCCAGGTTTTCGTTTAGTACGGTTTGGTGTGGTGTTCTTAGCGCGTGTATATTTATTATTAAAGTACTTGGTGCCTTTACCTCATATCCTAACTCAGCCGATACTTTAAATTTCATTATTTTACTTTGGTAGTTTTTTAAACGCTTTTTCCATCCATTCGCCCGGAACGTTCATCAGGGCATTTTTTAATTCGTCATCCCATTGTGCCGATATATCGGCCATATCTTTTTGCGTATAACGTTGCTCTATCAGTTCAAAAGTGTCCTTTTTATACAATGCCACATCAATCGGAAAATCAACATTGTTGCTACTAACTCTTGTAGAATCAAACGATAAAAAACCGGCCTTTAAAGCCAGCCTCATATCCGAATCTTCATTTAATATACGGTTAAGTATAGCTTTGCCATGCCCCGAGTTGCCTATTACTACAAATGGTGCGCCAAGACCCAATTCAACCCAATTTCCTTCTGGATAAAGCAGGAACAGCTTATGTTCTTCATCATCTTTAAGCTGCCCGCCTATAATAGTGTTTAAATCAAACTTAAAACCGGCTTTTTCTAAGGTCGATCTGTCCTCATCTGCTACACGCCTAACCTGTTGCCCAAAGGCGTTTACAGCCTGGTATAGTTTGCTAAATTCGGATGTTTCCAGTATCTCGTCAAAATACACTATAGCCTTATCACGTACCGACCGCAAACCACTCGTCATGATAAACATGGATGAGTTCTCTTTTTGCAGGATGCTTATTTTTTTCTTTATCGTAGTATCTGTGCCTGTAGTAATGCGGGTATCGGCAATTGCTATTAAGCCTTCTTTAACTTTTATTCCTAAGCAGTAAGTCATGTAAGTATATTTCTAATCCGTTATTGCTGCTGCTGTTGCTGCTGCATAATTTCCATATACCTTGCATAACTGTTACGTGCAGCGCTGCCATCAGGTACAGGGAATGTTGAAACGGTAAATATATCTTTTTCTTCGGGGATATGGCTGTCTTCGTGCCCAACCGAAACAGATACCTCCAGCTTGTGGTGCGCCGAACCTTTATAAACACCCTTAACCGGCGAACAGTCAGAAAAATTGCGACCTACTGCCAGGCGCACATGGTTTTCGTTAGCAATACAATTGTTGGTAGGATCGATACCTAACCAGCCGTAGCCCGGCAGGTAGGCCTCTGCCCAGGCATGAGTAGCTCCAATCCCCCGCAGGCCGTCTTTATTAGGGCAAATATAACCGCTTACATAACGGGCGGGTATGCCTACCAAACGCAGCATTACCATTAGTAAATGGGCAAAATCCTGGCAAACACCGGCTTTAATTTTCCATATTTCATCAAGAGTGGTCTCTACAGTGGTTACCCCTTTTATATATTCAAAGTTTTTGTAAACGTACTGGCAAAACTTAAGTGTAGTATGGTAAGGCGTATCATCGGTTAAGCGTTCGCTGTTTACAACGGGTTGTAATTCGTTAAGCCCCTCAAAATACTCTTGTTTCAAAAAATCAATGTAAGGCACTACATACTTTAAGTTAAATAGTTCGTTCCACTGCTCGCTGGCAAACATATTATCAACCGGCAAGGGCCTTGGGTGTGTAATTACCGATACCTGCGAATTAATAACCAGCATATTATGTGGTTCGGTGTAGGTAAAGCTGCCTACCTCATTGCCATAATAATCTACATAAGTATCTACTTGTGGGTGGCCGGTTATATCTAATTCGTGCTTTAAAACATCCTGATAAATATCAACAATAGGAAATAGAATGATCTTGTTAGCACTATCGCGCACAAAGTTATCATAAGAGTACTTGGTGATATGCTGTATCTTAAATTCGGGCATGTTTAACTAATTAGGAATTTGCAAAATAATACTCGTTTAACGAATTACCTATCTGGTACAGGTCGTCTTTAATTTGTGTTAAAAACTCGTGAAGGCCAACCTGCCCGATACTTTTAACCGAACTATATTTAATGTTGCTTTGCAGCTTGCCAATATGGAACGATATCTCGCGATAATCATTCACATTGCTGTTGTTTTTTAGTCTGTCAAAATACCTTTGTATATTATTTACCGAATAAATTACCGAGCGCGGAAAATCGTTATTCAGGATGATCTGTTCTATTACATTCTGCGCTTCCAGGCCATCGCGATAAGTTTTTTGGTAAAGTTCATACCCACCTATAGATTGCAGCAGGTGTTTCCAATACGTAATATCGGTGAGCAGGTTTGGGTTATTGTTTGTTGGCCCGTATTTAATGTCCAATATATCTATTGATTGTATGGCCCGCTCTAAATACTTCCCAATATTCATAAAGCTGCGGGCCTGGCCGCGCTCCATGGTAATTTCGGCTGTACCATAGTATAGCATTACCTGTTTTATCAATACATCTAAAATACCTATGGGGTCTTCCTTTTTTAATGCAGATGCAATTTTGGGTTCTTTTACGGTGTGGTAATACTCATTTAAACACTGCCAAAGGTCCTTAGGGATATGCTCTTGTACGCTACGGGCATTTTCGCGTGCAAGGGTAATAATGTTTAATATAGAGTTGGTGTTCTCTTTATCAACCACCATATACTTTAACACTGCCCGGCTATCGTTCTTTAACTTTTCTATCAATCCTTCATCCGGGCCCGAAAAGATCTGAATAACAGGCTCCCAGGTAAACCCCGCTACCGAATCTTGCGACGAGGCATAGTTTATCTTCAGCATTCGTAAAATACCGTCGCTACGCTCAATATACCGGCTTAACCAATAAAAACTTGCTGCTACCCTGCTTAACATATTTTCTTTTTATTTCCATACCGATAGCTATCGGCATCGAAGTTATTTCTGTCTTAATTCTTGCTTCTTATCTCTTGGCTCGGCACTTAGGCCAATACCCAGGTATCCTTACTGCCGCCGCCCTGTGAGCTATTTACCACCAGCGACCCTTCGGTTAATGCCACGCGGGTTAAGCCCCCTGGCACAATTTGGATACCATCGGGGCCGCAGAGAGCATAGGGCCTTAAATCTATGCGCCTTGGCTGTAATATACCACCAATATAACATGGCGCTGCCGATAGGCTTATGGTTGGCTGTGCAATAAAATTGCGCGGCTCTTTCAGTATCTCCAATTTATACTTTTCAATTTCTTCCTCGGTTGATGCATGGCCCATCAGCATACCATAACCGCCGCTTTCGTTTGTTTTTTTAACCACCATTTTATTGATGTTTTTAAACACATGCTCGCGCTCATCAGGGTTGCTTAGCCTGTGTGTGGGTACATTTTTTAGTATCGGCTCTTCGTTCAAATAGTATTTGATCATGTCAGGGACGTAAATATAGGTGGCTTTGTCATCGGCTACGCCGTTACCTATAGCGTTTACTATGGCCACATTGCCTTTACGGTAAGCGCCCATTAAACCAGCTACGCCTAATACACTGTTTGGGTTAAATACCAATGGATCTAAAAACTCATCATCAACGCGGCGGTATATTACGTCAACCTGCTGCAAGCCGGTTGTAGTTTTCATATAAACCTTATGGTTGTTTACTACCAGGTCGCGGCCTTCAACCAGTTCAACCCCCATTAAACGGGCAAGTGTGGTATGCTCAAAATAGGCCGAGTTATATATACCCGGGCTAAGCAGCACAATGGTAGGGTTGCTTATTTGCCTTGGAGATAATGATAAAAGGTTTTTATATAATATTGATGGATATTCTGTTACACTGCGTACCGCGCAATTAGGCAGCAGATCGGGAAATAAACGTTTGGTTATCTCGCGGTTCTCCAGCATATAACTTACGCCCGATGGTGTACGCAGGTTATCTTCCAGTACGTAAAAGGTACCGTCGTGGTCGCGTATCAAATCTATACCGGCTATATGTACGTATACATCGTATGGCACATCCAGCTGATACATTTCGCGCAAAAAATGCGGGCACGAGTATACAATATCAATAGGCACAATGCCATCTTTAATAATAAACTGATTGTGATAAATATCTTTCAGAAACAGGTTTAAGGCTGTAAGCCTTTGCTTAATGCCCTTCTCTACAAAAGCCCATTCTTCGGCAGTAATAATGCGGGGGATGATATCAAAGGGGAATATCTTTTCAATACCTTCGCCGCTATTATATACGGTAAAGGTAATGCCCTGTGTCATAAAAAGCCTTTTAGCCAATTCCTCTTTCTTATTAAGATCGTCCGGGCTTTCAAGGGCCAAATATTCAATTACTTTTTTATAATGATCGCGGACAATGCTGTTTTCGTTGTACATTTCGTCCCATACGCCATTTAATAAATTGTATTTTTCAAAATGCTGCGCTTTGTACATAAAAACTGCTCTTAATTGCCTCTAAAAAGTATTCATTGTATCTTAATGCATCTATTTAAATAAATAAGCGCACCTAAATCGTAATATTTTTGGTAAATTATGAAAAATATAACTTAAATAATGCAAATTTTATAATAAATAAATTTTATATGCGCCATAATAGATCCGCCATTAAAATATTTGGTAATTATTTAGCAAATCGCATAGTAGTAAAATTATATAGATAAAAAGGGAATCTGGATAATCTATAGCTAACTGATAAAATTTTATCCTTTGCTAATACATTAATATCATTATTAAAAGGCTTAACTATATAGCACCTATATTAGGGCTATTATAACCTTCAAATTCTGCTACGCTCATGAAAACAATTACTAAAAACCCACTCGTGGTTTTAACGCCGTTATTTTGCGCAATAATTTTAGTTTTTTCGATACAAAAAGCATCAGCCCAGGCTGAATTAATGCCCTATGGCAATCTTAACGGCATACGTATTAAAGGCCAGTTAATGCCTTTTGATACCCGCATAAATGTAGTTAGGCAAAACTGGGGCAAAATAAAATACACGGGTAAAGAACTGCAAAAACCAAAGTTTAGCAGAGAGGGCGATACCCAAACCGTAATTACCAATATAGACAGCGTGTTTATTACCGAGACTGTTAAGGACCAGGGAAAGGGAAATGTAAAAATTACCGTGCGCTGCGATATACATAAAGACACACTTATTAAAGCCATATACTTTGGTATAAAGTTGCCCAAAAGCATTTATGCCAATGCTTCACTAAAGCTTGAAAATGTTAATGCTGATCTTATAAGGATAGCTAACGAGCCCGGCTACCAAAGCGATTATGTTAAGGGGATAGCCTTTACTACCCCAACGCAATCATTCGCCTTAAAAACGGATGAACCCGTGGTATTGTTAAGGCAGAATGATGCAGCAGTGAAAGACTCCATTCAATTATACCTGCCAATAGCAATGGGGCAGCTAAATAAAGGCGATGTTTTTGAAAAAACATATACTATTAAGGTTGCAGGTGTTATAGATCAATCGCCGGCAGTAATAAAGCTGGATGCTACCAAACCCGGTAATGAGTTTGCAGGACTGGGTGGGAACTTCAGGCTACAAAATATGAAGACCGACCCCCAGGTGATTGATTATTGCCTTGAGAATTTACGCGTGGCATGGAGCCGCGTAGAAATGCCCTGGAGAAGCTGGCAGCCCGACATTAACATTGACCCAACGGAAGCAGCCAACAACGGCAAACTTAACGAGCATGTTCGCAAATCGATGGAGATGGCGCAGCGCTTAAGTAAAATGAATATCCCAGTTATTGTATCGGCATGGGCACCACCAACATGGGCGGTAGAGGGCCCTTTACACTTTGGCCCTACCCCAGCCGGTGTTTGGGGCAACCCTTTACGCAAGGATAATATGCAAATGACCTATAAGTCGATAACGGATTATATTATTTACCTAAAAGACCACTACGGCGTAGAGGTGAGTTGCTTTTCATTCAACGAGTCGGACCTTGGTATTAATATTCGCCAAACCGGCGAGGAACATTTAGAGTTGATAAAAGGTTTGGGCGCTTATATGGCATCCAAAGGGTTAAAAACGAAACTACTATTAGGCGATAACTCGGATGCCAATACTTATAAATTTATTTACCCGGCCATGAATGACCCTGAGGCAAGGCAATATATTGGCGCTATATCTTTTCACTCGTGGCGCGGCTGGGATACGCCAACTTTGCAAAAATGGGCCGACGCTTCCAAACAACTGCGCCTGCCGCTGTTAGTTGGCGAAGGCAGCATTGATGCCGCAGCCTGGGGGTACCCGGCGTATTTTGAAGAAGAATCATACGCGTTGGAAGAGATAAACCTATACACCCGATTGTTAGCTATTTGCCAGCCGCTGTCTATTTTACAGTGGCAGCTAACTGCCGATTATTCGCCGCTTAAAGGGGGTGGCATATTTGGCAACAATGAACCTTTGGCACCCACACGCCGTTTTTGGCAGCTTAAACAATTAGCCTCAACGCAGCAAGGGCAGCAGTACCTGCCGGTAACTACCGACAAAAGCGATATTACCTGCGCCGCCCTGGGTAACACAGCTGCCAATAATTATACACTACATATAGTAAATAACGGCGCCCAAAGGCAGGTGACCTTAAGTGGCTTACCAACCGGACTTAATAAATTTAAGCTTTATATAACCGATAAAAACAAAGACATGAAGTTGGCAAAGCATATTAGCATCACCAACAACCTGGCTGTATTTAAGTTAAACGCACGCAGCTATGTTACGCTGATAAGCGAATAATAAAAGCCCCGCCTAAATTAATCAGGCGGGGCTTTGTATTTAATTCAGTCGGATTAGGTTATTTTACTTTTTTGATAATCACGTTGAAATCCACACCGGCTACAGGTGTTTTTTTCCAGCGCCCACTCTCTTGCCTGTAGGTGCCGCCGTTAAATAAACCAATTGCAAAAGATGGATCAGCGCCCTGAATGGTTTGTAACCACTCGATAGATACCAGGATGTTCTTTTTGAGGGCGATGTTGTAGGGAGCAAGGTCTACCGTTATCTTATTTTTACCTTTTGGAATATAGCTGATAATGTCCTGTTTAACGTAATTATCTCCTACCGATATTTCGTTGTATTCGTAAACATTTACCTTAAATGGTATGCTGTCGCGGTAGTTATTGGTTACATCAAAGCTAAATTGTAAAAGCTGCACCTGTTTATTGCCGGCATCCATTTTAATGGCCACCTGGTCACCTTTGACAACGTCGAAGCTACTGTTTGACGAACCGGTGCGCGGCTTATTACCAATGCGCTTGGTTTTGTCTTGCGCGTGTGATGAGGCAATTGCGGCAAACATAAATAACGCGGCAAATGCAATTGTTTTTAGTGATGGTAGTGATTGGATCATGTTGTTTTTGTGTTGTTACTATTTGGTAGACGATAGATGGCGTGCAATGGTTACAAATGTTTTTTTATATAAATATGTTCTCTATTTTTATAGCATACCGTTTAGCAGCTTATGAAACAAGTTTTTTTGTGCATTTTAATGATGTTGCCATTGATGGTGTTAGCGCAACAACCCTTTAAAATTACAGTAAGCGGTGATGCATATAAGAACGGGGACAAAATTTACCTTGTTTACAAGGCTGGCGATAAAGTAATAACCGATACAACTATAGTAGCCAATAACATTATTGAATTTAATGGCAGCATAACCGGCCTGGCAAAAGCAACTATATATAAAAATGAAGACCCCAGGGTTATAGAAGTGTCGCACGACGCAATTAGTTTATATATAGAGCCGGGTAATATTTTGATAAAGCATAATAATAACCCTTACCTAATAAAGTTATCAGGCACCCCAAATAATAACGACTTTAATGAACTGGATAACTTACTAAGGCCCTTTTATTCGCAACGGACAGATGTTGAAAGTAAATATGAAGCGTTAACACCCGAGCAGCAAAACGACATTAATAACAAAGCCGTGTTAATGGCCGCTTTAAAAAATATATTTAACCAAATGTCAACCGTTCAATTGGCATTTGTTAGCAGGCATCCAGGGTCGTACATAAGCCTGGTTACATTAAGGCAAATAGTAGACAATGCCGATCTGCTGCCACAAATTGACGCGGCTTATACCCGTTTAACGCCCACGTTAAAGCAAAGCCCTTTGGGTGCGGATATGGCGCGTATCATTGCCGCAGCAAAAGCATCAGCAGCAGGATTGGCAGCTAAAGATTTTACCTTGCCCGATGCCAAAGGGCGGCTTGTAAAATTGTCAGATTTTAAAGGCAAGTATGTTTTGGTCGACTTTTGGGCGTCGTGGTGCATCCCCTGTCGGGCCGAAAACCCAAATGTCATGATGGCCTATCAACAATATAAAGACAAGGGCTTTACCGTTTTAAGTGTTTCTATTGAAGATGCTGATGAAAAAGCCAACTGGTTAAAAGCAGTTAAAGCTGACAGATTAGTTTGGACCCAAGTGCTGGATGGTAAACCTGAGAAAGAAAAAGTAAAAACCCTTTATGGAGTTACCACCATACCTGCTAATTTTTTAATTGACCCATCAGGTAAAATTATTGCTAAAGATCTACGAGACAAAGTACTGCTAAATAAGCTGGACGAACTATTAGGTAAACACTAAGGCACCCCGCCTTATTAATTACCTTCCCAATTAGCTAATTTACCTGCAATCGTTCCATCTCTTTGTGCATCGTTGGTAACCCTTATAACGGCTGCCGACCCCAGGCGACTTTCTAACTGACTAATAAAAATACTGCGTGTAGCTACAGGATGGCCCGGCGAAATATAAGTGCCGCCACCGTTTTGTTGCGAACCAATACAGCCAATACCCCAATTATTTGCAGTAGGAGGACTAAATACACCAAAGTCAACAGATGCCGTACAGTTCCAGAACATTACTTGGGCACCTGTCCATCCCTGGCCTGTCCCGGTTTCTCTGCGATTTGTTACCCGAAGTTGCCCGCCCGAAATGTTATCAAAAAGGATACCGGTAGCCCAACGATGGTGGGGGCCGGTTTCTGCGAATGTTGCAGTGGCAAGGCCGTCCAAGAAAACGTTTGGCCCGGTCACACGGGCACCTGTTACAAAATCATGGCGTCCGCCGCGTGTATAGCAACGCTGAATTAAATTACCCATGCCGCCTGCTATGTAAAAAGAATATCTTCTGCTGCCGACAGGCTGTGATTTTGGATCTAATACAGCACAATCTTGCACAAGGTTAAAATCCGACTGGTTATAAATGCCCACACAACCAAAAGCAAAATACTGGCTTGTTACATTTTTAACCCAGCAATTAGTTGCCCGCGATAACTGTATGGCCGTCCATGCATGATTCTCGTCTTCGTCGGATGCGTAATACGAACGCAGCCGCATATTTTCAATGGCACTATGAAAAACCCGCCCCGGAACTGATGCTTTAGCTATATAACCACCACCCCAAGGCTTTTGGATACCATCAACTACGGGTATATCTATCCATATAGCCGTTGGGTCAACCCTTTTAACTATTCGTAAATGCTGCATTTTGTAACCAGCTGCTGTCCAGCCGTATTCAGCCATTTTAATCGTATTTATCCATGCATCATTGGGGGTTTTAACCAAAACTATCGTATCACCTACATTATATCCTGCTGTAGTAGCTACCGGTATTTTTGTAGCACCTACCCTAACCGCCGAATCGGCAGCAACCTCCAGCGGTGAGCCTATTTCCTGTATATCTTGCCCGCCTCCAATAATTTTCATAAAGGTAAACGCCCTGGCTCGCGGTTCTTTTGAGGTGGATATAACTACTGTACCACTATCTGATTGCCCCTCACCGCGTAGTATAACTCCGCTTGCAGCAATAACAATTTGGCCGGCAGTTTGATATGTCCCGGCCTTAAGCAAAATCGCCCCGCGATAACCATTCACTAAAGGCATAGCCGATACTTTGTCAATTGCTTGTTGTATCCGGACGCCATCGTCGCCGCTACCGGGCTTTAAGGTAACTTTAACATCAACCTGTGGTACGGCTTTTTCGTTCCTTTCAAACCCTGCAAAAGAAAAATCAGGAATTTGCAGCTGCCCGTCGTCCAACGACAATAAGCGCTCCAATTTCTTTTGTTCTAACTCCGATGAAAAGCGCTCGCGTTTACATGAATTTGCAGTCATGCCTACAATAGCGAGACAAAAAATTATTAAAAAAAACGAAATATTTTTTCTCATGAAGCGGTATCACCTAATAATTTAAGCGGCGTAAGTTGCAAAAATCTTTGTAATATTAAAAACTACAATTATTATTACAACAGCCCATTTACATTATTTATATGTTAACGCGGCATAAAATAGCTATATGGTGATGTTTTATTCCCGGTAGTTGTTATAAATGCCTTGACTGATAACCCCTAACGAATACACTGGTGGCAACCAACACTACATTAGTGGCTAATATTATCAGCAAATAGATCATTGCATTGCTATGGGGCATCGCACCAAGGTAATCTAACGGGGTGGCTCTTTGGGTGATCATGTAAGTAAGTAGGAAGAAAAATACTTCGAACAATTTTTTACCATCGCTAACAATCCCCAGACATACCGCCAACAGAACAATAAAGATAGCCCCGTTGCAAATATTGAAAATGGCGTACCAGTTAAATATCATTGCATACCTTGCTATTAATGGCAGACTTAATGTCAGCGCCAATATAATACCAGCAATTACCTGGGCAGGCAGCATACGCTGCAATGGCTTATAAGAGGCATAAGTAAAGTAATGCAACCTGTTTGTTTTTTCTTTTGTAGCCAATTCAGATAAGCGCGTTACCTGCAAAAACCAAAGTATAGGCAACAAATACAAATGACCTATAGCTAATGGTGCAAAAAGCATACTTATTGATAAGCCCGCATTAATAAGCCAAAACCATTTGGAGCCTTTGCGCAGCATTAATAAAAGTTCAGTTTTTATAAAGGGGATAATGCTATAATTGGTAGTTACCAATGGTAGGTTAGCCATGGTTATACCACCTTGCGGCATTAAGTTTTCGTGGTTAATCTGAGGCGACGCCATTGCCTTTTTCTTTTTTCCGCTACGTTGCTTAATATCAAAGCGATGAAAGAAAAAGGACGACGAGTATACCAACCCTACCGAAATACCCACCCATAGCAGGCGGCTAATACAAAAAACAGGGCTAAAACTGATGCCCTCCCAAACGAAAGTTTTAAATGCGTTATGACTGTGGAAAGTAAAACCAAAAGAAACTTCGGTTATGTCGGCATGGAATTGATTGTTCACCAGATTTTTTATACTAGCAGTCATGGTACGTAACCCAAATGGATCGGTTATGATGCCAAGGGTATCATTTTGTTCACCGTTAGCATGCGCTACGATCACCCCAAAAAGGAAAACAAAAAGGATATATTGTAAAATACTTTTTCGACCTAAAAAAACCTCGCCAACTATAGCAATAGCCGATATCAGTAATAATGCCGGCACTGCTAACAGCAAAAAGGGCACTATAAATTTACTTATGATAAAAGGGTAATCGCCGCTGCGTACAAAAAACATGGCAATGCTAATAACAAATGTGCAACCCATTATGGTAAGCAGTACCAAAAAGTTGCTAAGGCATTTACTTAGCAGGTATCCAAAGTTGCTGATAGGTGTAGTTGCTACTATCAAACCCACTTCTGTGTCAATGTCTTTTTTTATACCGCCAGTAACTAAAAAAAAGCCCCATAGCGAAAGCATTACGGTTGTCATCATTGCCGATACATTACCTACCCATGCCGAATTGTAAACGCCTTTATAACCAACTACGTTTAGTGTAGTATATGGTGCAGAGGGCGGTGGCACAAAGGAGTATGCAGCATAAATGGTTACAGCCATAGTTATTAAAAAGCTATAACTCCGTGTTCGCTGTAAATAATCTGCCTTTATAATGCTGTAGATATATCTCACGGTTAGGCGTTGCTTTGCGTTAAAAATAAATAAGAATCTTCAAGGGTAGCGCTTATGGCAACAGAGCTATCCTCAGGCACGTCCGAACGTAAAATATACCTCACCTTTGTTTTTTCTTTCTGGCGGCTGGTATCAATAACCAATTGACGCGTTTTTAACGCATTTAAACCCGGAGTATCTATAACCGTTTCAAATACACGACCTTCAACTATTTTAACTATATCAGGCTGTATGGCTTTCGCCAGCAAAGTGCCATTCTTCATAATAGCAACCTCATCTGCAATGGTTTCAATATCCGATACGATGTGCGATGAAAGTATAATGATGCAATCATCGGCCATGTCTGATATTAACTGCCTAAAACGCACGCGTTCTTCCGGGTCAAGGCCAACGGTGGGCTCGTCAAAAATTAACACCTTAGGGTTGTTGAGTAATGCCTGCGCAATCCCAATACGCTGTTTCATACCACCCGAATATGTGCCGATGGGCCTTTTGGCATCGGCAGTAAGGTTAACACCATCCAGCAGCATATCTATTCGACTACGAAGGCCTTTGCCGCCAACGCCTTTCATAGCCGCTATATATTCTAAAAACTCATAGGCATTTAAGTTGGGGTATACACCAAAATCTTGCGGCAGGTAGCCCAGCACTTGACGTATTTTATCAGGATTGTTTACAATATCCACACCATCTAAAAACAACGTTCCGCGGGTGGGCTTGCTAATAGTAGCAATTATTTTCATAAGAGTTGATTTGCCCGCGCCATTTGGCCCAAGCAATCCCAATACGCCTTTATCAATAGTTATTGAATAATCGGACAGGCCAGTTTTGCTTTTATTGTATTGTTTAGTAAGGTTTTTAATTTCTAAAGCCATGCAATTATATTCGTATGCTGCTATGACCTATTTTTGAAGATTAAGTTACAGTCTTATTTTTATTTAGGTATAGTCTCATTTATTAACCTGGTAATAGCCAAGGCTTCATTGCTGATTATTTCGGCATGGGTTGTTTTTAATGAACAAGCCTTAAAAACGCCGCCAATATGATTTTTCCAGCCAAAAAAATCTCCTTTGTCCCATAAGTGCGACCTGCCTGCCTTAACATAAAGGCAGTTATTAATGGTTTTATAATTTTTTACTTGTGCAAGCATATAAGTAATACCTTCAATAAACGAGTTATCTGCAGGGGCTTTAGGCTTTACTTTAAATAGTTTCGCTTTTAACAGAACGGCGGGCAAGCCATAATCTCCGGCATTGATTATATGCCATGCCATTGCCTTTATAAAGGTTTTAAGTGTGTACTTAAAATATACCTTCTTCATGTCGAAATAGTTGTAGGTATCAATTAATATGCACCATGTTATTTGCGGCACTACGCAGGCTAATTGCTGCGCCATATAGCCATCAAAACTATGGCCCATTACTATACTACCATTTTGCACGCCTACTATCTTTATCATTGCAGTCATTATAATGCTACTACCATTGGGTAGCTGGTGGCTTTTTCGCAGATCATAATAAATAATGGTAATGTTAAATCGTAAGGATAGCGAAGTATCTTTAAAATGCTTGTATTTATTACCCGGCGAATTATCTAAGATATATAGGTTTTGCCTGCCTTCCAGATGCTTATTTAATTGGTGTGTTGCTACCAACCCGGTGCTATTATCGTATGCTCCGCTTAGATATAAACTTAATTTTGCAGCCGTGGCATGGTACAAAATAGCGAATGATGGAATCCTGATATTTAAGCTCTGCTCTATTTCGGCAATGCAAAGCAAGCTCGTGAACGAGTCGCCACCCAAGTCAAAAAAATCGCTATTTGCACTTACTTTATCAAGTTCTAAAATCGATTTAAAGGCAGCAATAATAACATTTTCGATTTTATTAACACTTTGTGGGCCTTCCGGTTGCTCTATCTCTATCAAATCCTTAATGGGCATGGCTTCCAAAGTCTTTCTGTCAATTTTCTCAGAATGCGTTGCGGGCAGTTCGCGCACTCTAATAAAAAATTGGGGGATATGCGTGGTCGGCAAATAAATACTGATGCGCTCTTTTATTTGATTGCTGCATACGTCATCCCCTGCCTTGAAAAAACAGACGAGCCTGGCTAAGTTACCCATAGTATTATTTATAACAACAGCGGCTTGGGTAATGCCGTTAACTTTCTCTACCTCATCCTCAATATTTTTAATATTAAGTTTAATACCATTAAGTTTAATTTCGCTTTTAGTGCGTCCGGCGTAAAAAAGATAGCCCTCCTCATTTAAATAACCCAAATCACCCGTTTTGTATTTTATAAGATTGCCATTGCGACTAAATTGCGCCAGGTTTTCCTCCGTCAGGCCGAAGTACCCGTCGGCAATATACTCCGATTCAACCACGATTTCGCCAATGCTGCCTACAGGCAGTATCTGATTATTTCTATCTGCAATAAAAACGTTTTTGCCATTAACCGGCTTGCCAATAGATGCCGTGTAAGGTTGCTCGGTGTTATCGTTTACTATCTTAAGATCGGTGATCGTTCGCGTTTCGGTTGTAGCATAGGCTATCTGTAGAACAGCACCAGCTGCAAACTTATTCTTAAAGTAAGCTATCGTAGTATCCTTTACCGGCTCGGCACTTATTGATACAAATCTGATAGAAGGGATATGCTTTAATGTCTCGTTTATTTTGCAAATACCTTGAAAGGTGGTTACAGATATTGTACTAAAGGTAACTCCGTTTTGCTGCCAAAAATCAGCAAGCCCAGTTAAGCCATGCTCTTTTACATTATAAACGCACAGCCGGGCACCGGTTAACAGCGCAGGGAAAACACAGGATAATGCCGCGCTAAAACTTAGCGAAAAAACAAAGTCGAGTTTATCTGTGCTGGTGATTTGGTTTTGCTCAATCTCGTTTAGTAATTGGCTGTATATACTGTAATGGTTATGGATAACTAATTTTGAGGAGGCTGTGCTACCCGATGTAAAATAGGCGCACAGTTTATCATACGGGTCTATCTTAGGAAGGCTTGTAGTATTGGATGTATTATATTTCAGGATGTCTTCTATCAACACCGCCTGGTACGATTGGCCAAGCTGGCTATCGGCAATATATAGCCCCAAGGGCAAATTTCTTTCTGCCAAAAAAAACGCATTATTATCACTTGTTACCGATAGGTAATAATTGCCTGAAAGGATCACACCTATCATAGCTATGATATGTTCTATGGTATTATTAACCTCAATAGCAATACAACTGCGCCTTATGTTTTTATCAGCAATAAAATTCGCTACAACAAGGCTTTGATCTAACAATGCCTGATAGCTTATAGATTGCTCGCCCAGGCTAACTGCAATATTATTTGGAAATGCTTTACAGGTGGTTAACAGCTTAGTTACAATATTCATAAACCATAAACTTTTGCTGTACGGTCATTTTTAGTTTAAGCATGTTTTGCAGGCTAATACTATCATCGTAGGCCCAGGCCACAATTTTTTTTGAATTATTTAATGCCAGCGATTGCTGAATACGAAAAGCAAGGCCGCTTTTATGATAGCCATGGTTTCTAAATTCGGGCATAATTGCCCCGCCGGCCAGCAAGCTTTCATCGTTATGGTGATATAAAACATTTATCCCTACAAAATCAAGATTATGCTGCAGCACGTATAACGATATACCGGGCTTATTTAACAGGGTGCCAAAATTGTCTAACACACTATCTGCATTGCGGTTTACCGCCCCAAAGCCGTTTAAATATAAACGGGTAAAAACGGCTAAATTATTTTGTGTAACCGGTACAAACGCTAAACCCGGCATTATTTGCTGGTGGCTAAAGCTGTTTGGCAGCAATACTGTTTTGGCAATAGTGGCTTTATGGGCGTAACCACTGTTAGTTAATAATAGGCCATTATCCTTGTGTTTAGCATCAACTATTAACTGGTGTTTAGCTATATCTTGCTGAAGGTAAAAGGCTTGAATGTTTTTAAGTTGCTCTTCAGTAAAAGGCTCATCATTATGGTTAAAGGCGTAATTAAAGTAACCGACCTCGGGGAAAGACAGCAGCGTGTAGGGTGCAGCTTCGAGCACTTTAATATTATTGGCTTTATTAACCGAATACGACATCAATCGCTCGAAGTCGTATTTAAAGATCAACTGCATATTTAATTAGGGATAGGGCGCGTCAAATTTAAATATTAGCCTGGTATTAACAAGTAGTACGTGGCTAAAATACACGTATACGTATTTGGCGCTAATTAGATATATAGAAAATGCTGCAGAGATGTTGATGTTTTATTTTACCGGTACCAGTTTATAAACGCCATCAGCCTAACCGTAAATACCGAGCCATTTTTTAGCTGATAATCGGTAACTATGTAGGGTGTGCTATCGGCCTGTATAAGTTTAATTTGTTTGGTTTTTAAATCAAGTGTGTAGTAACCGTCAATGTTTACCGCGGTATCAAAGCCAAAACTCTGGTAAAAAGTAACTACATCGTTTGTTATAGCGGCATTGCCTTAAATAGTATTAGTCCGGCATTTTTATAACAGTAGTATGTTTAGGCGGGTTAAATGTATCGTCCTTTTTGTACAGGCGCAAATAAGC
Organism: Inquilinus sp. KBS0705; assembly: GCA_005938025.2. NCBI lineage: Bacteria > Pseudomonadati > Pseudomonadota > Alphaproteobacteria > Rhodospirillales > Rhodospirillaceae > Inquilinus > Inquilinus sp. KBS0705. The sequence continues at coordinate 606,745 of VCCI02000002.1, read as the reverse complement.
AGGATGTTAGCTGATAAGTAAAGGTATTTTTCATAAAGGAAATGTTTAACCAAATATATTGCCTTAAACGATGAGCTTAGTTAAGTAATTATTATTGTTACATAAATATATACTATGCCCTTTTATCATCGAAAACTCAGTTTTTAAGCCAAAAAAAACATTTTATACCTTATAAGGTTAAGCTATCAGAAACCATACGGCAGTTACTAACACTAAAAGCGTGAAATTACGGCAAGCCACTTTATTAAAATTTTTACTATTTACCTTGTTTATAGGCTTTAATGCCATTGCCTATGGGCAGATAACCCTTCCTGATACGATAAAAGCTGATTCGTTGCACGCCGACTCTGTGAAGATAAGGCAGGAGGCTAATGCACTCGCAAAGCAGTACGATATTGGCAACCTTTTCAACGATATTTTTCATCCTCATAAAAAACCCGACTCGGTACGTAAAAAACCATCGGGCATAACCATTATTCCAAATATCGCGTCAAACCCAAGCATCGGCTCGCAGTTAGGCATAAAGGCGGTTGCAGGCCGTAAGTTAGGCAACGACCCTAATACGCTGCTCTCTGTAGCTGCAACATCAGCATCTATCACTACCAAGGGCATTATTTATTTTTATGTTAACCACAACGTTTATACACCCGGTAATAAATGGAATTTTCAGGGTAACCTGGTAGCGGCACTAACAGTTTCGCCCGATTTTGGGTTAGGTATAGGCAAGGCATCTACGGGCAGCGAAGCCGACCAGATACTGGCCAACCCCGAGCGAAAGGGCCGGGCGCTACACTCGCAATATTATAATTTTAGAGAGAAGGTATATAAAGAGGTGCAAAAAAACCTGTTTTTAGGTGCGGGCGTATCATTTGATATTCGCCGAAAAATAGAAGACAGATCTTCAACCACCGACTTAACGCCATACAATATCTATAGTGATAAACATGGCTTCGATCGCGATAGCTATATGGCAAACGGCCTGCTGTTTAATGCCCAGTATACCACGCGCGACAACCAAAACCGCGCCTACAAAGGTATTTATGCCGATGCCGGTTTCCGTTTTAACGAAACATGGATGGGTAGTAGTAAAAGCGCCGTGCAATTTACTACTGATTTCAGAAAATATTTCAGCCTGTCATCCCGTAACCCCGAACATGTATTAGCCTTTTGGAATTGGGGATCGTATTTGTAAACTGGCAATGTGCCCTACCTGGAGTTACCCGGTACCGCAAAAGACGCAAATTTTAGAAGCGGGCGCGGCTACGTAACCGGCTACTTTAAAGGCACACAGTTTAACTATTCGGAAGTAGAATACCGTTTCCCGATATTAAAAAACAAATTTATAAGTGGGGTTACCTTTTTTAGCATGCAAACCGCTAATGATGAATCGGGTACCACACTTTTTGAGAAATGGCAGCCCGGCGGCGGTGGCGGCTTACGTGTGCTGTTTAACAAAGCCACACGCACCAACTTATGCTTAGATTATGCCTGGGGCAAGTACGGCTCACGCGGTTTTTTCCTGGGGCTAAACGAAGCTTTTTAAGCTAAACATCAATATTAGATACTGGTTCTGTAAGAATCAGAAAGCCCCGGGCATATTCAGTCTGGGGCTTTTTGATCAAAAAATAAAGGCGTTTAGCTTTTTATACGCACACCTGTGGCATCAAACATGGCCATTAGGCTACCGGTAACATTATCTTCATCCTTTTTTGCGAGCGTTAACGAAAGATCGTACGACTGAATAGTAAAGTAAAGGGTAATTTTATCATCCTTTAATTCGGTTTTTGTAAGCGGCACTTCTGCTTTGGTCTCAGGGTCGGTGTAGGTTCCTTTGATCGTTCCGGCTGAATCGGCAAGTGTAAACAAGAAATGTACATCACCCTGCGGGGTACCCTTAATTAATACATCCCATTTTCCCTTAATGTAGGTAGATGTTACCTGGGCGTTTGTTTTTACTGCAAAAATCAGCGTTGCTACTACTATAGCGGCAAATAATTTAAAAGTTTTCATCGTTAATAGTTTAAATTTTGTTTATTTATTGGTGATGGTGGTTGGTTATACCACTGCTACTAACATACAAAACATAGATGACAAAACTAACGCCAACCCTGCTAAAAACTAAACAACATTTTGATATACTTGATGGCTTACGTGGCGTAGCTGCTTTGGCTGTAGTATGTTTCCATTTTATGGAGGTGGCTTATACAGATTACAGCAAAAATTTTATAGGCCATGGCTTTTTAGCCGTCGACTTTTTTTTCTGCTTATCGGGCTTTGTAATAGGTTATGCTTATGACGACCGTATAAGCAAAATAGGCATTTGGGAATTCATTAAATCGAGGCTCATCAGGCTGCATCCGCTGGTTGTTTTAGGCGCGGTACTTGGCGTACTTACCTTTTTGTTCGACCCCTTAGTTGGGCCACCCGCATCCTATACCGCAGGCAAAATATTGCTGATATTTTTAAGCTCGATACTAATGATACCCGATGGTGCCATCACCGAGCGTTATTTTAACCTGTTTAGTTTTAATGCCCCGGCATGGTCGCTATTTTGGGAGTATGTAGCTAACATTTTCTATGCTCTTGTTTTGTACCGTGTTGCACGCCGTTACCTCCTCATATTAACCATACTATGCGCGTTACCCATTTGTTATATAGCCTACAATACGGGCAACTTAATGGGAGGCTGGGGTATCCCTAACTTTTGGGATGGTGCAGCGCGTATTGCCTATTCGTTTTTGGCAGGGCTGCTTGTTTACCGCTCTAACTGGATCATCAAAAACAGGCTGGGCTTTTTAGGCCTGTGTGTGCTGTTGTCGGCGGCCTTTTTAATGCCCTTTGGCAAATGGAACTGGATAACCGAGCCATTTGTGGTATTTTTATATTTCCCACTGCTTATTGCGTTGGGGGCCGGCGCTGTACTATCGCCCGGTCTAAAAAAGATATGCGTGTTCTCGGGTAATATATCTTACCCCCTTTATATGACACATTATGCTGTAATATGGTTTTTCGCCCATTATAACAATAGATACAAACCCGCCCCGGGGCAGCTATCGCTTATAATCATAGTGAGTATGATATTACTGGTGGGCTTTGCCTGGCTGGCATTAACCTTTTATGATGCGCCTTTACGCAAATACCTTAGTAATAAAAGGAAACAAGCTTAATCATTTAAAATAAACTACCTTGCGTTAAATGGCAGACTATCTAACACTATTTAAAGATTGGGTGATACGCTTAGGCGAAAAACACGAGGTTGACCCTTTAATATTGGGCAGCCTGTATTTGATAAGTAAGCTATGCTTTTTCTCATTTTTAGGATGGACGGTTAAGAACCTGCGCGCCAAAAGGCCTATACTTATCCCGTTATTACTTGCGTCGGTAAGTTTTAGCCTGCCTTACTTGTACATGGTAATAGCCGGGCGCAATATATCGGTATGGGTATATGTATGTATAGGGTTAATGTTTGTATACGGCGGCTATTCCATCTGGAAAAAAATTACCGAGAAACCTATAACCAACCTCCCGTTATTATTGGCAGGTTCAATAATAAGTGTTTTGTCGCAATTTACCCTATAAACTGCCGCTATAATACCTTGCTTAGCCCTTATGCCGTCGTAAATTGCGTTATAAATTAATTACGATGAAAATAGTAAGAGTACATTACACCACCACCCATGAATACGCGGCTACTAATGCCGAAAATATTAAAGCTGTAGTAAAGGAATTAAAAACCATAAACCGACCGGGTATTAAATACAGTACTTATGTATTGCCAGATGGTAAAACCTTTATGCATTTTGACCAACTTGAAACCGAGGCAGACCACGAGTTTTTAACATCGCTGGCATCTTTTAAAAAGTTTGCTGATGAATTGGAAGCCAGCGGACTGGAAGCTGAACCCAAACTGGAGTTGCTGAGTTTAGTAGGCAGTACAGAACAGTTTTGGGATTAGTTACTTAAACCAAGGTTTAAATTGTAATTTAGTGATGCCTTATAACCAATTGCAACCATGGCCAAGCGTATTACTATTATTACTTTTTTAGCCTTAGTCGCTTTAGTTACCCCACTTTATGGGCAAGATGTTTACCAGGCTTACCGTGCCCAATGGCTGGCCAAAGCAAAGCAGTATATACCGCCGTTAAAAGAGACCATCAAACAGCCGGTAAGTACTGTTGCCTTGGTCAAAAACCCCACTGCTTTCCAGGGATGGGAAGCAAAAAAGACGGATTCATTAGACGTATTTTATAATGAATCGTTCCAAAAAAGAAAAACGGTAATACTTGATTTTGGCGAGCACTTAACCGGCTACGTAAGTTTCGACCTAAAAGTACTTACCGGCACTGCCGATGCGCCATCGCGGTTTAAACTAACCTTCGGCGAGGTACCCATCAGAAATTGCCACACCATTTGACCCATATCCCGGTGGCTTAAGCCGCGCCTGGCTCCAGGATGAAGTGGTAACTGTTATGGATGTACCCGCAACTGTAACTATCGAAAGGCGCGTTGCTTTTAGGTACGTAAAAATTGAGCTGATGGGCAGTTCTCAAAATTTCAGCTTTGCTATAGCTAATATACAATGTAAAGCGGTTAGCTCTGTTGCTACCCAGCCCGCGGCTTTGGCGCAAACAACCACGCCAGAAATTACCGCTATTGACGCCGTTGGATTGAAAACGCTTAAAGAATGCATGCAAACTGTTTACGAGGATGGCCCCAAACGTGACCGTCGTTTGTGGATTGGCGACCTATATCTGGAGTCGTTAGCTAACAGCTATTCATTTAAAAACTACGACCTGACTAAACGCTGTCTTTACCTGCTGGCCGGGCTTAGCGGCAAAAAAGGGTTCCTGATGGGTACTGTATTCGAAAAACCCGAGCCCCACCCGCAGGAGAACCAATATTTAATGGACTACGCCCTCTTATATAATGTAGCCCTTAAAGAGTATTTATCCGCCACTAACGACCAGGAAACCGCCAATGACCTATGGCCGGTGGCTAAGAAACAACTGGAGATCATCAACAAATATTTGCTGCAGGATGGCATGATGGACTATGAGCGCGCCAACAAAGAATGGTGGTTGTTTTTTGATTGGAAAGACCGGCTGGATAAACAAGCGGCACTACAGGGCTTGTGTATTTATAGCTTAAAGCAAACGTATGGGTTAGCCAAAATGCTAAAACACGAAGCCGAGTTGCCCCAAATACAGGCGACAATTAAAAAAATGTCGGTAGCTGCAAAGCGCAATTTATACGATGCAAAAACAGGTTTGGTTTACAGCGGCACTAAGCGCCAGGTATCATACGCCTCGCAAATTTGGTTTACGCTGGGCGATGTATTAACATATACCGAGAGCAAACGCGCCTTGCTAAATGTTGTAAAGCAAAAAGACGCCTTATACCCCGGTGCGCCATACTTATATCATTATTATGTGCAGGCACTTGTTAATGCGGGCCTTAATACCGAAGCTAAAGCAACAGTATTAAACTACTGGGGCGGCATGGTTAATAAAGGCGCCGATACATTCTGGGAAGTGTACGACCCCAATAACGAATATTTATCGCCCTACAACTTTTTCCCGGTAAACAGTTACTGTCATGCCTGGAGTTGTACGCCGGTTTACTTTATACGCAAGTATCCGCAGATTTTTCAGCAGTAAACCAGTTAATGCGCTTTTAAATACGATCAAAAAAAACAGCGAGCTTTCGCATTTTACCCAAGGGGATGTTTGTCAGCTCATCCTCCATTAATTGCCAGCGCCAGTTATTGCCGCTTTCGCCGGCCGGTGTATTCATCCTGCTTCGCTCATCCATGCCAAGCCAATCTTGCAGAGGCACGATGGTGCAATTACAAACAGATGCCATAGCAAGCCTTATCATGGTTTTGGCCACATTTTTTTCGCTTATATCACCCCTCGAGTACTTTTCTAAATTTTTGATTGCTTTTTTGCCGGCATCATGCCTAAACCAACCCAGTGTGGTATTATTATCGTGCGTACCGGTATAAACCAGCTGCCCCGGCGTATGGTGATGCAGTATATGGCCCGACTGTGCCATATCATCACCAAAGGCAAATTGCAATACCTTCATCCCCGGCAGGGCAAATTTATCTTTAAGTGCATAAACGTCATCATCTATTTCTCCAAGGTCTTCGGCTACCAGCGGCAAATTGGGTAAGGCAGCTAACAGTGTATTAAAAAGGCCCTCGCCCGGACCATTGATCCATTCCCCGTTTATAGCGGTTTCTTCTTGTGCAGGCACGGCCCAATAAGCGGCAAATGCCCTAAAATGGTCAAGCCGTAGCATATCGTACCATTGCAGGTTTTTTTTGATACGGTTTACCCACCACTCGTATTTTTGCTCTTTTAATTTTTTCCAATTATACACAGGCATGCCCCAGCGTTGTCCGTTGCTGTTAAAATAGTCTGGCGGCACGCCGGACACATTGATCATTTGCAGGTCTTCATCCAGACCGAATATATCCGGGTTAGCCCATACGTCCGCCGAGTCGTAACTAATGTAAAAGGGTAGGTCACCAAAAATGCTAACCCCCATTTTATTACTATATTCCTTTAGCTTTTTCCAGTGGCGGGTAAATATAAATTGCAGCCATTTAATCTTTTCCAATGCCTCAGTATGTGTTTTGGATAAATCAGCTAATGCCTTTTGGTCCCTGAATTTGAATTTATCGGGCCACTCATTCCATGGAGCCTGACTATGCTGATCTTTTAAAAAGCAGTAAAGCGCATAATCGTCCAGCCAGTACTTTTCCTGCGTGCAAAACGACTCAAAATCTTGCTTTAGTTGTTCGGACGGATGGGTGCTGTAAACAGCCCAGGCCTGGTCAAGCAAGCCTCGCTTAATTTGCTCTGCTCTTTCAAAATTTACTTTCCCGCTTTCTTGCTGATCGTACTGACTAATGTCGTTTAAGGTTAATAACCCGTCTTCCACCAATACTTCCGGACTTATCAATAGGATATTCCCTGCCTGGCTTGATGTGGAACTATAAGGCGAAAAAGCACTATCTGCACTTACCGAATTGAGCGGCAGAATTTGCCAATACCGCTGATAACTGCTTTTTAACAGGCTAACAAAGCGCCTGGCTTGTGGCCCAAGATCGCCGATGCCAAACTTTGATGGTAAGGACGTAATATGCAGCAAAACGCCCGCGCTGCGGGGATTTACCGATTTGCTTAATTGCAGTACGGCTACCGGTAGCTCCTTTAATAATTTGCTTATTTTTATTTTATTGTTAACTACGCCACTTGCCTTTGTAAACACGTTTTCGTAACAAACAGGTGCATCAGCGGGTAAATGCACATAGGTATCGTGCAGGTCGGCATTTGCCCGTATGGGTACAATGGTTACAAGCCATTTATCATCATAAACTCTTGCAAAAGCAATTGCCTCATCCTTGTGCTTGCCGCTAACGGTTAAAGGAATATAATCGCCGTTTTCAAAAACATCAACAAATTTTGTCCTTAGTTGCAAAAGGTGCTGCAACAGCCAGGCTTTAATATGCCCGTTAAACCTGTTTTTCCAAAGTTTCTTTATATCAGCATTATTGTCATCAATAAATTTTTGCCTTATCTCATAATCAACAGGCCTGCGGTTATCCGGGTCAACCATGCTCAGGTCCCACAGTTCGCAGCCCTGGTAAATATCGGGTATGCCGGGGCAGGTAAGCTTTAAAGTAAGCTGGGCAAGCGAATTTACAATACCCAAATCGCTTACTTTTTGATGGAAGCTTTCAAAGTCAACCCAAAATGGCCGCTTTGTGTCTAATAGACCTTCTACAAAATATTTGGCAGCATCTTCATAATCTTCGTTTGGTTCGGCCCAGTCGGAATGGCGCTTTGCTTCGCGAAGTGTTTTTTCCAGGTAATCGTTCAAACGGATTATAAAGCCTTCTGTATCCTCGCCTGGCATTGGGTAAACACCAATAAGGGTTTGGTAAATAAAATACTCGTCGTTGTTATCAGGTGCGCCGCCTACCTTTAACTCAGCATTCATAGTTTGCCACTCGGTAACCTTTTTTATCCATTCATCGCTAAGGTTGCTGAGTACATTGAGCCTGGCCCGTGCGCCCTCGCCGCGTTTGGTGTCGTGTGTGGCGGTTGCGTTAAGCGATAACGGCCATTGCAAACGGCGCTGCATCATCAGCGCATGAAGGTCGTCCACAGGAAGGCCAAACGTATGTGGCGAATCGCCTACTTCGTTATGATCTATAAAGCGGTTGTAGGTGTACATTAAAGTATCTTCTACACCTTTTGCCATTAATGGCCCGCTAAATTGCATGCATCGCTGGTAAAAACTTAATGCTCTTTGGTTATAGCTGTCATCTCCCTCTGTAATGAGCGGTTGTAACACCTCTCCTTTAACATCTTCCAATATTTTGCTTAGCTCCTGCTTTTCGGCCTCGGCCAGCGGCAAGCTATTGCCATAAAAGCGATAAACAGGCAGGCTCACCAGTACCCGGGCAATTCCGTTTTTTATAGCATCGCGGTTAGTCTCATCTCCTAATCCTAACCCAATAAAGTAGCTGGCAAGGTTTTCCAGTTCCCCATTCATGTGCCTGGTTAGTATCAGATTTTTTTTATCGTGTATCTGTTGGCTCACCGGTTTTTTTTTGCCGGTAAGTTCCTGGTAAAATTGGGTGAATGTTTTTTCGCTTTTGCGGTTGGTGAACAGGTTATTAACTTGCGCTAAAAAGTCATATCCTGTTGTGCCTTGTATAGGCCAGGCGGGTAATTCTTCGCCTGATTCTAAAATTTTTTCTACAACAATATATGTTTTATCGCCGGCAAGTTTGCGCAGGCGCTCTAAATATTGCTGCGGGTTATATAAGCCGTCTATATGGTCTATACGCAGGCCTTGTATAATATCTTCCTGCAGTAAGGTTGCTATCAATTGATGAAAATGGTCAAATACTTCCTGGTGTTGTATATTGATACAAATAAGGCTATTTACAGTAAAAAACCGCCTGAAATTGATGATTTCATCTGTTTCTTTCCAATTACATAAGCGGTAAAATTGCTGTTTTGCAATGGTTAATAGTTTGTCTTTATCCTTGTTTAGCTCATTTAAATCTGCCGGGGTTAGGTTTGCGGTCGAGGTTGAATTGAGGGGCCACTTTTGATCAGCATAGCTTAAAAAGTAATCGTTCTCTTCGCTGATAATTTGCAGCTGGTCATTTTGTATAACGGTTTCCAGGTCATCACCCAAAAACGGAACCATAATGGGGCCTTTAAAAAAAGCTTCATCGGCAAGGCTTTGATCAAAGTAGTTACGATAAGGAGATTCGGGGCCATTTTTTAGCAGATCCATTAACCATTTGTTATGGTGATGAAAAGCCATGTGATTGGGCACAATATCTTGCAGCCAGCTTATACCAACCTGCTTTAGTTTATTACTTACCTGTTTTAACTGTGCTAATGTGCCTATCTCGGGGTTAATGCTAAGCGGGTCTACCCCGTCATAGCCGTGGTTGCTGCCCGGCACAGCATTAAATATGGGCGAAGCGTACAGTGTTTTTACACCCAACTTAGCCAGGTAGGGGATGATCTGCTCCAGGTTTGCAAAGGTAAAATCTTTATGAAATTGTATACGATAAGTTGATATCGGGTTAAACATGTTAGTTTGTGTAAATAATTATCGACTCGGGTTGCAGTATGTTGCCGGGATGATCCTCGTTCTCAGCTGAATCTAATGCAATCTTTAGGTCTCCGGCGGGCATATCAAACTGCTGCTGCTGTTTAGAAAAGTTCATAAAGCAATAAACACGGTTATCGCCCTCACGGCGGTATAGGGTTAAAGTTTGTTGATCTTCGTTATAACTTACCGATAGGTTTTTGCGGTTAGGGTTGCGCAATGCAGGCAGGGTTTTACGTAGCTTAATAAGCTTTTTGTAGTACTGCAGCATGTTCGTTTGTTGCGCATTATTCTGACTTTCCCAGTTCAATTTAGACCTTTCAAAAGTTTCGGCAGCTTGAGGGTTCGGGGCTTCGCCTTGTGCATGAAAAGCTTTGAATTCATCCTTACGGCCCTGCCTTACTGCTTGTATCAGTTGCTCATCGGTATGGCTTACAAAGTATAAGAAAGGGTTTTGCTCACTGTACTCTTCGCCCATAAACAGCATAGGCAAATAAGGGCTTACCATTACCGCCGCAGCCATTAGTTTTTGCATTTCGAAGCTAAACAAGGTGCTACTGCGTTCGCCCAGCATACGGTTACCCACATGGTCGTGGTTTTGAGAAAATACTACAAATTGCCTGCCCGGGTTATCTGTTTTGGTGCCAAAGGTTTTCTGCCGCTCAGCCGAATATATACCATCATATACATAAGCATCGCGGTACGATTTTGCCAGGTGTTTTATCCCTTCAAAATCTGCGTAATAGCCGTTGCGATCGCCGCCTGCAGTTACCCGCAAGGCATGATGAAATTCATCTATCCATTGCGCATCCATGCCGTAACCCTCTTCGTTTACAGGGTTGATGAATCTCTGGTCGTTCAAATCAAACTCGATGATGAGGTAATGCGAACGCCCCGTTTCGGCCGTTAGCTTATCTACGGCCTGGCGCATCTCTTTTAAAATATGTTTGGGGCTAAAATCTTTTATGGCGTGCACGGCATCTAAACGCAAAGCGTCTATCTTAAAATCGCGGAACCACATGAGTACGTTTTGTACAAAGTAGTTGCGTACCTCGTCGCATCCGGCATCATCAAAGTTGATGGCATTACCCCATGGCGTTTGATACTTGCTGGTAAAGTAAGGGCCAAATTGGTTGAAGTAATTACCCTCGGGCCCCAGGTGGTTATACACCACATCCAATATTACAGCCAGCCCAGCATTATGGCAGGCATTTACCAGTTGCATCAGCCCATGGGCTCCGCCGTAAGTATTTTGTACCGCGTAGGGGAAAACCCCGTCATAGCCCCAGTTGCGACTGCCGGGAAATTGGGCAACCGGCATTAGCTCTATGGCGGTTATGCCTAAGCTTTTTATATAGTCAAGTTTCGATTCTATCGCCGCGAAAGTACCCTCGGGGGTAAATGTGCCGGTATGCAACTCATATATCAGGTAGTTTTCTAAAGCAGGGTTTCGCCATTTAGTATCGCTCCACGCAAAGTTATTTAGGCTTATGGCCTGCGATGCACCATGCACACCATCAGGTTGCGCACGCGAGGCCGGGTCCGGCAGTTTTTCATTATCGTCTAAGATAAAGTAGTAACGGTCGTTGGGTTGTACATCCGGTGTTTTAAGCGTCCAATATCTCCGTATGCCTTTATCAAGCGGCAACGTTACATTTCTTTCGGGCAAGTATATAGCAGCCTGCTGGGCTTTTGGGGCCCAAAGTAAAATGCTGGCTAAACCATCATCTAAAAAAGTGATGCCCGGCTGCTTTTTTAAAATATCTCCGTTTGCTGCCATCTACACAATTGGGTGATGTAATAAAACAATTGACCTGCCCTCTACCAAAATACTTTTCTGCTGGTTTAAGGTTTGGCCGGTAGCATCAGGGTGTGCAGTATCTAAAACTACCGTCCAGTTACGCATAATAAGCTTTTCGGGCAATTTGTATTCCAAAGCGCCGTGATGGGCGTTAAACATCACATAAAAATCGTCATCAGTGATCAGCTCGCCTTGTGTGCCTACCGAATGCAGCCCATGGCCATTTAAAAAAACACCAAGTGAACGGGCAAAGTCGTGGTTCCAGTTCTCGTCCTCCATTTCGGTGCCTTCGGGTAAAAACCAGGCAATGTCTTCCAGCCCCTTGCCTTTTACCGGCTGACCCTGAAACCACCGCCTTCTTCTGAAAATGGGGTGGTCTTTTCGCAGTTTAATAAGGTTTTGTGTAAACGATAGCAACTCTTTATCGGCAGATGCCCAGTTTAACCACGATATTTCGTTATCCTGGCAATAGGCGTTGTTATTGCCTTGCTGGGTACGGCCAAATTCGTCGCCGGCCACCAGCATGGGTACACCTTGCGATAAAAACAGTGTGGTTAACAGGTTACGCTTTTGCCTGTTGCGCAATTCATTTATTTCGGGGTCGTCTGTAGGCCCTTCCACACCGCAGTTCCATGATCTGTTATGGCTTTCGCCATCGTTGTTGTCTTCGCCGTTGGCCTCGTTGTGCTTTTCGTTGTACGATACCAGGTCGTTTAGTGTAAACCCATCATGCGCCGTTATAAAGTTGATACTGGCTGTTGGTTTACGATTATTGTCCTGGTACAAGTCGGGACTACCGGTAAAACGCTGGCCAAATTCGCCCAGCATGCTATCGGCGCCTATCCAGTAATCGCGTATGCAATCCCTGAATTTACCGTTCCACTCGCCCCATCCGGGCGGGAAGTTACCTACCTGGTAGCCGCCTTCGCCTATATCCCAGGGCTCGGCAATTAGCTTTACCTGCGATATAATAGGATCCTGGTAAATAATGTCGAAAAAGCCGCTTAGCCTGTTTACCTCATGTAGTTCGCGGGCAAGGGTAGCGGCCAAATCAAACCTAAAACCATCTACATGCATTTCCAATATCCAGTAGCGCAGGCTGTCCATAATATAGCGCAGCACGTTAGGCAACATGGCGTTTAATGTGTTACCGGTGCCGGTATAATCGCTATAATAGCGTTTATTGTCGTCTACCAGCCGGTAATACGATGCATTATCTATCCCTTTTAAAGATAAGGTTGGCCCCATGTGGTTGCCTTCGCCGGTATGGTTGTATACTACATCCAGTATAACCTCTATCCCTGCTTTATGCAGCTCTTTTACCATTTGTTTAAACTCCTGCACTTGCCTGCCGGGCTCAACATCACCAGCGTATCGTATATCGGGCGCAAAAAAGCCAATGCTGTTGTATCCCCAGTAATTGGTTAAGCCTTTTTCAACAAGGTGGCGGTCGGCAACAAACTGGTGTACCGGCATCAGCTCAATGGCGGTAATGCCCAAATCATGCAGATATTTGATACAAGCAGGATGGCCTATGGCGGCATAGGTGCCTCTTATCTCTTCGGGGATGTCCGGGTGTAATTGTGTAAAGCCTTTTACATGCGCCTCGTATATTACCGATTGATGGTATGGGGTACGCGGGTGCTTGTCGCCTTCCCATGCAAAGTGGCTATCAACAACAACCGATTTTGGCACAAAGGGCGCGCTATTGGTTTCACTAAAACTCAGGTCCTCTTCAGGGCTGCCCAGTTCGTAACCGAATAATGAGTCGTGCCAGTCTATCACACCCGAAATTGCTTTAGCATATGGGTCTATTAATAATTTATTTGGGTTAAACCTGTGCCCGTTTTGGCAATCGTAAGGGCCATGTACACGGTAGCCATATAATTGTCCCGGTTCAATATCGGGTAAGTAGCAATGCCATGTTTGATGAGTGCGTTCTAAAAGGTGTATGCGTTCTTCTGTCTGCGTATCATCTGTATTGTTAAACAAACACAATTCAACACCTGTAGCATTTTCTGTAAAAACGGCAAAGTTTACGCCGTTGCCGTCCCAGGTTGCGCCCAGCGGATAGGGTTTGCCGGGATAAATCTTTCTCGCCATATATATAGTAAACAAAGTAGCTTAAAAATGTTTTATTAGTTATAAATTTTCTTAGAACGATAACAAATGGACTAAAATTTGTTGTTTTGCATTTAAATGCCATCCTATCTATGAGAAAAGTAATGCTAATAAGTACAGACGAAACTGTTATTGATTTGTTTACAAAAATTCCCGGTTGTTAAATATCGAGCTTGATGTGTTTAGCTCGTCCGGGGATGTGTTGCAGGAAATAAGGCAGCGAAAACCCGACCTGCTGGTGATTGATTTTATATTGAATGATGATAATGGCGGTGGATTATGCCACCAGGTAAAATCGGATATGCAATTGCACGAGCTGCCGATAATATTACTATCAGAATACACTACTTTAGACCGTATTGCCTCTAAATTTGGCTGTAGCACGGTTGTAAACAAGCCGATAAGCCAACCCGATTTATATGAGAATATAAACAACCTGCTACAGCAGCAAGCTGTTAGTTAACCAAAACCTTAATTTTTTTGGTAACAATTATAAATTATCGTTGTTGGTATGGTAATTTATAATAGATCCATGGAAAAACACGTCTATCAAACCGGTTTAATAGGCAATTGCGCGTTTCTTGCCCACATCAACAAAAACACTAACATCGAATGGATGTGCTGGCCCCGGTTTGATAGTCCGTTTGTTTTCGGCAGCTTGCTGGATTCAAAAAAAGGCGGCGAGTTTTCTATTTTACCAAAAGGAGAATATACCACCAAGCAGTTTTATTTAGAAAACACCAATGTATTACGTACCGAGGTGACCTGCGCGAACGGTAAGTATCGCGTTACCGATTTTGCACCACGCTTTTTTAAAAACGGGCGGTATTTTAAACCGCTAATTCTTATTCGCAAAATTGAACCGATAGAGGGCACACCACACATTATTGTTAAATGCGACCCGGTATGCGATTATGGCCGGGCAAAGCAAGACCGCCTGCAGGGCAGCGACTCGATAGAATATACCGGCTGCGGCGAAAAAATGACGCTGACGTCTAACATCCCGCTTACTTATTTAATGGATGAAGAATACTTTTCGCTTAACGAAACCAAATACCTGCTGCTAAATTATGGTGCCGAACTTGACGGCTCTTTAAACAGTATATCAGAAGAGTATCTGCGCGAAACGATAGATTATTGGCGGCTTTGGATAAAACACTCGTCTATCGCTACATTTTATCAACCCTATGTTATCAGGGCAGCACTGGTTTTAAAAATTCATCAGTATGAAGATACGGGCGCCATTATTGCGGCAAGCACCAGCAGCTTGCCCGAATTCCCCGGGAGTGAGCGCAACTGGGATTATCGTTATTGCTGGCTGCGCGACACTTACTATGTCTTAACATCACTAAACCACATTGGCCATTTCGAAGAGATGGAACGATACTTTAACTATGTAACCGATATTTCTTTTTCGGAGAATGATAGTTTCCGCTACCAGCCTTTATATAGCATAACCGGTAAAAAGGACCTTACCGAAACCATTATGACTCACCTTGATGGCTATATGGGCAATAAGCCTGTGCGTATTGGCAACCAGGCTGCCGAGCATGTGCAAAATGATATTTACGGGCAGGTGCTGATATCGCTTTTACCGCTGTATAACGATCACCGCTTTGTATTTAGCGAGCGTAAAGATTCGGACAAGTGGATAGCATCTATATTAAGCAAGATAGAACGGACCATTGATGAAAAGGATGCGGGAATATGGGAGTTTAGGAACATAGCGCATATACATTGCTACAGCAACCTTTTCCAATGGGCGGGCTGCTGCGCGGCAGAAAAAATAGCTTTAACCATAAATAATACCGAGTTGGTAGAAAAGGCCCGCTCGCTTAAAGAAAGGGCAGCGGCACATATCGAAGCCTGCTATGATCCGGAACGCAAAGTTTACACCCATGCCGTAGGCAGCCCCCATCTTGATGCCAGCACCCTGCAACTGATAATGATGAATTACCTCGACCCGGCATCACAAAAGGCAAAAGACCATTTAATTGCCCTCGAAAACGAACTTAAAACGGAGGGTGGCCTGTTTTACCGCTATATACACAGCGATGATTTTGGCAAACCAAAAACTACATTTTTGATATGTGCATTTTGGTACGTTGAGGCCCTGGCCTGTGTGGGCCGCATGGACGATGCCATACGCGAATTTGAAAAGCTGCTGAAATATTGCAACCACCTGCTGTTGTTTAGCGAAGATGTTGACGAGCAATCGGGCAGCCAATGGGGTAATTTCCCCCAGGCCTATAGCCATGTGGGGTTAATGAATGCCGCTTACCGCATAGCCATAAAGCTGGACAGGCCGATATTTTTATAAATGGAGAAATACATCAACATATGGTCGAAACAATTACCGCCATGGCTTTGGAATGGGGTAATTATTGCCTTTGTGCTGATCATTGGCTTTATAATAAACGCTTTCGTAAAGCTGCTTTTAAACTATTATAAAAATAAAAAAGACGGGGAGTACTCGTTTTTAAGATCATTTGTAACACACTTTAGCCGGCCATTAAACCATTTTATACCTCTGCTGGTACTAAATATATTGTTGCCTTATTTTTCATTAAAAGATGTATATGCCGACGATGTAAAAAAATGGCTGGGGATATTTTTGCTGATATCATTTGCCAGCTTATTATTAAACGCTATACGTATACTTGAAGACTATGTGTATTACAAGTACGATTTTAACAAGGCGGATAACTTTAGAGAGCGAAAGATAAGGACGCAGTTACAGTTTATAAGAAAGTTGGCTACCGCGCTCATCATCCTTATTACCCTATCGCTGATACTGATGAGTTTTGAAAGTGTAAGGAAACTGGGAGCGGGCCTGCTTACAGGTGTAGGTATTGGCGGTATCATTATTGGTTTTGCGGCGCAAAAATCGCTGGGGAACTTGCTGGCCGGTTTCCAGATAGCGTTTACACAACCCATACGCATTGATGATGTATTAGTTGTTGAAGGCGAGTGGGGCAAGGTAGAAGAAATTACCCTTACCTATGTGGTGCTAAATATATGGGACCAGCGCAGGCTGATACTCCCTATTAATTATTTTATTGAGAAGCCTTTTCAAAATTGGACCAGAAGCACATCCGAACTATTGGGCACCGTTTTTTTGTATGTTGATTACAGCGTACCAACCGATGAACTCAGACAGGAACTAACACGCTTATTAAACGCATCTGAACTGTGGGACAAGCGCGTTGGCATATTACAAGTTACCGATGTCAAAGACGGCACGGTTGAGCTACGGGCGTTGGTAAGTGCTAAAAATTCATCAAACGCATTTGATCTGCGCTGCTATGTGCGAGAGCACCTAATACAATACCTGCAACAGAATTTCCCGGGTAGCCTGCCAAAAACCCGTTTGTTAAAAGAGGCGGAAAATAGCTGATGCTATTTACATTATATTACAAGGTTGCCTACCCCTGCTTCCTCAAAAACTTTTCTGTTAACCATTTGCGCACGGGTTCGTCATATAACTTAAGCGATGCATAGGCAATGGCAATGGCCGTTATGAGTACCAGTACACCAACCAGCAGGCCGGTTTGCATAGGCACGTGGTTGCGTACCACCCAGCCCTGGTGCAGGTATATTAAAGGGTAATGTGTAATATAAAGCGGGTAACTTATGGCACCCAAAAACTTACAAAGCTTTGTAGAGTAACCACCTACCATACTACCACCGGCACCTATAGCAACTATAACGGGGAATACTAATAAAATAACTACACACTCGTAAATGCCATTTGGCAATACATTGGTGCTATCGCCTAAGCGTGGTATGGCAAAGGCTATTATAAGCAGCAGGCTACTTATGGCAAACGCGTTTTTTACGCGGATAAGCTTATCCATACGGCATAGCAGCACCCCGCCAAAAAACGGGAACAGCAAGCGCGCAAAGCCAACGTGCATGCCGTTGGCATCAAGCGCCCAGCCGCCAATAACATCACCCTGCGGGCTGGTTACTAAATACTGCACCAAAAATACCGCCGAGGCTAATACAAATATCCAAAGCAGCGTTTTAGAAAACCGGCGCACAATTACCGCGTACAATATATTGGCTATATACTCAAAATATAAACTCCAGGCGGGGCCATCTAAAGGGTGCATCTCTTGCCATCCTCGAATATCCATTGATACAGGCAAGGGTAGCATGGTAAAGCCCAGCAACATCACCAAAAGCATCTTCCATAAGGGCGTATCGGCAATTAGCGGGTATACCGGGCTTGCCTGAAAGTAAAACAGGATGGCACCTATAATGGTACCCACAATAACCATTGGCTGCAGGCGTATAAGCCGGCGTTTGTAAAAATCCCATTGGGTCATTTTGCCCCAGCGGTCGTCATAAGCATAGGCAACCACAAAGCCAGATAGCAGGAAAAAGAAATCGACCGCCAGATAGCCATGATTTATTTTTTGGTGAAAGCGGTCGCCCGAGTAGGTTTCTAACACGTGGAAAATAACCACAATGATAGCAGCTACGCCGCGCAAGCCGTCTAATATTTCGTAATGTCGTTTAGGCGGCAGGTAGGTTGTATCGGTACTCATATTTTACAATAGGTTTACAGGTTATGGAATCCTAAACATAAACAAAAAAGGATTTAAAACCCAATAGCCCTGCGGTGATACTATACTATTAATAAGGGCACTGTAAATAGCCTAAAAATACAAAGCCCCGGGCGTTTTTGCGTCCGGGGGCTTTGCGTTAAATCGCATTTGGGCAATTACCTTAATAGCGCATAAATGCCGCTATAGTGCTTTCTTTAGGCATTTTTTCCTTATCGAGCAGATACACGGCGCCGCCGTTTAAATAAGTTTGCGCCGCCGCTTTGTTAATAAGGCATTCGTCGCCCTCCGTTTTTTGCGGGTGAATCTCCAGCTTGTTATCGTCAGCATTAAACTTCCCCCAGATATGTTCATCCTTGCAAATAAACAGATCTGATACCTGCGCATAAAAGCTTGCCGGTATTATCGTTTCGGGCATTGATGATGTTAAAGGCGTAGCCACCTGGTTATAATAGTTTTGCAGGGCCTTGTTGGTTTCTTGCTTGAAATAAGGTGCCAGCACTTCGCGGCATTTGGTAAATAATTCCAGTGTGCTTTCGCGTTCCTGGTTACCTGTTATCGCATTTTCGGCAATATTGTTATAGCTGCTAACGCTTCTATAAATAGGAATCAGATATTCTACACCGGCCAAAACCAGTGGCGCGTTTTTATCGTGCAGCACTTCGGCAAACAAGGTGCGGTCCACCTCCTGAAAGTAAACCTTAAGGTTGGTTTTTTCATCGGGCTGCCCGTTGCTATGGCCATGAAAGTTAGCACTGCCTGTACCACCCTTGCCGCCCTGGCGCAGTAAATGCTCGCCTTCCTTCTCTTCAAAGTGTATCACATCATCCATCCCGTTAGGCAAGCCTTCCACCTCAAGCCGTTGTAAGCCAAACGCATTCCCCTGGAAAAACTGGGCATCTTTTTTACTTAATACCAGCAGGTAAAAGTCCTCGTTATTGGTTATTGCAGGCAACAGCGGACTTACATGAAACGAGCTGTTAACAAACAACTCCTCGTTTACCGCGAATGGCAACTGTATAACTTTCGAGAATCCCTTAGCTAAAAAAAGTGCAAGCCCATCGAGTTGGTTATTCCAAAACACCTCGTTTTTGTATAAGTCAAAACCAGGCTGCATAATGCTGTCAATCTCCTGCGATGGCAACCCCTGCTTTTGTAACTGGACTATCGCATCCTGTAATGCATTTTTCAAAAGTATGGCATCTTGTTTTTGGTTAACCTCAACCCCTGCGCGGTGCGTTGGTATATAAACAGAAATGCAATTACTGCCTTTATAATTTATCAGTTCTGTAAACTCTTCTTTTGGTAATAGCTCCATATATGTTTAAATTAACCGTTGTTGCTGTTATTAGTATCTTCCAGATCTTCGCCTTTGTGCAGGTTGCGGTTTACATGGCGTACATGTATGCCCTCTGCCATTTCATCAGTACCATCTTTAGTGTATTTTGCCGCTATTTCGTTTTCAGTTTCGGGGTCGGTAACCGAAAACGCGTCTTTTAAATGATGTGTTTCGCGCCCATTGCCTGATGGCTTTCCTTTTGGCGGGACAAAGCCGCCGTTCTTATCTTTTCCCATAACCTATTTATTAAATTAACCTATTAGATAAATAATTAATATTTGAGAAAGTTTTGATTTTTTTAATTCCGCAGCCTTTCATTTTCATCATCGGTACCTAAAGGCTTAATAGTTTGTATATTAACAAAATACCCTATCTTTAATAGGTAATCTAAACCTTACTTATCACCAGCTAAAAACGATGGTATCACAAAACGGCCAAAACCACGCTACAAAGCATAAACGCTGGGTAAGGGGTACGCACTTTATAATTACGCTAAGTTTTTTGGCGCTTACCATTAGCGGCTATGTTATTTTAATGTCGCATCCCAGGCTTTATTGGGGCAAGGCGGGTAACGATCTTACCCCCGCGCTGTTTGAGCTACCTATCAGCCGCAACTATCATCATGGCGGATGGAGTAAAACCATGCCTTTTAAAAACTTAACGGGCAAGCAGATATCCGCGGCCCGTACCTACGATATTTTTAACCAGAATGGCTGGGGCCGCAGTACACACTTTTTGGCCGCCTGGTTTATGGTTATTACCGGTATCATCTACTTTATAGCCGGTTTTTATAGTCGGCATTTTCGCAATAACCTAACACCGGCCCGCGCCGAGTTTAATTTTAAGCGGCTTTGGAAAGATCTTACGGCACATTTTGGCAGGCAAACGCACTACACAGGCAAATATGGCCCACTGCAAAAAATCACTTACCTGCTGGTTATCTTTTTCCTGTTCCCGGTGGTTATTTTAACCGGCTTAACTATGTCGCCGGCTATAACGGCATCATATCCATTCCTGTTAAAAATATTTTTTGGGCATCAATCGGCGCGTACCATACACTTTTTTGCGGCTGTATTACTATTGCTGTTTTTACTGGTGCATATAGTGATGATAATTAGAACAGGCTTTAAACGAAATATTTGGGCAATAACTTTTGGCAGGTAACAATGAGAAAAAAAAGAACGATGAACCGGCGACAGGCCATTTTAGCCGGACTAACCTCGGCAGGGGCGCTGTTGCTTTCGGGGTGCCTTAAAAAGTTACCGCCAACCTATGGCAATATTTTGCGCATGGGCGACAACCTTACCTATATAAGCCAGCGTAGCCTGCTTTCGCAGCGTGCCCTTGCTACAGAATATCAAAAAAGCGATATAACCAGTTTCCCGGTAACAGATATTGGCGACCCTGCCAACCCCGCCAGTACAAAGGCATATAGTAAGGACTATCAGCAACTGCAGCACAATAATTTTAAAGACTTTGTACTTACTGTAGAAGGCTCGGTTGCAAAACCACGTAAATATTCGATGGACGACCTTAAAAAGCTGGGCGCACGAACTCAAATAACCCGGCACACCTGCGAGGAAGGTTGGAGTGCCATAGCCGAATGGACCGGCGTGCCGCTAAGCGCGCTACTAAAGGATGCAGGCATATTACAATCCGCACGGTTTGTATGCTTTTACGGTTTTGATAATTATAGCGAAAGCATTGATATGCTGGATGCCTTCCACCCCCAAACCATACTGGCCCATACCATGAACGGTGAGGACCTACCCGCGCGCAATGGTGCGCCGCTACGCCTGAGGGTTGAAACACAGATAGGCTACAAAAACGTTAAATTTTTGCAGCGCATAATTGTAACCGATAAATTTACTGACCCTGCCGGCGATATTAAGGCGGGATGGTCCTGGTACACGGGGATATAATTTTTTTGGCGGATCACGGCAGCTAACAAAGAAATATCAGGCATAAAAAGCCCCAAGGCTTTCGACTTAACTGAGGTAGGCCTAACAGGACTATTATCAAATCGCTTGATCAAAGATTTGCAAACTGTTGTTGCATTGTAATGGTGGTTCGCATCCTATTTGGGTCAATTTTATTTTAAGATGTTCCCAATTTGCGTTTTGTTTGGTTTTTGTACAGTTTCATCAGCAGATAAATTGTAGAAAGGGCGGCAAGTGCTATAATCATTCCAATTATTTCGGGATTAGTTAAACTGTAAAGCAGCCACATAATAGTAATGGTAGCTAAAATTGGAACTGTTAACCCTCCTGGCGTGGTGAATGTGTTTTCGGATTGTTGCGGCCCGGTATACCTAAGTTTTATTGAAGCGAGCACAACGCCAAGGTATATCAGCAATACAAAAGCCGTTGATAAAATCACCAGTTGTTTAAATGCGCCAAACACTGCAAAAAGGTAATCGATAGTTGCGTAAAATATAATTGCTTTGTGTGGGGTTATGTATTTGTTATGCACATCTCCTAAAAATTCAGGGAAAATGCCATTTTTTGAGCCGGCAAATAAAACGCGCGGTATGGCAAGTATAGCCCCACTTAAACTTCCAAGCATCGAAACTGCAGCACCAACGGTGATCAAAATAATTCCTGTGTAAGCAAACAACCTTTTGGACACTTCAGCAAGCGGGGCATCTTTGTATAGTGATAATTGAGTGCCCAATATACCTTGCGTAACAAGTTGTATAGCGATGTACAGCAATAACACAAAAAAAAGTCCTGACAAAATACCTAAGGGAACTACTCTGGATGGGTTTTTAAATTCACCGCTGTTGGCAACGGCATTTTCTATTCCGATGAAGGCATAGAAAATTATAAGCGTAGCGGAGCTTAAGCTACCGAAAGTAAATGAACTTGTCCAGTTAAGATTTGCTACTGAAATATGGCTTATCCCAAAAACCACAAGTAGAACAAGCGGAACTATTTTGGCAATAGTTGCCGCAATAACAAGATTTACGCCGCCCTTTGATCCGCGGATATTTATCCATGTAAAAATACCTATAAGCAGCAGGAAGAATAAGGGCCGCAGAGTGGTGTCTAACGGCGGATAAAAATAGCCAAGCGTTTTCGATAAACCGTTTGCAACAGCAGCATCAGACAAACAGCAGCTAAGCCAAAAAATATTATTCGCTAAAAAACCCATCCATGGGCCAAACGCGGCTTCGATGTAGGCGTATGTGCCGCCGCTACCGGTAACCTTACTGCCAACTTCGGCAAAGCAAAGGCCAATTAAAAAAATCAGTAAACCACATATCAAAAAACAGATAATCGCGGCAGCACCTAAATGTTCGGCAACCAGGGCAGGTAATATGAATATTCCTGTACCGATGGTAATGTTAATTATGGCACAGGCTAACCCAAATACACCGATGGTGCGTTTAAGACTTTCGGTTGTGCCGGGAGAGGCTACTGGTTGGTCAGTCAAAATAAAAGTATGTTTGATTGTAATAGGCCGAAACGAATTTAACAATATGATTTGGAATGTGAAACGGGTAGAACGAAACAGATTTTTAAGCGCAGTATCATTGGTTCGATATATCCTGAAAAACTATGTTTTGACGGAAGTGCTTATCGAACCGCTCGGCTGAATGAAGCTTCACCCCTTGGGGAGAACCTACGTCCGTTAGCCAACGGATATGAGCCCGGCGAGCTACCAACTGCTCCAAACGCAAAAAAGCCTCAGATGAAAATCTGAGGCTTTTAACTTAATTGAGGTAGCGGTCCCCAAAGCCTTGGGGAGAACCTACGTCCGTTAGCCAACGGATATGAGCCCGGCGAGCTACCAACTGCTCGAAACGCAAAAAAGCCTCAAGACTTTCGACTTGAGGCTTTTGACTTAACTGAGGTAGCGGGAGCAGGACTCGAACCTACGACCTTCGGGTTATGAGCCCGACGAGCTACCAACTGCTCCATCCCGCACTATTTTTTGGTATTTTACATAACGGGCATAACTCCGAAATGTTTGTTCCAATTGTCAAAAAAGCAATTTGCTGTTCCTTTTAATTGGACTGCAAAGATATAATTCGTTTCTTTGCAGTCCAAATAATATTTTAATTATTTTTTTATGGCACACAAGGCAGGTTTTGTAAGTATAATTGGTAAGCCCAACGCGGGTAAATCAACCCTTATGAATGCCCTTGTGGGCGAAAAAATGTCTATCATCACACCCAAGGCGCAAACCACCCGCCACCGTATTTTGGGTATTGTTAACGAAGAGGATTACCAGATCGTATTTTCGGACACCCCCGGCATCATCAAACCGCACTATGCCCTGCACGAGAGCATGATGCACCAGGTGGATGGTTCTATTGTGGATGCCGACCTTATTTTACTGGTTACCGATATTAACGAGCAGTACGATGAACAGGACGTATTTAAAAAGCTGGAAGGCTCGACAGCCCCGCTGGTAGTGCTTATTAATAAGATAGACCTATCAACAGAAGAAGAGGTAAAGGAAAAGGTTGAATACTGGCAGGACAGGTTAAAGCCCGTAGCGGTTTTTGCCATATCGGCCCTGCACGATCATAATATTAAAGCTATTATGGATTTTGTGCTGGAGCACCTGCCCGAGCACCCCGCTTATTACGAAAAAGACGCCCTTACCGACAGGAACGACCGCTTTTTCGCATCAGAGATGATACGGGCGCAAATATTTAAGCAATACAAAAAAGAAATTCCCTACAGCACCGAGGTAATTGTTACCGCCTTTGTTGAAGGCGAAAAACTGCACCGTATAAGTGCCGAGATCATCGTAGAGCGCGACTCGCAAAAAAACATCATTATAGGTAACAAAGGCGAAATGCTTAAAATTGTTGGCACCTATGCACGCCGCGATATGGAAGACTTTTTTCAGAAAAAGATATTCCTGGAGATGTTTGTAAAAGTGATACCCGACTGGCGCAGCAAAAAAAATTACCTGAAAAAATTCGGGTACGAATAGAGAAAAAGAATTACGATTTACGAATGACGATTTTAGATTTATGCTGGTCGGATTTGTAAATTAGCATAAGGTTTTATGAGGGCGTTTTGAGCAGGTCAAATCGTACATCTGAGATCTAAAATCTAAAATTGAAATGAGTAATATAGTAGCCATAGTAGGCAGGCCCAACGTTGGCAAATCAACCTTATACAACCGTTTAACCGAAAGCCGTAAAGCTATTGTTGACGATTTTAGCGGCGTAACCCGCGACAGGCACTACGGCACCGCCGAGTGGCTCGACAAAAAATTCACCATTATTGATACCGGCGGTTATGTAGCCAACTCTGACGAGCTTTTTGAAGTAGCCATACGCGAGCAGGTATTGATAGCCATTGAAGAAGCAACCGTAATTTTATTTATGGTGGATGTTACCACCGGCATTACCGACCTTGACGACGAAATTGCCAATTTACTGCGCAAGGGTAACAAGCCCGTTTGTGTGGTGGTAAACAAGCTGGATAATAACGCGCAAATGGCCGATGCTACCGAGTTTTACAGCCTGGGCCTTGGCGAAATATACACCATATCGTCTATGACGGGCTCGGGTACCGGCGAATTGCTGGACGAGGTAGTTAAGCATTTTGAAGACGTACCCTTTGAAGAGAACGAACGCCCCAAATATGCCATAGTTGGCCGCCCTAATGTTGGTAAATCATCCATCATTAACGCGCTGATAGGTAAAGACCGTAACATAGTTACCCCTATTGCCGGCACCACGCGCGATTCTATCCATATCCATTACAACCAGTACGGCCACGATTTTATGCTGATAGATACTGCGGGTATGCGTAAAAAAACCAAGGTGAAAGAGAATATCGAGTTTTACTCGGTAATGCGTACCATTAAGGCTTTAGAAGAAGCGGATGTGGTGATCATCATGATAGACGCTGTAGAAGGTTTGGAGTCGCAGGATGTAAACCTGTTTCACCTAGCCGAGAAGAATAAGAAAGGCGTTGTTATTGTGGTAAACAAATGGGACCTGATAGAAAAGAACAATAAAACCATTAAAGTTTTTGAAGAGCAGATACGCCAAAAAATTGCCCCTTTTAGCGACGTACCCATCGTATTTACTTCGGTATTAGAAAAACAACGCGTGCTTAAGGTAATTGATGTAGCCAACCAGGTTTACGAAAACCGCGGCCGCAAAATACCAACCTCAAAACTAAACGAGGTGATGCTGCCAATAATCGAGGCCTACCCGCCACCATCATTAAAAGGCAAGTACGTAAAAATTAAATACATTACACAGATAGCCGGCTCATCGCCCATGTTCGCGTTTTTTTGCAACCTGCCGCAGTATGTTAAAGAGCCTTACTACCGCTTTATAGAAAATCAACTTCGCCAAAATTTCGATTTTTCGGGTGCACCCGTGCAGGTTTGGTTCAGGCAGAAGTAAGAAGGTATATATGATATCTTTAATAGCGGTAAGAGGTGATCTTGCCGCTATTTTTGTTTAAGGCCGCAGTCAAGCGCATAACCCCTGTTAATATCCACCTAACATTAAAGCAACAATTTTAAAACATTTATAGGCTTTTGCCATTAGTATAATTTTAGCTGAACCTATACTGATGACTAAAACCTCTACCTGTCATAACACACGGTTTTTTGCCTTATTGCTTTTGGTAATGCTTGCCGCGCCATTCTATGTATCCGCACAAACCGCAACTGATGCTCAAAAACTCATAACCGATACGGTTGCCAAAGCCCCGCCTAAACCCCGTAGCTACCTGCCACCGCCCCCACAACAAAAAAGATTTGGCCGCGCCGCTTTTGAATTGCTTGGAGCCGAAGTGGTGCCCCAACTATTTGACCGCTTTGTACTAAAGGAAGATTTCGCCAAAACATCTTTTAAAACCTTTGGCCACAACCTTAACCCCAACAGCTGGACCTGGGACAGCGACCTGTTTGTAACCAACCAGTTTGCACACCCTTACCATGGCAGCTTATATTTTAGCGCTTTCCGTACCAATGGCTATAGCTTTTGGCAGTCGACCCCGGCAGCTTTTGCGGGCAGTTACTTATGGGAAACCTTTGGCGAAAAAGACCCGCCATCGCCAAACGACTTTATTAATACCAGCTTTGGCGGTATTGTACTGGGTGAGATGACCTACCGCTTTGCCAACAAAATTATCAATAACCGGCAGCGTGGGTTTAAACGCCAGGTGAACGAAGTGGTAGGCCTTTTAATAAACCCTATGAATGGCCTTAACCGCATTATTGATGGCAAGTGGGGCAAGGTATACGGCAACCCTACCGACAGGGACTCGACCCGGTTAACCGCCGAGTTTGACCTGGGTATACGCAAATTTGGTGCTAAGGTAGGCGCGGTAACCAACTACGGGCAATTTGGCTGGTTTGGCCGTGCCCGATTAATGTATGGTAACCGCTATAAAGATTACCGGGTACCCTTTAGTAACATTTATGCCAACGTGGAGTTTGGTAACGACGATAGCTCGGGCGTAAACTCGGTAAACGTCTACGGCTCGCTGGCCGGCTGGGAAATACGTTCTAATAAGGATCTGCAACATCTGGCCATCCTATCTGCCAATTACGATTACATCAGCAACGAAGCGTTCTTTTATGGCGGGCAAAGCGTTAAGATGAACATCTTTTCGCAGTACGACGTATCAAGCAGGGTTAAGTTTACCACATCGGTAAACGGCGGGCCGGTGCTGATTGCCGCTATACCTAACCATGGTGTTTTTAGGGGCCGCGCATACGATTACACCATGGGTGGTAGCTGGGGCGGTGGTGCCGGTTTAAACCTGATGGATAAGTTTACCGTAGGGGTAGATTACCGGGGTGCCTGGCTGCTAACAGTAAATGGCAACCAATCGCATTATGTTTTACATGCGGTAACAGGCGAGGTGCGTTACCAGTTTACCAAGGCCCTCTCGGTAGCTACCGAGCCGGGGTATTTAAACCTGCGCAGCACCTACAAAGATGCCGACGACGTTACCCGCATTTACCCCTACTTAAGGTTGTCTGCCAGATATTCTGTTGATCTTTATAGATAATATCTGAAATATTTTTATTATATTAGTTAGCAGTACCCGAACAAAAAAATGGAATTTTTTACAGCTAAGCCTGCAAAAAAATGGAATCCGCTGAACGGGAACGAACAATACTTTTATAAGTTTTTACGCATCACGTAATCGTTCATCCAATACGGCCCAATGGGGATGTCTTCTTCATAAGCAATGGTAAAACCCATCTTTTCATAAAAGCTTTTGGCTTTGTTATGGCGGTTCACATTTAGTTCTAAAACCTGCTTCCCGGCGGCTTTTGTACGGTCAGCAACCTCGTTTATCAGCACCTTTCCATAGCCTTTCCCCTGGGTAACGGGCAGGCAGTAAAGCTTGTGCAGTTTGTATATATCAGGGTCCTCGTCCCTTGGCGAATAAGCTGCAAAAGCTACCGGAAGGCCTTGCTCTTCCAGTAATATAAACACCTGTTGATTATCTGCTATTTGCTTGTATATCTTGTCTTTAGTATACAATTCAGTAAGCATATAGGTTATTTGCTCTTCAGACAGAATAGGCGAATAGGTAGGCCACCAGGTTTGTTGGGCTATCTGTAAAATAGCGTCAACATCGGCTGTTGTTGCTTCTCTTATCAGGTACATAACGGTAGTTTAATGGTTCTCTTCTGTATCAATAGCACCAATAGTATTGGATATCTGCCCAACACCAAAATACTCTTCCAGCTCCGATAGGGTGGATGATCCAGTAGCAATATCCTTGATCACTTTACCCTTCTCCATCAGCAATATACGTTCGCAAACATCGGTTACGTGGTTAAGGTCGTGGCTGGATACAAGGGTAGTAACGCCCTTGCTGTTTTGCTCCTTTAAAATGTTCTTTAACCTGAATTGGGTACTGGGGTCTATGTTGGCAAAAGGCTCATCAAGCATCAGTAATTCAGGTTGTTGCAGCAGGCAAGCACCCACGCCAACCTTACATTGGTTACCCTTTGACAGGTCGCGAATGTATTTGCCTTTCTTTAGTATCTCTCCGTTAAAAAAGTCGGTTAAACCCAACAGGTGCTCGTCTACCTGGGCCTTGTTTTGGCCATGCAGTCCACCTATAAAGTATAGGTACTCTTCGGGAGTTAGGTAGTCTATTAAAAAGCCCTCATCCAGGTACGATGCGGTGTAATTCTTCCAGTCTTCGCCGCCGGCAACAGGTGCGCCTTTTGATAAAACCTGGCCGCTTTCGGGGCGTATCAGGTCCAATATCATTCTAAACAGGGTTGTTTTACCGGCACCATTGTTACCCACCAGCCCTATGCTTTCGCCTTTGTTAATTACCAGTTGGGGTATGTTTACTACGGTTACGCCGTTGTAAACCTTTTTCAAATCCTTTATCTCGATCATCGTCTTATTTATTTCTGAAGCCTTCGGCTATTTTAAATCGTTTGGTGTAAAAATCAGCTTCAAGTTGCTTTATCCAAAAGTTACGTGTAGCAATAAATATTAGTGCTATTACAGCTAATGCGGCGTATCCCACATTAGGCATATCTAAGTATTTAAAGGGTAAAAATACCAGGTAAGGGAAAAACAATAACGGGAACGATAACAACAATTGCGTAGCACCAACGCCCTCCCAGTTAAACGACGCCCCTTTCGACAAATCGATACGTTTATAGTTACGGTTGGCAAAAAACAACACGATGGTGGTGTTAATCCCCAGGTTCCACAGATACATGATAAAGTGTATCATTACTACTCTCCAGCCAAAGTATACGTAAGGCGTGGTAAGTATAAATGCCACTGTAGATACCATGGTAAACAGCATATACTTAGCTTTTAAAAAATCGCTGAACTTGGTTTTACTTACCAGTATACCATCAAAATGCGAGCCCTGCCAGCTATACATAAACTGCCCATAACTGATAATAAATATACCGGTCATAAACATTCCTATGAATATCTTAAAACTCTCCCCGTATATTTTCTGCGTGTAAAATATCAATCCGTAAAACATAAAAAACAACCCCATCAAAAGGGCCGATCTCGGGCGTTTGTTGCGGAGTATCAGCTTTATTTCGTTGGCTACCAAATCGCCTACGCTGCCAAAACGGCTAAGCACAGGTATCTCGGTACTGCTCTTATACGCTGATGCTTTTGTAGTGCTCAGTTCCTCGAGGTAAAGGTTGCCCTTTAGATAATAAAAATTAACATAAAACATGGTAATTGCCAATATAAGCGGCAATAGCACCAAATAGGGCTTGCCTATTAAGTTGCCAAAAAAGTAGTATGAACCACTGCGCAACGAGTATAAATGCCATACATAATCGCCGCAGGTAATTAAGGTAAGTGCCGCGCCAAATATTAAAAACACCCACCCGTTTAGGTTAGCTTTGCGCTTTACATACAACGACAGGTAGTTATTAAACACCGATAAGGCTACAATAGACACAAAAAATGCAGCCACCGCTATACCACCTGATGCAGGCAATATCACTTTAAATAAAAACGGCGTAAAGATGATAATGGGCCACAGGTTAAAAAATGAGAACAGGGCAGCTAAGGCCAGGTAACCAACCACACTATTGCGCTTAACCGCTAAATGCAAATAAGGCTGTACTTTAAGGGTTGGTAATTCTTGTAATTGCATACGCATGAGCAGGTCGAACAGGAAGTAAACCAATATGATACCGCAAAAGGCTACGGTCGGGTTCTCCTTCGGAAACGACTTGGACAGTATTAGATCTAAGAAAACACCCAATACCACCACGTACATCAGCAGGAACAAGATCAATATCCCCATAACCGCTTTAATGGCTATGCTTTTGCCCGTATTTTTTGACCGCCAAAAAGATTTTAACTCGTGACTAAAAAAAGTTGAGATCATATAATTATGTTTCTAAAAAAAGATTCAGCGATTTTACAATACCGTGTTTCCGGTACGGAAAATAGACTTTTTAAAGCAACCGGGCAAGTAATAGTTAATATTTATCTTAACGGTTAATATTTGTAGCGGTCGCCCCAAAGCTTCTTTAACTTTTCTTTTGATTCGTTTTCGCGGGCATTGTTACCGGGGTTGTAAATTTTGGTGCCCTTTATGGCCTCTGGTAAAAAATCAAGGTCGGCAAAGTTGCCTTCGTAGCTATGGGCATATTTGTAATCTTTACCATAGCCTATGTTTTTCATCAGTTTGGTTGGGGCATTGCGCAGGTGCAGGGGTACGGGCAGGTCGCCGGTTTCTCGCACCAAAGCAATGGCTGCACCTATAGCCGTGGTAGCCGAATTACTTTTAGGCGATGTAGCCAGGTAAATAACCGTTTGCGATAATATCAACTGTGATTCGGGCATCCCTATCTTATTCACCGCCTCGAAGCAAGCCTGAGCCAATAAAAGGGCATTGGGATTGGCATTACCGATATCCTCCGATGCGAGTATCAGCATGCGCCGTGCAATAAACAGCGGGTCTTCGCCGCCTACTATCATACGGGCCAGCCAATACACAGCACCGTTGGGGTCGCTGCCGCGCATAGATTTGATAAAGGCCGAAATAATATCGTAATGCTGCTCTCCGGTTTTATCATAAAGGGCCATGTTTTGTTGTACATGCTCCAGCACTATATCATTAGTAAGCACTATTTTTTTACTGTCAAAGGCATTCACCAGCAACTCAAAAATATTCAGCAGTTTACGGGCATCGCCGCCGCTTAGGCGCAACAATGCTTCGTGCTCTTTAATGGTGATGTTTTTTTGCTTGAGTACAACATCATCCTTCTTAGCCTTTTCTAACAGATCCAACAGATCCTGCTCTTCCAAAGGTTTTAAAATATAAACCTGGCAGCGCGATAGCAAAGCCGATATTACCTCGAAGGAGGGGTTTTCGGTAGTAGCGCCAATCAGCGTAACAATGCCCCGCTCTACAGCCCCTAAAAGCGAATCCTGCTGCGATTTGGAGAAGCGGTGTATCTCGTCAATAAACAATATGGGCAATACTTCGCCCTGCTCTTTTAAAAGCGAAGCTTTTTCTATTACCTCGCGTACATCTTTAACGCCCGAATTTATGGCGCTTAGCGAAAAGAACGGGCGATAAAGCGATTGGGATATGATATAAGCCAGCGTGGTTTTACCCACCCCCGGCGGCCCCCAAAACAGCATAGACGGCAACGTGCCGCTTTCAATGGCTTTACGCAAAACTGCGCCCGGCCCCACCAAATGCTTTTGCCCCACATAATCATCTAACGACTTTGGGCGCATACGTTCGGCTAATGGCGGCAGGTTATTCATCATATGTAAAAATCAGAAATAGAAATGCTATATCCTAAAAAAATTAGTAATTTTAAATTAACAATTATATGCCCCAACAGTTTACACACGCCACCTATCATTCCATTTGCGACGAATTGGCCTTACTGGATGCCGACCTTGCCAACATCATTAATACCTACGGCTATCCGCCTATGTGGACCAGGCCTAATACGTTTGAAACACTGGTACATATTATACTGGAGCAGCAGGTATCGTTGGCATCGGCATTATCTGCTTTAAATAAACTGCGCGAGCGGGTTTGCGAGATAACGCCTGCAAGGGTTTTATTATTAACAGATGCCGAAATGCGTGAATGTTACTGCAGTCGGCAAAAATCGTCGTACATCAAATTTTTGGCTGAGGCTATATTAAGCGGACAAATTAATCTTGCCGCATTTGAGCAAATGGAAGATGAAGACATTCGCAGCCAATTATGCGCCTTAAAAGGCATAGGTAATTGGACGGTAGATGTTTACCTGATGTTTGTGTTACAACACACCGATGTGTTACCCATTGGCGATCTGGCTATTGTAAACGCCATAAAAAAGCTAAAAGGCCTGCCAAAGGAAACGCCCAAAGAAGACTTGATATTAATAGCGCAACAATGGCAGCCATACAGAACTGTGGCGAGCATGATGCTTTGGCATTATTATTTAGCCTCACCTAAATCCTCTCCAAAGGAGAGGACTTAAAACCAGTTCATCAAACCCTCTCCTTTGGAGAGGGCAGGGTGAGGTACTACACGTTAAACAAACCGTTCCGTTCTTGTTCCTGGTAGTTTTGTACCGTTTCGATGGCATTATCCACCACATCGCTTAGGGCAACAATAAATGTACCCGGCTTGGCAAGGCTCATGGCGTGTTTAATGGCATCTATTTCTTTGGGTACTATCTCGAACGATTTGCTATGATCAACCGACTTGATCCCCTGTATCAATAATTCCAGTATGTTTTCTTCGGTGCGGCCGCGCAGATGTTTTTCCTGGCGAAGGATGATGTAATCGAACATCTCTGCCGATATCTTACCTATCTCGCGTATATCATCGTCGCGCCTGTCGCCGGTACCGGCTATGATCCCTATTTTAAGCGGCGAATCGATATGGCTCAGGAACGATTTGATACCGTTAAAGCCATCAGGGTTGTGCGCAAAATCTATCATAAAGCGGAAATCTTTGAACTCAAAAATGTTCATCCGCCCAGGTGTTTGCGCCGCCGATGGTATAAAGGTTTCCAGCGACATTTTAATATCCTCGGTTTTAAATCCGTGTAAAAAAGTAGCCAGTGCTGCTGCCAAAACGTTCTCTATCATAAACGGCACCGTACCGCCAAAAGTTAACGGAATTAAAATGGTACGCTGTACCCGTATCTTCCAGTCGCCTTTTTGTATGGTGATATAGCCGTTTTCGCAAATAGCCGCTATGCCACCTTTTTTGCAGTGCGCTTTAATAATAGGGTTGTTTTCTGTTCGGCTAAAGTAGGCTACGTTACAATCGGCTTTTTTACCAATTTCAACACAGTACTTGTTATCGGCATTTAAAACTGCCCATCCGTCTTTTTTTACAGAATCTATAACCACACCTTTTACACGGGCCAGGTCGTCAAGGGTATGTATGTCTGATAACCCCAGGTGGTCCTCCTGTATATTGGTTATTACGCCAATATCACACGAGCTAAAACCCAGGCCCGAGCGCAGTATACCACCACGCGCGGTTTCCAACACGGCAAAATCAACGGTAGGGTCTTTTAAAATAAACTCGCTGCTTACAGGGCCAGTGGTATCGCCCTTCATCATCATGTTGTTTTGCACGTAAATACCATCAGAAGTGGTGAAGCCTACACGGTGCCCATTATTTTTTACGATGTGGGCTATCAGACGCGTGGTGGTAGTTTTACCGTTGGTACCGGTAATAGCAATAATAGGTATCCGTGCCGATTTACCAGCCGGATAAAGCATATCAATTACATGCCCTGCCACGTTACGTGCCAAGCCTTCGCTTGGTGCAATGTGCATCCTAAAGCCGGGTGCAGCGTTCACCTCTAATATTACGCCTCCGTTTTCGGTAAGCGGTTCGGTAAGGTTTTCGGCCATAATATCTATACCGCATATATCTAAGCCTATAATCTTAGATATACGCTCGCAAATAAAAATGTTTTGCGGGTGCACATGGTCGGTAACATCAACAGATGTACCGCCCGTACTTAAATTAGCTGTCGATTTCACAAACACTTTTTCACCTTTCGCAGGTACGGTATCTAAGGTATAGCCTTTCTTTTCCAGCAGATCAAGCGTATCGCGGTCAACATCAATTAAGGTTAGTACGTTTTCGTGCCCGTAGCCGCGGCGTGGGTCGGTGTTTTCTTTATCTATAAGCTGTTGTATGGTTAGTTCTCCATCGCCTTTAACATGGGCAGGGTCGCGCAGGGCGGCGGCTACCATTTTGTTATCAATAACTAAAACCCTAAAATCAAACCCGGTTACAAACCGCTCTACAATAACACGGCGCGATATGCGTGCGGCAAACTCGTAGGCTGCAATAGCATCCTCAATGGTTTGTATGTTAATGCTTATGCCACGGCCGTGGTTACCATCAAGCGGTTTAAACACCAGCGGGAAGCCAATACGTTTAATGGCTTCTACCACCTGCTCGGTGCTGCTAATGGTCATGCCCTTGGCAACCGGGATAGCCTGTTCCTGTAGCAAACGTTTGGTCTCATCTTTATTACTGGCAATATCAACGGCAATGCTGCTGGTCTTTTCGGTCATGGTGGCACGGAAACGTACCTGGTTTTTGCCATAACCCAACTGCACCAACGATTGATTGTTTAACCGTATCCATGGAATTTTACGCGCTATGGCTTCTTCCACAATAGCGCCGGTACTTGGGCCAAGTCGGGTATTTTCGCGTATCTCACGCATTTGCTGTATATCTTTCTCCAGGTCGTAATCTTCACCATCTATAAGCGCCTGTACAATGCGCACAGCCGATTCGGCAGCAAAAACGCCAACCTTTTCTTCGAGGTAAGCAAATACCACATTGTATACACCCGGGGTTTTAGTTTCGCGGGTGCGACCAAAACCGGTATCCATACCGGCAAGGGTTTGTATCTCTAAAGCAACGTGTTCAATTACATGCCCCATCCATGTGCCTGCAATAACGCGCTCAAAAAAGCCGCCCGGCACGCCAGGCGAGCAGCGATGCGAATGCAAACTGGGTATAAGGGCTTTCATGCGCTCGTAAAAGCCATCTATCGTATTGGATGGGCGCTCTTCCATTTCCTCCAGGTTAAGGCGCATTTGTATCAGCTTTTTACGGCTAACACTCCAAATGTTTGGGCCACGTAATACCTGTATATTTTCAATTTTCATAGATGCTTTCTAAAAATGATGGATTAATAATTTTAAAGCTAAAAAACTTATGAATGTTTTAAAATCTTTTCAGCAATAAATGCATTTTTATTAATTAATACATTAGTTTTTAATGAATTTTATTTTAATTTGTAATAACTGATAGTAAGATTATGGATGTGCCGAAAGGAAAGCTGGTTATAATTGGAGGTGCTGTGGATATGGGCAGCAATGTGAGCGTACTTGAACATATTAGGCAGCCCAATTATATCAAGTTTTTTGAAAAAGGGATATTAAAACGCATCATCACCGAGTCGGACAAACACGAAGGATCTGTTGTTGAAGTAATTACCACGGCATCGCAAATACCCGAGCTGGTTGGCAACGAATATATAAAGGCATTTAACCAATTAAATGTTACACATATTAACGTGCTGCACATAAAAAGCCGCGAGGATGCTGCAAACCCCGAGTATTTAGAGCGCATAAGCAAGGCCGATGTAGTAATGTTTAGCGGTGGCGACCAATTACGCCTAACCGCCATTTTTGGAGGCACCCAATTTTTGCAGATACTAAAAAGCCGTTATAATAACGAGAATTTTGTGATAGCGGGCACATCTGCCGGCGCTGCAGCTGCATCAACCCACATGATATACCGCGGGCAAAGCAACGAAGCCCTTATAAAAGGCGAAGTGCAAATAACCGCCGGCCTTGGCTTTATAGATTCGGTTATTGTTGATACGCACTTTGTGCAGCGGGGCCGCATAGGCCGTTTACTTTATGCTGTAGCTACTAACCCGGGCATACTGGGCATAGGCCTTGGCGAAGATGCCGGCCTGTTGATAACCGAAGGCAATATGATGGAAGCAATAGGCTCCGGATTAATAATGCTGGTTGATGGCAAGAATATTGTAGAAACTAACGTTTATGACGTAGAGATAGGCGACCCTGTTTCTATTGAGAACTTAAAGGTGCATGTGATGTCGATATTTGATAAATACGACTTGTTGCAGCACCGCATGATCATTAAAAAGGTTGCAAAGGTTGAGGAGGGTGTTTTTGTTAGCGCCCCGCAGGACAATGATTTATTACAATAAATGAAGCTGATCATACACGGTGGGTTTTTTAGCGAATCGTTAACAAACCAGGAAGTAAAAAAGGCTAAGCAGGATGCCCTGCGCGAGATTGTGCAGTTAGGCCACAAATATTTAGAGAGCCATACCGCCCTGCAAACCGTGGTATATACTACCTGCCTTTTAGAGGACTGCGAGCTGTTTAACGCCGGCACCGGGTCGCAGATACAAAGCGATGGCAAAATAAGGCTAAGCGCATCGTTAATGGACGGTAAAACACAAAAATTTTCGGGGGTTATCAATATCGAAGATGTAAAGAACCCCATTTGCATTGCCGAAAAACTGATGGACTACGAAGACCGCGTGTTAAGCGGACGCGGCGCCAATACTTTTGCCGCCAATAATGGCGTTGCCTACTATAACCCCGAAATACCACAGCGCCGTAAGGAGTACGAAAAAAAGCTAAGCGACTCTATACGTTTAGGTACCGTTGGCTGCGTAGCCCTTGATATATATGGCGATATAGCTGCGGCTACATCAACCGGTGGCAAAGGCTTTGAAATGCCGGGCCGTGTGAGCGATTCGGCTACTACCGCGGGCAATTATGCCAATTCATATGCCGGCATATCGTGCACGGGCGTAGGCGAAGATATTGTAAGCGGATCTGTAGCTACAAAAATTGTTACGCGGGTAACTGATGGTATGCCGCTATCTGTAGCCACAGCAAAAACCTTAGACGAGATGAAACCATACGACGGCTTTGCCGGCATAATTGGCATTACCAACACCGGCGATATTTACCATGCCGATACCCACCCCTACATGGTTTGGGCTTTGCACGATGGCGAAATTGAGGTTTTTGAATAATTTTAATCCTTTGTATATCATTCAAATATATTTTATATTTGCATACCAGTTAATTTAACTATACCCCGGCGAAAAAAATTAAATGCGATATATAATTTTAGTTCTCCTTTGTACTATCAGCTTATCGGCATCCGCCCAATGGTGGCGCGGCGACTTTAAGAGCCATAAACGCTACCCCTTAATTGCACAGGTAAAAGACAATACCGTTAAAAAGATGATCAAGTCTTTAAAGCCTCTTGAACGTCGTTTTATTGTTGCTATAAAACTCCCTCCCAGCCCTTATATGCTCGAACTTGGCGAACGAATGACCATGCGATCGGCACAGCATAATATGCGTTACCGCGAGTATGCCATGGCCAGTTACGATTTTAGCGAACTTGCTAAAATATATGTGCAGGCAAACCGTTTATCTGAAGCTAAGTGGTATTATTTACAGAGCATCCAGCTATCAAAACAGCAGATGGATCATCAGCACACCATTAACAGCCTGGTAAGCCTTGCAATGGTTAAAGCCGACTTGGGCGACCTGGTACAGGCCAAACAGGATCTTGCCGAGGCCCGCCAACTGGCCCTTACAACCGGCCGTGCTGACGATGTTAGGCGTATTGATGAAAGGGTAAAATTTGTGCAAAGCAATAAGGTATGGCTGCCAAAATCTGAGTTGCGATACGCCGAAGCTGTTGATGCTACGGGCAAATCAAAATAGGCTGATATCTTTTTGTAACATTTGCGTAAAATGCAGCTCCTATAATAAAACAAACCAAACATTATTGTAATATTGTTATTCAATAAATTAGCGGGACGGCTTTGTGGCTGTCTCTTTTTTTATAACCAGAATTAAAACAGGCACAAGTATTGATGTTTCATACAAAACCCGATTTAAATAGCACAAAAGATATGTTTAAGAAATTATATTTAATGTTGGTTTTAGCCGCCGCAGTGGCTTGCAACGCAGCGCCATCAAAACCCGTAGCTCGCAGACTTGACCCGGGCGATTTACAACCCGATGCGCAGCAAAGCGTTGTTTGTATAAAAGTGGCCGGCCTTATAGCCCAATACAACTATAAAAAGGTTCAGCTGAACGATTCGCTTTCAACCGTGATTTTTGACCGCTACATTAAAAAGCTGGACGAGAACCGTAACTACCTTTTAGCATCGGATATAAAAGATTTTGAGCAGTACAAAACCGTTTTGGACGACGATATAAAAACCGGCAACCTTAACGATATTTTTTACATGTTTAATGTTTTCCAAAAAAGGTATAAAGAGTATGTTGATTACTCTTTGGCTCAATTAAATAACAATTTTGATTTTTCGAAGAACGAGACCTTTACTTATGACCGTGATGACCAGCCATGGGCGTCATCTGTTGAGGACGCGCACAAGCTTTGGTCGCAACGTGTTAAATACGACTTACTTAACCTTAAACTTACAGGTAAAGATGCTGCTGCTAATAAAGAAACTTTAAGAAAACGTTACAGCAATGTGCTGTCGCAATCAAATAAGTTATCTAATCAGGACGTTTTTCAGGCGTTTATGGATGCCTTTACCGAAGCGGTAGATCCGCACACCAATTACTTTAACCCAACAAACGCGGCTAACTTTAATATTGATATGTCGCGCTCTGTTGAGGGTATTGGCGCATCGCTGTTAAGCGAGAACGAGTATGTAACCATAAAAAGCATTGTAGCCGGCGGCCCTGCTGATAAAAGCAAGCAAATAAGCATCGAAGACAGGATTATTGGTGTTGCACAAGGCAAAACCGGCGAGTTTCAGGATATTGTAGGTTGGCGGGTAGATAACGCCATATCGCTTATACGCGGTACAAAAGGTACTACCGTACGTTTGCAAATACTACCAAAAGGTAATGCGGCCAATGCCAAACCAAAAGTGGTTGAAATGGTACGCGAGAAGATCATATTGAAAGATATATCTGCTCAAAAAGAAATACGTACCTACAACAACAATGGTAAAACAGTTAAGATAGGCGTAATTTCTATCCCGGCGTTTTACCTTGATTTTAACGATTACAAGGCGGGTAACCCTAACTATAAAAGCACCACCCGCGATGTGAAATTGATATTAGATACCCTAAAACGCGAAAACGTTGACGGTGTAGTAATAGACCTTCGCGAAAATGGCGGCGGTTCCTTAATGGAAGCTATTGAGCTTACCGGTCTGTTCATTAAAACCGGCCCGGTTGTGCAGGTTCGCGACTCGCGCGACCAGGTTGATGTAAACCAGGACGAAGACCCCGCAATTGCCTACAGTGGCCCAATGGCCGTATTGGTTGACCGCTTTAGCGCATCAGCATCAGAAATTTTCTCAGGCGCAATACAAGATTATGGCCGTGGACTAATATTAGGCACACAAACCTATGGTAAAGGATCGGTACAAAACGCTATCGACCTGGATAGGGTGATCGATCAATCCTTACGCGATAAGTTGGCGCAATTGGCCGGTAAACAAAAAACCGTAGCAACCGGCAGCCAAAACAAATTTGGCCAGCTTAACTTAACCATTGCCAAGTTTTACCGCATAAGTGGTAGCTCTACCCAGCATAAAGGGGTAATACCTGATATCGATTTCCCATCGGTAATTCCTTTGGATAAATATGGCGAAGACACCGAGCCATCGGCTATGCCTTTTGATATGATAGCCAAAAGCGAGTATCAAAAAACCGGCGACTTTACTTCCGTTTTACCTCAGCTTAAAAAACTGCACGATCAGCGCATGAGCAGCAGCGATAGCTACAAATACCTGCTGGATGATATTGCCGAAATGAAAAAACGAGAAGCAGAAAAAAGCATCACCCTAAACGAGCAGGAATTAAAAAAACAACGCGACAGCGACGAAGCGAAAGCCTTTGAACGCGATAACCAGCGCAGGGTTGCCTTAGGCTTAAAACCTTTGAAAAAAGGCGAGAAGAAACCAAAAAATGAAGACCTTGACTTTTTAAAGCGGGAAGCAGGGCAAATTTTAACAGACTATATCACTTTAGATAGCAAAACTGCCAGTATAAGGCAATAAGTAAACAAATAGCTTTTAAGCCCCGTTCAAAATTTGAGCGGGGCTTTTTTATTACAGCTCTTTTTATTGCCCTATGATAATTGGCAATACAGAATTTATCCATAAATTTGTTTAACTAATTATTAGTATGACAACTAAAAAATTTGATAGCTATTCCCACCTGCTTGATCGCACGGCGCGCAAAGTTAAAGGTTATGCCCAGCAAAGGTTTACATCGGGCAGTTTTGATATTACTGTTGACCAATGGCTGATACTTAAAAGCCTGGATAATGATAAATATTTAAAGCAAAAGGAGCTGGCCGAAATTACCGGCAAGGACAACCCTACCCTAACCCGCATAATAGATCTGCTATGCAAAAAGGGGTTAACAG
Source organism: Inquilinus sp. KBS0705 (assembly GCA_005938025.2). Taxonomy (NCBI): domain Bacteria; kingdom Pseudomonadati; phylum Pseudomonadota; class Alphaproteobacteria; order Rhodospirillales; family Rhodospirillaceae; genus Inquilinus; species Inquilinus sp. KBS0705. The sequence goes on along the minus strand of VCCI02000002.1, from coordinate 566,320 downwards.
AACGCGTTATGCACAAAGATGACAGGCGAAGCTTTACGGTGCACTTAACCCTGTTGGGCGCTGCTAAATTAACTGAGCTTGCCCCGCAGGTTGATGATATACGCATGAAAGCCTGGGAAAACCTTACTGAGCAGGATTACGAACAGCTAAAAACCATACTGAATAAAATTTATCAAAATTTAGCATCTTAAATAAATAACAATATGATAACTACAGATATAGGCATTATAGGTGCCGGGCCTACAGGCATGTTTGCCGTTTTTGAGGCGGGGTTATTAAAAATGCATTGCCATTTAATTGATTCGTTACCGCAGGCGGGTGGGCAACTATCAGAAATTTATCCGCAAAAACCAATATATGATATTCCGGGTTACCCGGCTATAAACGCACAGCAACTGGTTGATAACCTGTCTGAACAAATAGCACCCTTCCACCCCGGATTTACCCTGGGCGAACGCGTGGAAACATTAGAAAAACAGCAGGATGGTACCTGGACAATCGGCACCAACGAGGGCACACTTATTAACTGCAAGGTAGTAGTTATAGCAGGTGGCCTGGGTTGCTTTGAACCGCGCAAGCCTGAGGTTGACCGCTTAGCAGAATTTGAAGGTAAAGGCGTATTATATGCCGTTAGAAACCCCGAAGCCTTCAGAGACCGGAATATTGTAATTGCCGGCGGCGGCGATTCGGCTTTAGACTGGACCATCTTTTTAGCTAATGTTGCCAAAAAAGTAACACTGGTGCACCGCGGAGATACGTTTAGGGGCGCGCCTGATGCTGCCGAAAAAGTGGCAGAACTGGCACGTACAGGTATAATTGATTTGGTGCTAAAATCAAGGGTGGTAGCATTAGATGGTGCAGGGCACTTAGAACAGGTTACTATTACGGGCCAAAACGGGCAGGACCAGCATATACAGGCCGATAATTTTATACCATTATTTGGACTAAGCCCTAAGCTGGGGCCGATAGAAAACTGGGGGTTAAAAATTGATAAATCGGCTATAGAGGTAAACACGTTTGATTATAGCACGAATGTTGAGGGCATATATGCTATAGGTGATATCAACACTTATCCGGGTAAATTAAAGCTGATACTTTGTGGTTTCCACGAAGCCGCCTTAATGGCCCAAAGCGCATTTAAACACGTTTACCCCGATCAAAGATTAACGTTTAAATACACCACCGTTTACGGCATAACAGAACTAGCATGATCACATTTAATGTAAAGGATAGGGACGGAAAGCAAACAGCGATAGAAGTCCCAGAAGGCATAAGCCTTAACCTGATGGAAGTGCTTAAAGGCAGCGGATACGATATTTTGGCTACCTGCGGCGGCATGGCGCTTTGCGCAACCTGCCGTGTGCAGGTGAAAACCGGTGCGGAGCAACTTCCCCCGCCGGGCGATGCCGAGCTGGATATATTGGATACTTTACCCTCTATTGAAGATAATACACGTCTATCCTGCCAGCTAAGAGTTAACGAAAGCTTGGAGGGCTGCCATTTTACTATTCCGCCCGAAGACTAAATTCTACGGCTATACCAGCGCAAAAACTAATTGGACTTATACGGGTTAATGATAACATGGCCAAACCATTACTGGAATTTACCGACAGGGGTATTTACTGCGAACAGGGCAAATTTTATATTGACCCCTGGAAACCCGTAGACGATGCCATTATAACCCACGCACATGCCGACCATGCCTATTGGGGACACAAGCATTACCTGGCGCACCACTTATCGCGCGAGGTAATGCTCTACCGCCTTGGCGATATTAACCTGCAAACCGTTGAGTACGGCGAAACCGTAATAAAGAATGGCGTTCAGGTATCCCTATTCCCGGCGGGGCATGTTATCGGCTCGGCTCAAATACGGGTGGAGTATAAAGGTGAGGTTTGGGTAGTATCCGGCGATTATAAAACCGAGGACGACGGGATATCTACACCATATGAGCCTGTAAGGTGCCATCACTTTATATCTGAGTGTACATTTGGCATGCCTGTTTACCAATGGAAGCCACAAGCGCAAATATTTGCCGATGTAAATAACTGGTGGCAAACCAACCTTGAAAATGGCGTGGCTACTGTATTAGTTGGTTACTCATTAGGTAAAGCTCAGCGAATACTTCAAAACCTTGATATGGGTAACGGCAAGGTTTATACGCATGGCGTAATAGAAAATACCAACGAAGCGCTGCGCCGCAACGGCGTTATTCTTAACCCAACAGAACGTATTACAGCCACTTCATCAAAAGAAGAGGTGCGCAAAGGTATTATACTGGCACCGCCATCATCAGTAGGCACACCATGGATGCGTAAATTTGGCCCATACAGCTTTGGTTATTGCAGCGGCTGGATGGCCCTGCGCGGGGCCAAACGCCGGCGTGCTGCCGATAGGGGCTTTATTATGAGCGACCATGCCGATTGGGATGGACTGATAAGCGCTATTGATGCTACGGGCTGTGAAAAGGTTTATTTAACTCATGGCTATACTGCGTCGTTCAGCCGTTATTTAACCGAAATAGGATTTGACGCGCACGAGGTGCATACCCTATATGGTGGCGAGGAAGAAGATGCCAGCATTACTGAGGGTGAGGAAAAAAAAGAAACGACACCAGCCGGTGATGTGGAAAAGGAGTCGGTTATATGAAAGCCTTTGCACAACTATTCCTCTCATTAGATGAAACCAACAAAACCAACGAAAAGGTAAAGGTTTTAAAAGATTATTTTATCAGCGTACCCGATACCGATAAAATGCATATGCTGGCCTTGTTTACAGGTAGGCGGCCCAAACGGCCCATTAATTCTACCTTAATTCGCACCTGGGCCATAGAGGCCTCAAATATCCCCGTATGGCTATTTGAAGAAAGCTACCATGTAGTTGGCGACCTTGCCGAAACAATGTCGCTATTGATGCCTGAGAGCCCCGAGAGCAGCAGCAAAACACTAACCGAATGGATAGCCGAAATAAACAACATAGCTAACAAAACCGAAGAAGAAAAAAAGAGCTGGTTGCTGGCATCATGGGCCATGCTGGACAGGCAGGAGCGCTTTGTGTTTAACAAATTGCTTACAGGCAGTTTCCGTATAGGGGTATCGCAAAATTTGGTTATAAAGGCCCTTGCCGATATTACTGACATTAAGTCCGCGGCATTAACCCACCGTATTATGGGTAGTTGGATGCCCGAAGATTACACTTACGACCAATTGGTGCAGGAACAAAATGCAGCTGATAATATATCACGGCCCTATCCATTCTTTTTAGCTTACCCCATACAGGAAACATCAGAAAAGCGGAAAACCGCCGACGAAATAAACACAGCCTTAGGCGAAGCCGCCGAATGGCAGGCCGAGTGGAAATGGGACGGCATACGTGCGCAAATGATAAAGCGCGACGGCCAAATATTTATATGGAGTCGCGGCGAAGACCTGGCTACCGAAAAATTCCCCGAACTGCACCCTTTTTTAAATGCCCTGCCAGACGGTACGGTACTGGATGGCGAAATATTAAGCTTTCAGGATGGGTTACCCATGCCTTTTAATGTTTTGCAAACACGTATCGGCCGCAAAAATCTCAGTAAAAAAATATTAACCGATAGCCCGGTTGCTACCATAGCTTACGATTGCCTGGAATACGGTGGAGAGGATATCCGTCATAAAACACAATCGGAACGCAGGAAAATATTAGAAAAAATACAGCAGGAAACCACCTTCCCCGAGGTGTTCAGGATATCTGCCTTAATTGATTTTAAAAGTTGGGACGAGCTGGCCGAAATAAGGGAGCAGTCGCGTGCTATGATAGCCGAAGGCATTATGCTTAAACGCAAAAGCGCCACCTATCAGGTAGGCCGCCGCCGTGGCGACTGGTGGAAGTGGAAGATAGACCCCCTAAGCGTTGATGCCGTTATGATATATGCCCAAAAAGGCCACGGCCGCCGCGCAGACCTTTATACCGATTATACCTTCGCCGTATGGGATGGCGATAAGCTGGTGCCCTTCGCCAAGGCCTATTCGGGTTTAACCGATCAGGAAATAAACAAGGTAGACTACTTTATAAAGCGAAATACTTTAGAGAAATTTGGCCCTGTACGTACCGTAAAACCCGAACTGGTTTTTGAGATAGGTTTTGAAGGAATAAACCGGTCGACACGGCACAAATCGGGTATTGCTTTGCGCTTTCCGCGTATATTGCGTTGGCGGCAGGATAAACCAAAAGAAGAAGCCGATACATTAGACAATTTAAAGGCCCTGCTAAATGAATAACACACTGCATATACTAAACGGGGATGCCACCTTAACCGGCTTTGAACAAACCGGGCTTAATGGCGATGTTTTGGTTTGGCGGGAAGTGCTGTCACAAGGGCCGTTGCTTGCCGATATATCATCAGCCGAGTTTTGGGAACGGCGCAGCAACTGGATATGCGAAAACTTTAGCGAAACACCCGGTCACTATCACGATAGTGTAATAGCCCCTTTAGAAAAGCTGAATTTAGGTTATAATGAAATAACCCTTTGGTTTGAATTTGACCTGCATTGCCAGGTAAATATGCTAGGGGTAATGATGCTTTTGAAACAACAGGCTGACCTTAACGAGCGCGCGATATATTTGATATGCCCGAACACATATCCCGGCAAGGATGACTTTGCAGGCATGGGCGAATTGGATGGAGAACAACTTACCTATCTGTACGACAATATACGCCTGCAATTAAGCGAGTATGATTTTATTTTAGCAGCAGAAGCATGGGACGTTTATGTAAGCAACAATGCGGACCGTTTAAAAACATGGCTAACCGAAACCACCTTTTGGGGTAATTTGCATATGCTGCAGGCCGCAATGCGCGCCCATTTAAAACGATTAGAGGTAAACAGCGACGGACTAAACTACATCCATCAAAAACTGCTGGCTATTTATAATAGCGGCACCCATAAACCCATTGATATTTATCGTGCCTTTTGGGCCACCGAAAAAATATACGGCATGGGCGATAGTGAATTGAACATGTACCTATTGCAATTGGGTGATAAAGGCCTGATCAAGTTAGATTAATTATTGTGTACTAATCGCGGCTGTCGGCGAGCGGTCGCTTTCATTCTTCAACCTGTCGATAGCCGTTACCACGTAATAGTACGATTTGCCCCTCTGTACGTTTGTATCCTGGTAAATAGGTATGGTATTATACTGAATAGACAATATGTTTTTAGGGTCGTTCATTTCAAACTTGTCATTCTCTTCAAAACGATAAATAATATACCCGTAAACCGGCTCGCTATCCCTGGCTAAAAGCGGTGGCTGCCATTTTAAGGTTATGCCGGCTTTGCCTTCGTATTTGGCCGCAATACCCTGTGGTGCATTCGGTGCTATCGAGTCGAGCCAAAGCATAGGCGGGGGCAAGGCAGGGTAACGGTAAAAGTTGTGCTTAAGCGTATCGGCTAAATGGTTCGCATTGGCCACAAGCGTTTGCGATCTGAAGAACACGCTTCCCTGTACGCGGGGGTTAGCACGTAATAAACGTATCTGGTTAGGTATCTCTGATGGATTTTTATACGCGGGGCTACGCTGCTCGTAATACCTGTATGGCCCCTGCCCAATGTATAGGTGCCGGTTATAGGTATTGTTGCTCCACCAGTCCAGCAGCTTTTCAAAAGCGGCCAGGCGATAGCCTATATGCCAGTATATTTGCGGATTAATATAATCTATCCAACCCTGCTGTACCCACTGGCGGCTATCTGCATAGTTCTCATAATATGACGAGCCACCGGCAGTTTCCGACCCTTCCTCGTTTTGCGCTTTGTTGGCCCATATACCAAATGGGCTAATGCCAAATTTCATGCGGGGTTTTACTTTGTGTATGCTATCTCCCAGCATTTTTATCAATGTATCTACATTGCTCCGGCGCCAGTCTTTAATATTATCAAACCCTTCTCCGTATTGTTCAAAAGCAGCCTGGTCGTTTACTTTTTGGCCATCAATAAGGTAGGGGTAAAAATAATCGTCCATATGGATGCCATCTACATCGTAGTTTTTTACAACATCTAATATCACCTGTACTATATATTCGCGCACTTCCGGCAGGCCCGGGTTAAATAATTTTATACCGCCGTAAATAAAAAACCACTCGGGTTTGGTACGGGTGATGTGGTTTGGCGCAAGGGTATAAAACTTGCCATCAAAAGTAGCGCGATATGGGTTAAACCAGGCATGCAGCTCCATATTGCGTTTATGGGCCTCTTCGATGGCAAACTCCAACGGATCATAAGTTGGTGCCTTGCCTTGTGTGCCGGTTAAATATTTCGACCAGGGTTCGCGGCTTTTAGCGTAAAAGGCATCGGCAGCAGGCCTTACCTGAAACATTATAGCATTGATACCGGTACGCTGGTGAGCGTTTAGCTGGTCTATCAGGTCGGTTTTTTGGCTTTCTTCGGTACCGCGGGCGTTTTGCGGCCAGTCAAGGTTTACTACCGTAGCTATCCAAACACCACGAAACTCGCGCTTTGGCTCGGGTTGGGTAGTTTCGGTAGCAGTTGTTTGTGCGTTTGATACTGTATATAGTAAGGAGAAAGCTATAAAGGCAGAAATATATTTATGTAGATGCATTAAGCGACTATTTGTTTAAAAGCTGCAAAGATATAAACTCATCAATAAGCAGTTTTATTATTAACATAATAAATACACGCATTTTGTGTTTTAATCATATTGTACTTAATTTTAGCCCTTAGGGGTATAAGTGCTGCAAGCAAACAGATTTTTATTATTTTGCGGCGCATTTTACCTACATTTAGGTACAATATTAAAAGCAACTATAGCTAATTAAAGGCCTTTAGGCCTTTGGTACTATTTAAACCTTTAATTATTATAACATGGAATACTCTCCTCAACCGGAACAACAATCGCCAAAAAAGAACTCGAACGTAATTTATTTTTTGATAGCTGTTGTAGTAGCCTTGTTAGGTACTGATGTGTACCTGTACATGCAAAAAAACAAGTCGGATACCAAGATCGTATATCAAAATGACGAAAAAACCAGGTTACAAACCGAACTTGACAGCCTTGAAGCGCAAATAGAGCAGGTTAATGCAGGTCGCGCTAAAATGACTGTAGAAATGCAAGCTAAAAACGATTCGTTAAAAGCTAAGATCAAAGTTTTACGCAGTGAATTAGCCAAAGGAAAGCTCACCGTAGCCGAATTAAGCAAAGCACAGGAAGACATTAAACAATTAAGGTATTTTGTTACTAAATACACTGCCGACATTGAAGAACTTAAAAAAGAGAACACCACCCTTGCTACCGAACGCGATACCTTAAAAACCAATTTGGCTACCGTTAGTCAAAAGGCTTCTGACCTGGAGCAAAAAAACCAGGAGCTTGATACCAAGGTAAAGGTAGCATCGGCTATTAAGGTGGGTACGGCCAGCGTGGTTGCCTATAAGGTAAAAAACAGTGGTAAGGAAGTCGACGTTACAAAAGCCAAACAGGCAAGCAAAATAAAAATAAACTTTACTGTTGCCAGCAATGCCGTTGCCGAAAAAGCACTGCATGACGTATACGTACGGATTATTGACCCAACCGGCAACCTGATTACGCAAACAGATTCAGGTACATTTAACGCCGATAGCCAGGATTTGCAGTACACCTATAAAACTGCTATCGATTATAAAGATGACGGCAGCGTTTACACTATAGATTGGGTTAACCCTACGCCTTTTCAAAAAGGCAGCTATACCGTTTTGTTGTATGCCGATAGTTATACAATGGGTAAAACAAGTTTTACACTTAAATAAGTAACAACTTAATACTAACAAAAAAACCGCCTGAACAGTGTTTCAGGCGGTTTTTTTGTTAAAACGGTGCGTTAATTGGCACAAGGGGTGTATATTTAGGCAGGCTATACATCAATTTAAATGGCATTTAAAAATTACGGCAAAGCTTTAAATTTATTTTTATTGCTGATTTGTGCCGTTGCAGTAACCGTTAAATGTTTAGGCGACGCTTTTACGCCCCGCTTGCCGTTAAAGTTGAAGCCTGTAATTATTACCAAAGTTCATGTCTATCCGCCTTTGGTAGTTGTAAGTACTAACCAGCACGTTGCTTGCGAAAATACCGCTTTTATTTACACCGCTTCGGTAACATATGGCGGTTTAAACCCGGTATACAAATGGCAGCTTAACGGGGTATCTGTTGGCGGTAACAGCCCTAAGTTAACTATTAATAATACATCCATAAAAATAAAGCCTGGGGATGTAGTTAGATGTATTGTTAAAAATTCCGAAAACAACCTGAGCGGCACATCAAACAGTGTTACCGGTATATATACTTACCCATACGCAACGCCTACAATACGAATTTACGACCTTACGTACCCTCCCCCGCTTTGCAGCGGCGACGAGATCACGATAGGTTCAGAAATATCAGGTTATACCCTTAACATGTTTCGCAATTACCGATTGCTTTGGTATATAAACGGCGTTTTTATTAGAGCTACCGATCATACCGGCTTAGTAGTGAACACTGTAAAAAATGGTGACGTTATAACCTGCGAATTAATAACAACAGGTGAGTGTTATATAAGTACGCCGCAGAAGTCTAACCGCTTTGTGGTTAACCTGCAGCCAGACGCAGCAGCAGCGCGAATTACAATAGCTACAAACACCGTTAATGCGTGTGCCGGTTCGGCGTTAACTTATAAAGCTACCGTTGCAAACGGGGGCGAACGGCCCAAATACCAATGGATAGTAAACGGCCAAAATGTTGGCACTAACAGCGATGAATATACTGCAACAAACTTGCAAAATGGCGATAAGGTTAGCTGTAGCATGTTATCATCGGTGCTCTGCTCGGCAGGGCCTGTTTTATCAAACCAGGAAACCGTAAGTGTTAAGACCGTAAGCAACAATTCGGTTAGTATTACATCTACTGCGGTAGATAATTATATAAAAGCCAACGAGGCGGTTACTTTTACTGCCGTTGCAGCAAATACCGGCAATGTTAACTATCAATGGCAGGTAAACGGCGTAAACGAGGGCCTTAATAGCGCTAATTATACACGCGCGGGCCTAACCCTTGGCGATAAAGTTACCTGTATCATATCTGAAGAAAACAAGTGTGTTACAGCGCCCGTTTCAAATACCATAACCATCTTAATAAAGCTGCCGATAGTTATACCCAATACCTTTACCCCTAATGCTGATGGTGTAAACGATACCTGGGAGATAAAGGCTTTAGTTGCCTATCCGGGTAGCACGGTTAGCATTTTTAACCGCTCAGGGCAACAGATCTATCACTCGGTAGATTACAGCACTCCCTGGAATGGCACTTACAATAATCGGCCAATACCTGCAGGCACATACTACTATATCATCGATGTAAAAAATGGATCGGCCAAGCTTTCGGGCTATGTTACCGTTTTAAGATAAGCCGGCCTCATTTACAGCAGGGAAGCTTAGGTAAAATGTAGTACCGGTGCCGGTAGTGGTTTCAAACCAAACCTTACCACTGGCGTTTTCGATGGAGTTTTTAACAAATGCCAAACCAAGTCCTGTACCCGAACTTTTTGTGGTAAAGTTAGGCTCGAATATTTTATCGCGCATATTCTCAGGTATACCGTTACCATTATCCTTTATAGTAAGCAATATATTTTTGCTGGTAGTTAAAAAGTTTATTTCAATAACGCATTGCGTATCCTGTGGGGTAGCCTCGATAGCATTTTTCAACAAGTTGTTAAAGCAGCGTAACAACTGATCCCTATCGGCGCTGATAAAAAACGGATCGTCGGGTATCTGCATTAAGATGGTCACGTTGTCCATATGTTTAAAAATGGTAACGGCCTGACCGAGCATATCAAAAATGTTTATGGACTCGATGCGGGTATCGGGCATTTTTGCAAATGCCGAAAACTCCGAGGCAATTGATGATAAACTTTCTATCTGCTCAACAAACGATTTGCTAAAGCGCTCAAACTTCAAATCAAACTTAGGGTCTTTATCCTTCCACGATTTATCAAGCAGCTGTAAACCCAGTTTTAATGGCGTTAGAGGGTTTTTAATTTCGTGAGCAACCTGTTTAGCCATTTCGCGCCAGGCGGTCTCACGCTCGCTCTGAGCAAGCTTTTGGGCACTGTTTTCCAGTGCAGCTATCATGTTGTTATACTCTTTAACCAACGCACCTATTTCATCGTCGCGCTCCCATTTGATGGGCTCATTTTTCTTACCGTAAATGGTGCGGCTTAAATTGTATTGTATAAAATTAAGGGGCGCGGTAATTTGCCGGGCTATAATTACGGCAAATAAACCAATGGCTATAAACACCAGCGCGTAAACGTTTATCATTATATTTAGCAACGAGCCAATTTGCTCGGTATAATCAGTAACATTTGAAAAATAGGGCAGTTGCAAATAGGCAACAGTTTCGTGTTTTAAATTGCGCAAAGGCACATAGGCCGATTTGTAAACAAGGCTGCCCACCTTCTCTTCGTTCACCACTTCAGATTTTTGCTCTTTACTTAACGCAATAAATGCCCGGCCGTTTATGCGCGGGGCTATAAGCCCATACTCGTAAATTTTAGGCTGGGTAGACATTAAGGGTACGCCACGTAAATTAAACAGTGTAATATCGGCCGAGTAGGTGTCGGCCAATCTGTCAAAGTTTACCCTGCTTTCCTCATTAATATCCTTTGTAAAACTGCTTAGATACGAACTTTCTATAGCCGATGCCAGCTGCATTATTTTAGACCTGATCAATTTATCCTGCTGCGCCTGGTATTGGCTACTGATAGAAAAAAAAGTAATAAACCCTACCAAAACAAGCGTTACCACCACGGCAAATATCATAGAGAATTGTATGCGGGTTTTATATAATATCTTATCAAAGTTGAGCTTAAAGCCCCATTTGATACGGTTATTATTGATATTGAATATTCTTACTTTGATCCATAACAGGCGTATGGCAAGTACAAGAGCATCAAATAACAGTATCACCACAAAAAAGAAAGTAATAGCGGTAATGTTAGACAACAGCAGGTTGCTGTCTTTAGTTACCACTATAAGGTTGCGCTTGCTGGGCTGATAAATAAGGTGGCTAAACTTTGTAAACCTATTGTACCAGCCCTGTTTGGCACTCTTTGTATTGGCGAACGTAAACTGCTTAAGTTTCCCTTTAAACGAGGTGTTTTTTATGCTATAAACAACGGTGCCGCTTTGCCCCACCAGGCTATTATCGGTGTAAAAAGCATAGGAGTAATCTTTAAACTCGTCGGCCGGAACAATCTCTTTATCTATCAGCAATTCGGGGAAAGTACCGTTAGCCAATAACGGTTTGGATCTAAGCTCAATTACAATGGTGCCCAGGTTTCGGCCTTCATCAATTACCGGCAATATGGCAAAATAGCTTTGGAAACCAAATGAGTCGTTTTCTCGGTAAAAATAATCTGATACCTTAAAGGAGCTGTAAACCACCATATCCTTAAAAACATCCAGTGTATAGTTTTTATCGGCCGATACGGGCTGGTTATCGTCATTGTACTCATGTACCTTAAAATCGTACCTGGATAGGTATCTGTCAAAATACAGCTTTTGCAAGCGTGTTTTCAGGTAATCGGAGGTATGGTCGGCCGTGCGGAAATACTGCACTAAAAGCGGGTCGACTATTATTTGTTTCTCTATTTTTTTAAAAAGGATATCGGCAGTAGCATCGTCGGGCACTTCCAGCCTTTGTACAAGTGCCTTGCGTGTTTCCCTTTCTTTATCGGCTTCAAAGCGGTTAAGTTTTGTTGAGGCAATTAATGCGCAAATAACTACGATGCTAATAAATGCACCTGATGTAAATCTTCTGTCGTTATAAAAATAAGCGTGCCCCCTTATTAATACCAACACCATCCAAAACACATAAAAAAGGCTAAACTCTACATAAACACCTACTACGGCTGTGATAATTAAAATAGTTGCTATAAAAAGCACCGCCTGTATACCTACAGCTATATTTAGCTTGATACAAATGGTTAGTATGGTTTCGGTTAATAATATAAATGTTAAAAAGCTAAAGCACAGCATTAACACCCCCAGCAGGCTAAATACCGAAAGGTTAAGCACGTTATTTACATCAAAACTGATCTTCGAGTTAACAATAAGCCCGTAAAAAATATGCAGCAAAGTGGTAGATGTAACCACAAGCACCAATATACAAACCGCAAAAACAGCATAGCTTACCGCTTTACCCGGTATACCTTTTAAAAGATGATTACGCTGCGTGTATAAAAAGCTACTGAACCAGGTTATCGCTAAGATATTGATGCAAAAATCGCCCAGGGAAGGGAATACATAATTTGACGCGTAAATATTAGGGTCGAAAAGCTTTAACGGCCTGGTAAAGTTTGGCCAGCCATAATGCAAATTAACAAACCTAAACACTATAATAAACACAGCCAACACCAATAAGGCCAAATACACCTGCTGCCTGCGGGCCATATAGCTTATAATGTTGTGTACTAATACACATAGCGTGAGGATGGTCATTAGCCAAAAAGCAACCACAAAATAATAGAACCGCTCGTTCAGCTTTTCTTTTACCAGCTTAACCGAAAACAAGTACCTGTTGTTAACATCATGTAGAGCATAAACACCCTTATCGGTAAAATCAGCTATATCAATGTTATCCTCGGTGGTTAGCTCCTTATTAAAGTTGTTTTGAAGGTATTTGTTGGTGAAGGTATAGTTGTTTTTTACGTGTATAAAAAAAACTATTGTTATAGCGCCCTCAGTATGCTTAATAGCTTCGTAATAGCCATTAGGCATTTTAAGGAATGATGAGCCCTCTTTTATTTGGCTCACATCATCGGGTATTACTTTAACCCCTGTCCAGTAATCCAGCTTATTGTTGATGTAGGTAAATATCCAGATGTTCTTTTTAACGGTAAACCTGTCTATATACTGTACGGCTTTTGTGGGGTTAACCGATAGCAGCTTAATCTCGTTAAGCGTTTTTTGATCGTTAATTGCCGCGTAAACGTAGTTTTCCCTATCGTGCAGGTTGTTTTCGAGTATCCTGGCGGTTTGCGTTAAGTTATTTGCAGGGGTGTACGTTTTTTCAACAACAATTGCTGTAAACAATAGGCTGACGAATAGCAAAGCCAGCAATCCCCGAATTTTCCCTGCGGTAGTCAAATCGTTTTAAATGTACTCAAAGATGAAAGAAAAAATAAAGCCACCCATATGTGAGTGGCTTTGTAACTATACTATTACAGCACTTGTTGTTTCTGCTTCTTTATTAACTTTTTTAACCAGCCCCTGCAATACTTTACCTGGCCCAACTTCGGTAAATAAAGTGGCACCATCGTCAAGCATGTGCATAACGGTTTGTGTCCATTTAACCGGGCCTGTAAGCTGTGCAATTAAATTATGCTTGATATGCGCTATATCGGTATATGGTTTAGCATCTATATTTTGATAAACCGGGCAAACGGGTGTGTTAAAGGTGGTTTGCACTATAGCCTCCTCTAATTCAACGCGGGCGGCCTCCATCAATGGCGAGTGGAATGCACCGCCAACATTTAATTTAAGCGCACGTTTGGCACCGGCAGCCAGCATTTTTTCGCAAGCGGCATCAATACCCGCTACCGAGCCTGATATAACCAATTGGCCGGGGCAGTTATAGTTTGCAGGTACCACCACATCGCTTACCTGGCGGCAAATATCCTCTACAGTAAAATCGTCGAGGGCCAAAATGGCAGCCATGGTGCCGGGCTGCAGGTCGCAGGCCTTTTGCATAGCATTGGCACGTGCGGCCACTAAACGCAATCCATCCTCAAAAGATAATGCACCGGCCGATACCAATGCCGAAAACTCGCCTAAGGAATGGCCGGCTACCATATCAGGGGCAAAATCGTCGCCCAATACCTTAGCCAATATCACCGAATGTAAAAATATGGCCGGCTGTGTTACATTGGTTTGTTTAAGGTCCTCTTCGGTACCGTCAAACATTACATCAGTAATGCGGAAACCCAATATTTGGTTTGCCTGTTCAAATAATTGGCGGGCCTGTTCGCTTTGTTCATAAAGGTCTTTACCCATACCCGTAAACTGGGCGCCTTGCCCGGGGAAAATGTATGCTTTCATGTGTTGCCCCCTAACCCCCTAAATGGGGAATAAGATTTTAATTGTTAATTATATAATGTAGCCAACCTTCACCCCCTTTAGGGGGATGGGGGGCCACTAACTTAATTTAGATGATATCAGGTTTAAAAACTCGGTACGGGTTTTTTCTTTTAAAAACTCACCGGTAAATGCCGATGTGGTGGTTACCGAATTTTGCTTTTGTACACCACGCATGCTCATACACAGGTGCCTGCACTCAATAACTACGCCAACGCCAATGGGGTTAAGCGTTTCCTGTATACAATCGCGTATCTCGTTGGTTAAACGTTCCTGTACCTGCAAGCGACGCGAAAAAACATCAACCACACGCGGTATTTTGCTTAGCCCAACAACGTAACCGTTGGGTATATAGGCAACATGCGCCTTTCCAAAAAACGGCAGCATGTGGTGCTCGCACATCGAGTATACTTCAATATCTTTTACTATTACCATTTGGCTATACTCTTCTTTAAACATAGCCGAATTAAGGATATCCTTGGCGCTAAGGTCATACCCATGGGTAAGGTATAGCATTGCCTTGGCCATACGCTCGGGCGTTTTTAATAAGCCGTCACGTTCAGGGTTTTCGCCGATATCTTTCAGCACCTCGTGGTAAAGGCCCGATAGGTTTTTTATCAGTTCGGGGTTGTAGCGGTCAATCTTCTGGTAGCCGTTAATGCCCGAGTCCCTGTCGGGAATATTGTTATCTTTATTCATGGGTCAAGTTTATCCGCCAAAGTACTCGGCAAAGTTGTTTTCGGTTTCGTATAGTTTCACCGAATGTAAAAACACACCCGGATAAGCTTCAATGGGCCCCTTTAGCTGGTTAAATATCTCTATACACAACAATTCCGTCGATGCCATTTTGCCGGCCATAAAATCAACGTCCTTGTTTATATTTTTATGATCCAACTTCTCTATCACGTAATCGTTTATGATCACCTTTAGCTCTTTAAGGTCAATTAAATAGCCGGTGGCATGAGTTACTTCGCCTTTTACTGTTACAAATAAATTGTAATTGTGTCCATGCCAGTTGGGGTTGGCGCATTTGCCAAACACTTCCTCGTTTTTTTCTGCGCTCCATTCTTCGCGGTACATGCGGTGTGCGGCGTTAAAATGTTCTTTGCGCGTTATATGTATCATCATAGCAATTAATGGTGCAAATATACAAAACAAAAACAGGTGAGTTGTTTTATCTTAGCTGTCAAAAATTATATTGATATGCGCGTATTGTTTGTAACGGCTACTGCTTTCGAGGTCGAAAGTTTAAAGTCTAAAATAGAAAGTATAGGCACCACGGCAAGCTTTGAACTTTCTACTTCAAACTTTAAACTTTTAACAACAGGCGTAGGTATGGTAGCAACCGCTTATGCTTTGGGGCGCGAACTGGCAGCAAACCAATACGATTTAGCCATTAACCTGGGCATTGCCGGCAGCTTTGACCGCTGCATACCCTTAGGCGATATTGTTGAAATAACCGAAGACACCCTTAGCGAATTAGGCGCCGAAGATGATGAAAACTTTTTGCCCATTACACAAATGGGCTTTGGCGAAAGTACATTTAAGGCAACCCAAAGCATTGCCAACCTTTCTAACAATTTTAAACTTACACAAGCCACAGCCATAACGGTAAATACTGTACATGGTAACCAGGTATCCATCCAAAAGCTGCAAGCACGGCATAACTCGCAAATTGAAAGCATGGAAGGCGCGGCTTTTTTTCATGCCTGTAACACTGCAATGGTACCTTGCATACAGATCAGGGCAGTGTCAAATTACGTTGAAAAGCGTAACCGCGATAACTGGCAGATAGGGCTTGCCGTTAAAAATCTGAATACATTTGCGCTGGAGTTGTTGGAACGTTTAAAAGTTGCAAAGTTGTAAGGTTTTATTCAGCTTGCCAACGTTACAACGTTTTAACCTTGCAACATTACAACAATAAAACATGAAACTAACCATAGGTTTTTCGCCCTGCCCAAACGATACTTTTATTTTTGATGCGCTTATACATCATAAGATAGATACCGAGGGACTGGAATTTGAAGTCTTTTATGATGATGTAGAAACGCTGAATCAAAAAGCCTTTCGCGGCGAATTAGATATTACCAAGTTAAGTTACCATGCCTTTGCCTATGCAGCCGATAAATATATTTTACTGGATGCAGGTAGTGCCTTAGGCTTTGGCGTGGGACCACTTTTAATTTCGAACACCGAAATTTCGATTCAGGATTTGGAAAAAAATCAAATCGTAAATCTGAAATCTGAAATCGTCAATCCACTGATCGCTATCCCCGGCAAATACACCACTGCTAATTTTTTGCTAAGCCTGGCTTTCCCCGGAGCTACCAATAAGCAAGAGGTTGTTTTTTCGGACATAGAAAATGCTGTTTTAGATGGCCGTGCCGATATTGGCCTTATCATTCACGAAAACCGCTTTACCTACCAGGACAAAGGCCTCAAAAAAATTATCGACCTGGGCGACTACTGGGAAAAACGTACAGGTTGTGCTATACCCTTAGGCGGTATAGTGGCTAACCGCAATTTGCCGCAAGATATTCAGCATAAAATAAACAGGGTAATAAAACGATCGGTAGAGTTTGCCTTTGCCAACCCAAAATCGGGCCTGGACTACATCCGCAGCCATGCGCAGGAGATGAGCGAGGAGGTGATGTACAAACACATCGAACTATATGTTAACCAATACTCGCTTGATTTGGGCGAAGAAGGTAAAAAAGCCGTTAAACTGCTTTTTGATACCGCGCTTGAAAAAGGCATTATCCCGCAGATAAGCGAGCATTTATTTTTGAATCAATAAGCCTCACCTAAATCCTCTCCAAAGGAGAGGACTTAAAGACTATATTTTAAAACTCCCTCTCCTTTGGAGAGGGTTGGGGAGAGGTTATTTCTCTGCCAACAGATCATCTGTCAGCTTTTCAAATTCGTTTACAAACTCGGTATAATGTTCGCCGGTGCCGGGGCCGCTAAAGCCTGTATGTATTTTACGCACATCGCCGCTTTTATCAATAATAATAGTTGTAGGGAAACCCACTACCTTGGTTAACATAGGTAAGCTTTTAGCCGTTTCAACCCTATCGCTGGTATAGCCGGTAATTAAAAGCGGGTAAGGCACGTTAAAGCGATTTTTTATTTGCGACAGTGCTTTTTGCGAGCGGGCAAAATCGGTTGTGCGCTCGTAGGCCAGGCCAATTACCTCAACGCCTTTAGCCTTATATTTTTTGTAGTAGTTAACCATGTAAGCGGTCTCGTCCATACAGTTAGGACACCACGATCCCAATATCTGCACTATCACTACCTTGTTTTTATACCTCGCATCGTTAAGCGATACGGTTTTGCCATTTATATCTTTAAAACTAAAGTCTATTTTTTTGTAGCCGGGTTTAAGTGCGCTAAGGCTGTATGCATCGGGTAGTTTGGCATTCTCATCTTTAACAGCTGCCCATACCGTGCCGCCGCTATAGCCCGAAAAGAATTTACCATCAGTTATCGTATTATCATCTTTTACTTTGGCAGTAAATAAAAAGGCATGCCCGCCATCAAAGCACGACAGGTACAGGTCATCGCCGCTTACAGTACCTTCTAAAAAGCGATAATCGCCGGTAGTAGTTAAAAAAGTGCCGGTTACTTTGTTGCCGGTTTGCACAAATTCGCCAACAGTAGTATCACGCCCATCGCCATCGCCAATAATGGCCGACCAACGGCCCGATACATTTTGTGCGGGTGCTTCGGGTTTTTCTAAAAAGCGATAGGCCGTGCCTGCAGTAGCTGTAAAGGGTGTAAGCACATCATTATTGGCCAGGTGCTTTACCCAGTTGCCGGTTAAGGTATTACCCGCCAGCTTTAATTTAAATTCCGAATCGAACAAAGGCATACGTATAAATACCGAATCGCCTTTGGTGGTTACATCGGGTACTTTAAAATGCTCGCTACTGTTTATTATAGCCAGTTCCTGCTTGTTACCGGCGTTGTTTACTTCAAAGTTGAAAGGTATTTGGTTACCCGTTTTTGTTGTTAGCGCGCCGCGCCAACTGCCGGTGGCCAGTTTGGTTTGTGCTAAACTGATATTTACAAACGCGCCTAAAGCCAGCGCCACTAACAGTGTTTTCTTTATCATGGGTAAAATAGTCTACTAATTTTATATACTTTATCAAAAGTAATAAAAGCAGCCAACTATTTCAACACTTCGCGGGATATGACAATCCGCTGAATTTCGGATGTGCCCTCGTATATCTGGGTTATTTTGGCATCGCGCATTAATCGCTCTACATGGTATTCTTTCACAAAGCCGTAGCCGCCGTGTATCTGCACCGCCTCTACCGTAGTGCGCATAGCGGTTTCTGATGCAAACAGTTTAGCCATTGATGCTGCCTGCGCATAAGGGCGTCCGTTATCTTTTAACCAGGCTGCGCGATGGCACAATAAGCGCGCCGCCTCAATTTCGGTAGCCATATCGGCCAGTTTAAATTGTATGGCCTGCAAATCGGCAATGGTTTTACCAAAGGCCTTACGCTCTTTGGCATATTGTACAGATAATTCATAAGCGCCGGCTGCTATACCCAAGGCCTGCGATGCTATACCAATACGGCCGCCCTCTAAAACAGCCATGGCAAACTTAAACCCAAAACCATCATCGCCAATACGGTTAGCTTTGGGCACCTTTACATCGCTAAACATCAGCGAGTGGGTGTCAGATCCGCGTATGCCTAACTTGTTTTCTTTGGGCCCTATGGTAAAGCCATCCAAGCCCTTTTCTACAATTAAGGCATTAATACCCCTGTGCTTTTGCGAAGCATCCGTTTGTGCTATTACTATATAGGTAGATGCTGTACTACCGTTGGTTATCCAGTTTTTTGTACCGTTAAGCAAATAATGGTCGCCCATATCAATGGCCGTGGTACGTTGCGATGTAGCATCAGACCCTGCCTCTGGTTCGCTCAGGCAAAAGGCGCCTATCTGTTGGCCGGTAGCCAGCGGCACCAGATACTTTTGTTTTTGCTCTTCGTTGCCATATTTCTCCAGCCCATAGCATACCAGCGAATTATTTACCGATACCACTACAGATGTGGAGGCGTCAACCTTCGATAATTCTTCCATTACCAGGCTGTACGATATGGCATCCATACCGCTGCCGCCATATTGTGGCGATACCATCATGCCTAAAAAGCCAAGTTCGCCCAGCTTCTTTATCTGCTCGGCCGGGAATTTTTGGTGTTCGTCTCGTTCTATTACACCGGGCTTTAATTCTGTTTGGGCAAAATCTCGTGCCGCCTGGCGTATCATCAGGTGTTCTTCGGTTAATTCAAACTGCATGGGCTTTTAAAAAAGCTAATTTATAAATATTATGCATGCATAGCAAAAGTGTCATAACAAAAAAAGAGAGCTTTTTGATGAGCTCCCTTTTCCCCTAATTAATTTAAACTATTGATTAAACCCAAAACAAAAGAACAAATTCATCTCAGCTTGGGCATCTGAGAATATTTTTAAAAATATTTTTATAGGTAGATGTAAATATTTTTTCAAAGATGTATGTAGGACCGTTTACATAATAACAAAAGGCAAGCCACAAATAAATATTGCCTAAAAATTAAAATCATTACAGATGCACTCTCATAAGGCATGTATGGGCTGCAAACAGCCCGTAAACGTCTTATCTCCTGATTTTGAATGGCTTAATAGTTAAATCAATTATCGACAATCGCCCTTTACAACTTTTAGCTATGCTATTGTAATATTGTTTTTACCAAAATATTGGTCTATGCTTTAGGTTTAGCCACACTTTAACCTCATTTTTAATTTTTAATTTTAAAAATGTGCTGTATATAAAAAAGACACAGTCTGCTTTTATATACACCCCTTGTATTTTATTTCGTACAAAACTCAAATTATGATAAAAAATAACACATTTAATGCAATTGCAGCCTGCGCCATTGGCGCGATAATGCTTAGTGGCTGTAAAGACAGGGATAAGATATACGCCGATAATGATGTGCTGATAAAAAACATGGATAAGTCGGTAAAACCGGGCGACGACTTTTTTAAGTATGCTAACGGCACCTGGCTTAAAAATAACCCGATACCGGCGGCTTACTCTGCCTGGGGCATTGGCAATATTGTGCAGGAAGACCTGCGCGATAAGCTAAAGCAGATAAACGAGAACGCCCTGCAAGGAGCCGCAGACAAAGGCAGCAACAACCAAAAAATAGGTGATTTTTATTACAGCGGAATGGATACCGTTAATATTGAAAAACAAGGCCTGTTACCATTAAAACCAGAGCTGGACCGCATTGATAAAATAGCCGATATTACCGGTTTAGTAAACGAATTTGCCCATTTAAACACCATTGGTGTACCAACCCCACTTGGTACCTACGTAGGCCAGGACGATAAAAACAGCGAAAAAATGGTGCTGTCGTTATACCAGACGGGTATTGGGCTGCCTAACCGCGATTATTACTTTAACACCGATGAGCATAGCGTAACCATACGCAACGATTATCAGCAAAAGCATTTACCAACTTTATATAAGTTGATGGGCTTTACCCCACAGGCAGCAGATGCGGCGAGTAAAAAAACATACGAGTTAGAGAAATTTTTGGCAGATAGCTCCCGTAAATTACAGGACCTGCGCGACCCGTATAAAAATTATAATAAAATGCCTGTTGCCGGCCTAAGTAAGCTTGCGCCAGATGTGGATTGGAAAAACGCCTTTAATCTGATGGAATTTAAGGGTGTTGATACCGTAATTGTTGGCCAGCCCGAGTATTACCGCGCGGTAAATAAGGCGCTAAAAGCCTTTACGCTCGACGATTGGAAAAACTACCTGCGCAAAAACCTGGTGAACGATTATGCCGCCTACCTAAGCAAGCCGTTCGATCAGGAAAACTTTCGCTTTTATGGCAATGTAATATATGGCAGCAAAGAGCAATTGCCGCGCTGGAAACGTGTTTTAGATGCCGAGAACAGCCTGATGGGCGAAGTGCTGGGCCAAATATTTGTAAAAGAATACTTCCCCGAGAAAACTAAAAAGCGCTACGTGAACCTGGTTGAAACCATGCGCGAAACGTTTAAAGAGCATATTGATAAGCTGGACTGGATGAGCCCGCAAACCAAAGAGAAGGCTTATGGCAAACTAAAAAAGGTATTCCCTAAGGTTGGCTATCCGGATAACTGGAAAGATTTTTCGTCGCTGGAGATAGATAGGTCATCCTACGCGGCAAACGTAATGCGGGGCAATGTTTTTTGGCATAAATACAACGCCGATAAGTTAGGCAAACCTGTTGACCGCACCGAATGGGGTATGACACCGCAAACTTACAATGCTTACTACAACCCCTCAAACAACGAAATTGTACTGCCCGCGGCTATATTTATGATACCCGGCGCTTTAGATGAAAACATTGACGATGCCGTTGTATACGGCTACGCGGCCGCATCAACCATTGGCCACGAAATGACCCACGGTTTTGACGACTCGGGCCGCCAGTTTGATGAGAAAGGCAATTTAAAGGCCTGGTGGTTGCCGCAAGATTCGGTTAAGTTTACGCAGCGCGCCAATATGCTGGCCAATCAGTTTAGTGCTTATACCGTTTACGGCCTGCACATTAACGGCAAGGCCACCCTTGGCGAAAACATTGCCGACCTGGGTGGCATCGTAATTGGCCTTGATGCCTTCAAAAAAACAGACCAGTATAAAGTTGGCAAGCCAATTAACGGCTTAACTCCCGTGCAGCGCTACTTTATGGGCTATGCCTTAGGCTGGCTGGGGCAGGATAGGGCAGAATCGTTAAAAAGCCAGATATTGACCAATGAGCACTCGCCCGGCTTTTTACGCGTGAACGGCCCCTTTAGCGATGTACCCGAGTTTTACGAAGCATTCGGCATCAAAAAAGGTGATAAAATGTATTTAGCACCCGAGAAAAGGGTGAAGATCTGGTAAAATAACCTCGCGTCATTGCGATCTGTTGGCTAACGGATCGCAATGACGTTTTTGGCATAGCGCACATACATTCCGCTCATCTTTAAATCCTTTAATCGTGTTATATTTACCGCATGCAAATTATACAGGCGTTGCAGCAGTGGTGGCAACACCAAACCTTACTGGAAATTAGCGGGGTAATAACGGGCCTATTGTGTGTATACCTGGCTGCCAAAAACAACATCTGGAACTGGCCGCTCGCCATCATCAGCGTTATCTTATACATTTTTATATTTTTTGAGGCCCGCCTATATGCAGATATGGGTCTGCAGGTTTATTTTTTGGTCACCAATATTTATGGCTGGTATTTTTGGAGCCACAAACCCGCTACCGAAGTAAAGACTCCGGTAACACTCATCAGCAAACGCGAAGGTTTATACTCCGTAATTGTTGTAGCCATAGTTACGCCATTGCTGGGTACGGCTTTAGTAAAGTTATCGCCCATATTGCATTATACACCGGCATCGTACCCCTATCTTGATAGCTTTTGCACGGCCTGTAGCCTGGTAGCCCAGGTGTTTTTAGCACGAAAGGTGCTGCAAAACTGGCTGATATGGATTTTTGTTGATGTTATTTATGTAGGCGTTTATATTTTTAAAGATCTGCACCTTACCGCGGTAATGTATGCCGTGTATGTAGCCATTGCCGCAATGGGGTATATAGATTGGAAGAAGGATTACATCAAACAAGCGAAATAGACCTTAAGAAGCAGGGATCAGGATAAAAAGAGTGCCTTTAAAACATCTCCAATGCAAAAATTTGAAATTGAAAATCCGGGCTCCGAAATCGTCAAGATAGCTGTTGTTGGGCCCGAATCTACCGGTAAATCTACCATGTCGGCTTATTTGGCGGCGCATTACCAAACGGTTTGGGTGCCAGAGTATGCCCGCGAGTACTGCGCCAAACTAACCGAACAACCCACCTGGCAAGATGAGATTAACATGTTTTACGGCCAGCTGGCTTTAGAGGCCGGGCTATTGCCCAAGGCCAATAAGCTGCTGATATGCGACACTACGTTTATCACCGTAAAAATTTGGAGCGATCACATCTTTGGCCACTCACCGCAAGAGGTACTGGACGAATTGCCCAAACACCCTTACGATCTGTACTTACTACTGAATATCGACCTGCCCTGGGAGGAAGACCCCCTGCGCGATTTCCCGCATCTGCGGCAGTATTTTATGGATAAATGGGTAAGCGAGTTAAACGCCTTAAATGCCAATTATACATTAATATCTGGCACCGGAGCCGACCGCTACGAAAACGCCGTTAAAGCCATACACGATTTCGGGATTTAAGGATTTATGCTCCCGCTGCATATCCTTAAATCGTGCAAAATCATATAATCGTGTATTTTTTTTACCTTCCATGCAACGTTGTTACACGCCCTGCGTCATTTAACCTGAAACCTGTCATTAATTTGGAAGCTGTATACATCGATAAGCACTACGACCTGGTGGCCGAGTGCAAGCAGGGAAGTAAAAAAGCCTGCTATGAACTGTACCGATTATATGCTAAAGCGATGTTAAACGTCGCCTTTAGGATAGTGGGTAATGTTGCCGAAGCTGAAGATGTTTTGCAGGAAGCTTTTACAGACGCGTTTAATAAACTAAAGGATTTTAGGCAGGAAACAACTTTTGGTTTATGGCTAAAGCAAATTGTGGTGCACCGGTCAATAAACCTTTTGCGTAAACGCAAGTTAGATTTTGTTGAGTTAGAAGATGGCCAGCTGGATAATGTGGCCGATGAAGAGCCCTGGGACGACGAAGATGTACAATACCAGGTGGCACAAATAAAAGAAGCCATGAGGGAACTGCCCGAAGGCTATCGCGTGGTATTATCGTTATACTTATTAGAAGGATACGACCACGAAGAGATTGGACAGGTATTAAATATTAGCGAAAACACATCGCGTACACAGTTTTTACGCGCAAAAAGAAAATTAAGCGAGATACTAATAAAGAAAGGGATAAAAAAATGAGCAAGCGGTTAGAAGACTTTATAAGCAACAACAGGGAACAATTTGACGACCTGCAACCACGCGCCGACCTTTGGAGCAATATTGAAAAAGAACTGGATGCCTGGGAGGAACAACAAAAGCCAAAAAAGCGCGAAGCAAAAACTTTTTCGCTGGGCTTTGTACTAAAAGTAGCCGCAACAATAATTGTTGTTATGGGCATCGGCTTCGGGGTGTACATACAAAGCCAAAAAACCGAAGAGGTAGACCTGGCCGATATTAACCCTACTTACGCCAAGCAACAGGTGCATTACGCATCGCTTATAGAAACCAAACGCACACGGCTTAAATTAATAGCCAAGTTTGACCCGCAGCTATACCGCGAATTTAGCGGCGAGATAGCCAAAATGGATGCCAACTATAAAAAACTAAATATAGATTTAGCTACCAGCCCCAACCAGGAGCGTGTTTTACGTGCAATGATCCGGAACTTGCAAATACAAACCGAGGTGCTTAATCAGCAACTGAGTGTTATTGAACAATTTAAGGAAAGTAAAAAGGATCAGCAAAATGGAAACAAAGATATTTAAACAAGCGCTGCTTACTGTTATTGCAGCAGCGGTGGTAGGCTCGGGCGCGTTTGCCCAGCGCAGCAAAACAAAGCAAAACCCCAAGCCCAAGGCCAAAAATGCCGATGTAGAGGTGTTTGACAGCGAAACGTTTAACCTGCAAATGGATAAGCTTAACGTAGAGTTAGGCAGCCTGGGCACGCAAATAAACGCGGCGGTTAAGGGCCTTGATGTAAAACTGGTTAACAACCTTAAAGACCTGGGTAAAAATATTGCCACCAATGTATCGGTTAACCTTGACGGCCTTGAGGCGCTTAACAATATAACTGTTAACACCAACGATGACGCCGACGATGATGATGACAACGACAAGGATAGCGACGACCATGACAAGGGCGGCTACAACAATTCGGCTGGCAGTTTTGCAAACGAAAAGGTTAAAAGCTACAGCAAAACCTATAGTATTGATGGTAACGACCTGATACAAATTAACAACAGCTTTGGTAAGGTAACCCTTAACACCTGGGACCGTAAAGAAGTAAAAGTTGATGTGCAAATAAAATTGGGGGCCGATGATGACGACGATGTGGACGAAATGTTGAAGAACATTACCATAAGCGATAGCAAGGTAGGCTCAACCGTATCGTTTAAAACTAACATCCGCAACAATAATAACCATGGCCGTAACAACCATATGGAAATTAACTACACCGTTTATATGCCGGCAAGCAACCCGCTTGATGTTAAAAACAGCTTTGGCAGCGTAATTCTGCCCGATTTAAGCGGTAAGGTTATAGCAAGGGTATCGTACGGATCGCTTAACGCGCAACAGCTTTTAAGTAATGATAATGATGTTAAGGTGAGTTTTGGCGATGGCAGCATCAGCAACTTTAACGGCGGCCAACTGGCCATTAGCTACGGCAAACTAAAAACAGGCACGGTTAGCAATGTTAATTTAGATATTGATTTTGCAGGCTTTAGCACCGAAAGGTTGAAAAACTCGGCCAAGGTTGATATTAAATACGGCGACGGCTTTAACGTAGGTGTGATAGACCGCAGCGTGCGCAACTTAAACATTAAGGCATCGTTCACCAAAATAAGGCTTGATTTTAGCGAATCGCAAAGCTTTAACTTTGATGTTACCACCAAAATGGGCGGCTTTAATTATGATGATGATAAGGTAAAGGTAACTTCCAAATCACCGTCAGACGAAGACCACGGCTGGTCGTCAACCAAAACCTACAAGGGTTATATAGGCAAAAACAACTCTGATGGTAAAATTACCATAGATGCCGATTTTACCAATGTAAAGTTTAACTAAACCATCCCAAAAAATCAATTTATAAAACCCTTGCCATAAACGGCAGGGGTTTTGCTATTTTAGTGCCGCACATAATATACCGCCGATGGAAATATTTACTAATCCGGAAAACTGGATATCGCTTATTACACTTACCGTTTTAGAAATTGTTTTAGGCATCGATAACGTGATATTTATATCCATACTGGCCGATAAGTTACCAAAGCAACAGCAAAACAGCGGAAGAAAGGTAGGCTTGGGGATGGCCATGATCACCCGTATATTACTGCTGCTATCTATTACCTGGGTAATGACGTTAACCGCGCCTATATTTAACATATCGGGCCTGCTAAACATAAACAACCACGAGTGGGTGCAAAAGCTGGCCATATCCGGCCGCGACCTGATACTTATTATTGGTGGCTTATTCCTGATATATAAAAGCACATCCGAAATTCACCATAAAATTGAAGGCGAAGACGAAAACGCCGAGAACGTAAAACCACACTCGTTTTGGGGTACCATAGTACAAATAATGCTGCTGGATATCGTTTTCTCGCTTGATTCGGTAATTACCGCGGTAGGTATGGCCCAACACGTCGAGATAATGATAGCCGCCGTTGTGGTTGCCGTTGGTATAATGATGTGGGCATCAGCCGGGGTAGCCAACTTTGTAAACAAGCACCCTACGGTTAAAATGTTGGCGCTATCGTTTTTACTGCTGATAGGCGTATCGTTATTGGCCGAGGCCTTTGAACAGCACATCCCTAAAGGGTACATTTATTTTGCCATGGCTTTTTCTATACTGGTAGAGATGCTGAACCTGAAGATGCGTGCGCAGCGCGCCAAAGCTGCCGAAAAGGCATCGCGCAAGGCTGCCGCTAAAAAACAACAGTCGTAAAATAAGCGTTGCAACCTGCATTACAAATGCGTTGGTTAGTTTTGATAATTACAATTTTAGTTATATATTATTTTGTTATTTAAAAAAATACAAAACAATATATCTTTATTAAACTTTTATACGTATACTTGGTCATACAATATAATAGCCCGTTTGGCGTAATTGTATATAATTAACCGCATTGCACACTTTAAACAACAACGCTATGTTAAAGTCTTATCAATCCATTTATGTATCAGCATACAGGTGGAGCTTTAAAAATTTCGGTCACGGTACCTTGCCACAATTCAAGTCTATGTTTAACGTAAGCTTTTTGTTGGTAATATTATTAACCAATGCCATGTTGTTTACCAAGCTGGCGATTAAAACGCAAATGCTTACCCTAAACGCGGCAACCTGCTTAGCTATAATTACCGGCACTATATTACTGTTGTTTGCCAACCACTTTATACTGTTAAACAACCGCTGGTTAAAAAAGGTGAATATGCGCCTGGCAACCATCAGCCATCATAATAAAACCCTGTTTTCGGTAGCGTTAATGGTTAATGTGATACTGGCCTGTGGGTTTTGCCTGATGTAAGCCGGTTTATATAAGATATGTAGAGACGCGATACTTCGCGTCTTTTTTTTGCCTGGTGGTTTTGCCCCCACGCCATTGCGAGGAGCGATATCGACAAAGCAATCATCGATAGAAAAGTCGGCTAAAGGCAATGTTGAAGATTCTACTGACTTGAGCACACGCGGCACGCGTGCGCCACCGTTTAAAACGAAATATAAAAAGAGCGCGGGCCTTCTGTCAGCGCGCGCGGGCCAGGTGTATGGCGGGAATGACGGTTTAGCTTTTTTGGATGGATTGGAGCAAAGCGAACAATCGACAAAAAAGCGTGAAGAACCGGCAGGGAGCGCAGGAAGCATCGCGCTAACTTAAATTTTGGTTACTTTGTTTCAAGACAAGTAACAGCCCCCGCGGCTACTGAGCGGCGAAAGCTCGTTTGAAGTACAAAGTTCGTTACTTGTCTAGTCAAGAGATTGCTTTGTGTCTCGCAATGACACGCGGGAAAAGAATGTGGCAATCTGTGTTTTCATCCCTCAAATAAAATCTATATCTTTCGCTATAAATAAACCTTATCAGTGTTAGTTAAGACGTTTGGCAGTGCGGTTTATGGTATACAGGCAATTACCATAACAGTTGAAGTGAATATAGCATCAGGCACCAAATACTTTGTGGTAGGCCTGCCCGATGTAGCCATTAAAGAAAGTTATTTCCGTATCGAGTCGGCTTTAAAGAATTGTGCTTACCGCATGCCGCGCCAGCAGGTGGTGGTAAACATGGCACCTGCCGATATAAAAAAGGAAGGCTCATCCTACGATCTTACCATTGCCATTGGCGTTTTAGCAGCATCAGGGCAGATAGAGGCCAACAACCTGGACAAATACCTCATTATGGGCGAGCTATCGTTAGATGGCGGCCTGCAGCCCATTAAAGGTGCACTACCTATTGCCATACAGGCCCGTAAAGAGGGCTACAAAGGTTTTATACTACCCAAGCAAAACGCACGCGAAGCCGCCATTGTAAACGACCTGGAAGTTTACGGCGTAGAAAATATAAAACAGGTAGCCGATTTTTTTAATGGAGATGCTACCCTTGAACGCGAGGTGGTAAACACCCGCGACGAATTTTTTAATAGCCTTACCGCATACGACAGCGACTTTAGCGAAGTGCGCGGGCAGGAAAACATTAAGCGCGCCTTAGAAATTGCTGCCGCTGGCGGCCATAATGTAATATTAATAGGCCCGCCCGGCGCAGGTAAAACCATGCTAGCCCGCAGGCTGCCCAGTATTTTGCCGCCACTTAGTCTGCACGAATCTTTAGAGACCACCAAGATACATTCTGTTGCCGGCAAGCTATCCGCGGCAGATGCGCTTGTAACCACACGGCCATTCCGCTCGCCGCACCATACCATAAGCGATGTAGCGCTTGTTGGCGGTGGCAGCAACCCGCAACCCGGCGAAATTTCGTTAGCGCACAATGGCGTTTTGTTTTTGGATGAATTGCCCGAGTTTAAGCGCAGCGCCCTTGAGGTAATGCGCCAGCCGCTGGAAGAGCGGCGGGTAACCATATCGCGCGCCAAATTCACCGTTGATTACCCCAGCAGCTTTATGCTGGTGGCCAGTATGAACCCCTGCCCCTGCGGCTACTACAACCACCCCGAGAAGGAATGTATATGCCCGCCCGGAACCGTACAAAAATACCTGAGCAAAATATCCGGCCCTTTGTTAGATCGTATTGACCTGCATGTGGAGGTTACCCCGGTAAACTTTAGCGAGCTATCGTCAGAACGGTTGGCCGAGAAGAGTGAGTTTATCCGAGAGCGGGTGATAAAAGCCCGCGAGGTGCAGATGGAGCGTTTTGGCAACAAGCCCGATCTGCATGCCAACGCCCAAATGAGCCCGCAAATGGTGCGCGACGTTTGTAAAATAACCGATGCGGGGCAGCTACTGCTAAAAAAGGCCATGGAAAACCTGGGCCTTAGCGCCCGCGCTTACGACCGAATACTAAAAGTAAGCCGTACCATAGCCGACCTTGCCGGCAGCCCCGATATAAAAATGGAACACCTTGCCGAAGCCATCCACTTCAGGAGTTTGGACAGAGAAGGGTGGGCAGGGTGATGAGGAAATTGTTAACTATATTAGTATTACTTGTTACTATTAATTGTAGTGCGCAACAACAAACCCAAAAAGACAGTACTGTTGAAGAGCTGGTTAGCATACGCCCTATTCCACCACCTGATACCGCCACTAAATTCATTGTTTATCGCAACAACCAGATAAATAAGAGATTAAGGAATAAGATTAAAAATTTAAACGATACTTTGCTATCTGCATATTTAGACAATGATACATCGAAGCTTCATTCTATGTATTCAGATAGGTCGAAAATTCAATTAGCTAACTTTAAAAGCCTGGAAGAAAGTTTTCCCTCTCCGGTATTTAAGGTGGAGCGCTATACTGATATTACAGAGAAACGCTATCGCGTGCTTGACGAATTCTCGTATAGGTCTAACGAGATTGGTAAGGTGGGGGTAATTGTTAAAGATTCGACAAGTGGCAATGGTTACAAATTCAAATTTTTCATTACCCAAAAAAACACATACATCTCGTTATTAATTTGCCCGGGAGAGAACAGGGAGTTTTTATTAGCCAGTGTATATTGCAAATATGGCAATACCTGGAAGATGGAATTTTATGCTGTACTGCCCTATAGTATAAAGGGTATTACAGCGGTCGACTTTTATAAATTAGCCCGGCAATATTACGGCAAGGGCTATTTATTAGATACCTATAACAATATTATTTTATCAGCCCGCACAATATCACCATTCCCGCAAAGCTTCAACTACACAGAGCTACCGGCGATGAAAAAATTTGAAGCAGAAGTATTTAAAGAGATGGCCGAAAAATATCCTATGCCTATTAAACTCTCTAAGATTCCTACAATGCCCGAAATTGTTTATGTAAGTCCATTTACTGCAAGTAATGGGATATTTACATCTATCACCTATATAACCAAGATACCTCTACAAAACACCGCAGAGCTAACAGCTGAAAACGAAGAGATTAAAAAGATACTTGTTGAGCTCTTTCCCGGTATTGAAAAAGGCAAAAAATATGTATACCTAAAAGCCTTAAACGAGTTGCCCAGCGTAACAAAAAAAACCGTGCAGAGTTACGGTTTTATATTGCGTGGGGATAGCGAGTAATCTAACATTATAAAAGTAAGCCGCACCATAGCCGACCTTGCCGACAGCCCCGATATAAAAATGGAACACCTTGCCGAAGCCATCCACTTCAGGAGTTTGGACAGAGAAGGGTGGGCAGGGTGATGGGAGACATCTCGGTTTGCCAATAAATTTTTATATTAGTTAAGCACACCCAACGAATTAAAACGAAAAAAAGAGAAAAAATCCCGCATGACCACGAAAAAATTGGAATGGTTTATGCGCAGGTGTGGAATGTAAAAAACCGGCTGTTGGTAAATGACGTATCTAATGCTTATCCCGCTAATTAAAAAATTTGCTTTTTTTAAAACTTCTTTTTAGTTTCACATCCTACATTTCCAATGAGCAACACAAACAAAAAGATCATTATTTTTGATGATGATGAGGACATTCTGTCTATCTGTAGCTATATTTTAGAGGAACAGGGATGGGAAGTTCATACCTATACAGATTGTAACGACATCGTAGAAAAGGTTTCGGGTATACAGCCGGATGTGATTTTGATGGACAACTGGATACCTGATGCCGGTGGCATTATAGCTACCCAAACGCTTAAAAAGGACGATGACCTTAAAAACATCCCCGTAGTTTACTTCTCGGCTAATAGCGATATACAGCTACTCGCTGACCATGCCGGTGCCGAAACCTACCTGGCCAAACCATTTGATCTGGAGGAGCTTGAGCGGGTTATTAATACTGTATTAGTAAAAAACTAAAAATCATAAAGTATAAAAAAGGCCCCTGTTTCATCAACAGGGGCCTTTTTGTTATATAGCAGTTTAGAATGTGCCGCCGCCCGGAGGGGGGCCGCCAGCCGGAGGGCCGCCAGCAGGGCGATCGCCGCCGCCACCTTGTCTAAGGTCTCTGTTTTGAGTTGGGGCCTTTCCCGAGAATTTTTGCAAACGCAGGGTAAAGCTCACCAGGTAATAACGGCCAAGCCTGTTTACGTTAGTTTGGGTTACTGTACTGCCATTGGTAACAGTTGAGTAGCCCGTATTCTCGTTAAATATATCGTATGCGGCAAGGCGTATGGTACCGCGATGGTCTTTTAAAAAGCGGCGCTCTACGTATGCATTTAACAGGTTAGGGTTTTTAATATTAAGCGTTTGCGAGTAACCGTAGTTTAATTGTTTGGTGTAGTCGTAGCTTAAGGTCCAGTCTTTCCAGAAATAATTTTTGCCATTTGCACCGAGCTCTAAGGTACGGGTGTTGGTATTGTTGTTGAAAACCGGGTTTTGTAACGAGTTATTGGTTTTGTTGATGGTGTATTTGGCGTTCAATTCCGCATCAATTATATCAGTAATATTCATTCTGAAACGCACATTAGGAATAACTGATAGCGTTTTTGCTATGTTTTTTTCTATTGCAGAGAATACGTAGTTGCTATCTACACTTTGCGAGAAACCAATGTTATTGGTATAGGCAACGTTACCGCCAAATATTAAGGTGTACCTGCGCTCGGCCCATGGTTTTGAATATACTACACCACCGCTTAACTGGTAATAGCCGCTGGTATTTAAATACTGGGTTAAGTTAGTATTTTGTAGTCGCTTGGTCTCGTCAGATGCTGTAGCCAATACTGCAGCCGTAAACTTTTCGGGATAGGTGACGGTATTTGCTACGATCTTATTATTTGTTGATGTGTACGACAGATTGCTGAAAAATATATTACCTGTTTGAAAGCTAAAGTTGTTGTATCGTAACGAAACATTGTTGGCAAACTCGGGCTTTAAGTTGGGATTACCTTGTACAGGGTATAACGCATTAGAAAAATCGGTAACAGGTTGTAATTGATTAAACGATGGCTGGTTACTATTACCATTATAGTTAAAACGCAAAGCCTTGCTACGCGAAAAGTTGTAGTTAAAGTTTGCAGCTGGTATAACATTAAAAGTTGATACACTGGTTTTGATGCCATTTTGCAAATTAACGCCCGATAGTGTTGCCGGCTGTACACCAACACCCACTGTATAGTTGTACAATTTTTCTACTACCCTATAATTTAACCCAAAGCGGTTAGTAGTAAACGTGTAATTATAATTGTTGCTTAACAAATCGTATCGGTTATATCTGTTAGTATTATCAAGCGTATCGGTTTGCTTATCGCTGGTGTTGTAAGAGTGATTATAAGCGTAATTTAACTCCAAGAAGGAAACCTTACCTATGGGCTCAAGGAAAGAAAAGTTTGCACCATAGCTATTTGTGCGGCTATCGGTGTTAATAACCTGGTTAATAGGCGCAGTAGGGTTGCCTACCGTGTAATTATATATAGGGTTATCGTACGATGAGTTTTTTGATGTATTAGCATTGAAGTTGATGCTTAAATTACGGCCCTTACTATTAAACCTGTGATTGTACAAACCGGTAATGCCATAATTAGGCGAGGTGGAATTGCTGATAGAGTTTGATGTATAAGCTAAATTAGGCGCATTGTTTCTGGTTGAACTTACATCATCAAAACTGGTTACATCTGTACCCGAATAAGAAAAGGTCGGCGTAAGCTTTAAGTAATTAATAGTATCCGGCTTCCACTCTAAATTAAAATTAAACCGGTGATTTAATGGATTGGCTGTTTCCTGGCTATTGGTATTACTAGTCGTTGGCGTTTGGTTATTATTTTCTTGTAGCGATGTCGAATTTGTAAAGGTGGTGTTATTAGTATAACTATAGCTACCATAAACAGCCAAATTTTTACCCCATTGATCGCGAAAGTTTAAGCCGATAGAATGGGCATTGGTTATACCATTTGCGTTGGTTGTTGAGCCTGTAGAACCGCCCCGCAAAGCGTTACCGCGGCCACCGCCACCGCCGCCGTTACCACCAAAACCGCCACCACCACCACCTGTTGGCGCGCCGTAGCTAAAGGTATTAACGTTGGTATTGTTTATACTGCCTAAAACAGATATTTGCTGGTCTCCTTTAAATTTAAAAAAGTTTAGTAAGCCAACATACCTGTTTTCGTTAGTTACACCAGGCTCTTTTGGTAATAGGTCACTGCCATCACCTGCTGTCGCTTGCCCAAAATAACCATAGTTTTTATCCTTACGTATTGTAAAGTTTAATATTTTGGCTGGTTCGCCGGTTTTAACACCGGTTAGGTTGGCCTGGTCGCCATAGTCGTCTACTATTTGTACGCTTTCAATTACATCAGCCGGTAAGTTTTTGGTAGCGCTTTGTACGTCGCCGCCAAAAAAGTCTTTACCGTTTACGCGTACTTTAGTAACCTGCTTACCTTGCGCGGTTACAGTACCATCCTTCGCTACATCAATACCGGGTATCTTTTTTAATACATCTTCAACAGGTGCGTTTTCGCGTACCTTATAGGCACTAACCTTATATTCAACGGTATCTTCCTTAAAAACCACCGGGTTAACACCCACAATAGTTACCGCGGCAAGCTGCCTTGTGTCTGATTGCAGTATAATGGGGTCGAGCGTTACCGGGCCCGTGCCTGCATCAAGGGTAAAGTGTTTAATTATTGCCTGGTAGCCAATTGAGGTAATGGCCAAATTTATCTTAGTGCCCTTTACTTCCGGGAAAGTAAATTTTCCGTTAGCATCGGCTATAGTAATAACGCTATCGCCTTTATCCGACGTAAGGCGTAGGTTGGTGCCCGGCAAGGTTAGTTTTGTACTGTCTATAACAGTACCGCTTACCTGGCGTGTGGCCTGTGCATTCGCTTTAATTATACCAAAGGATATAAGTATGAGTATTAAATATAAATGTTTCATAATCGTCTTAAATACATATACATGCTGTAATTTCCGCAGGGGTAACGCATATATTGTGCAAATGTTCGCTTATTTAGTTTTAAATATTTAACTAATCATATTATTGTTACATATAACCGTATTAAAGCAATACCATTGTTACATTAAACAATAAAGGGGCGCTGTTAGCAGCTCCCCTTTATTTATATAACCTTTTGGCTTGTATACATTTACATACAATGCCACTATTAATTACCTAACCGCAATGCCGATGCTACTTGCGTATAATCCTTTAGATTTAAGCCCGGATGCACAGTGCCTAAATTGGTGAGCCCGGTGCCCGATATCACAACTATTCTAAAATCGAGGTTGTTAGCAGTAAAGTTTGCCTTAACATCTAAACTGCCGGCGCGGTATGATGATACGGCAAGCGTGTTCCCCGCCTCGTTATAGGGCAGCGAGAAATAACCGGTACCACTACCAGATATGCGAAAGTAAACAAGCACTAATCCCTGATCTACTATTTCCTGGGTAATAGCCGGAATACTAAATGTTGTAAAGCCTGTTAGCGCAACACTGCGGTTGGTTAGCAAAAAGCTTTGCACGTTGGCATTGCCATCTGCCCCTTGCGGGCCTTGTGCGCCGGTTTCGCCGGTGGCTCCTGTCGGGCCGGCGGGGCCTTGTGGGCCGGTTGCACCGGTAGCGCCCGTTGCGCCGGTTGGCCCCTGCGGGCCGCCGGTACCTGTGGCACCCGTTGCACCTGCCGGGCCGGTTGCACCCGTAGCGCCGGTTGCACCGGTTTTGCCGGTATTCCCCGTTTTACCTTGCGGACCAGGCATGCTCAATTTTTTGCAAGCGCTTACACTTATCATAGCCGGCAACAAAATGGCAATCAGTAGTCTGTTTATTTTCATAAATATTTTATTTGGATACCGTCTTGTACGAGGTATCCTTCAATTAGTTTCAAAAATTTCTTTGATGTGTATTAATTTTCTTTAAAGAATTAAATAACCAGTTACAGGTTACATTAGCAATTAACTATTGTTAAAAAATCAATGCTGCAAATCGCGCAACATTTTCAACTCGCTTTTCGTTAAACTTTATAAATACATTAACCTATGGATAATTTTGCTGTGTCATTGCACTCAAGGGTGCATAAATGGATGGATGCCATTGGATTTAGGCTTAACGCCTCGCAAACAAATAATAAAAGCCACATTACAACTAACCATTATTTTTATGAGACCTTCAATTTTTTGGAGAAATCAAAAGATAACGACCCCCGAAAGTCGAAGTTTCTTTGCTTTGATACTTATGGCGAAAAAATAAGTGTGCGCACTCTTTTGGACATCCAGACTGCTTTTTTTGAAAATATAAGCCAGTTAAAATAAAAAGCCCCCGTTGAAAACATCAACGAGGGCTTAATGTAAAGCACTTGATTTTTAATATTCTATCTGGCTGTTATCATTAGCTAAACGCCCCGGCGCACCGGCAGGTATGTTCACAATCGGCCTTGTTGGATATAAGGCTTCTTTGATACGCAAACGCAGATCGGCGTAATGTGCTGCTGTTATGGCATCCCCACCTTTAGGCAAGCCTGCACTTATTTTAGTTAACTCGGCCCTAACCAACGGCCTGATGTCAGACAAGGCAATGTTGATAGGTGTTAAACCATAATTGGCTAATTGCGCCGATGTAGCGCCAGGAAAGCTTCTGCTGGCATCTTCGTTCAACAAACTCTTTAAGTTATCAATATAACCACGTTGCAGGTTTCTTTTAAACTGATCAGGTTTGCCTGTGGTGAATATACCGGCATGTAAGTCAGTCAGCAATTCGGCTACTGTATAAGCTTTTGCGCCATTTTTAGCCTCGTTATCAAACATACGCGCCAACCTTGATGCGTTAAGCACATTAGCTGTAACGTTTACCTGTAGCGCCTTAATACGGCCTAATACTACACCATTGTCAAACTTGCTTAGTTCCGAATTATTTATTAGCCAGTATGGGGTAGTAAATAATTGCTGATTTAAAAACATTACTGCATCGTGTTGCAGGCTTTTGTTTACAAAATCATAAACAGGGCCCTTCTGATCGTATGTTTTAAAGTTTTCGTTCATACCCCCAATATTGGTAGTAACATGCCCCATGTACCTATTAAACTGTCCAATAACCTCGTTATACAGGTCCTGCACATCAGAATAGTCTTCTCCTTTTTGAAAGGTCCATTTTTCGATGTTTGGCAAAATACGTTTTAAGTTGGCTATACCATAGGTACTTGCTTTCATGGCGTTATCGCCCAAATCTTCGTTTTGTAAACGCGGGTCGATAGATGTGCCCTGGCGGCCGTAATAATAAAGCGGGTTACCGGCTTTTTGCATTGTCCAGACATCCAATATTTCTTTTTCTTGCTTAAGAGTTTTTTTACCAGGAAAATAGCTGTACCCCCATTTGATAGACCAAAGGTCGTACTCGCCAATTTGCGGATACAAGTGAGTAACACCATCGCCCGGCTGCGCTATGTAATTAAAACGGGCGTAATCCATTATTGATGGTGCTGTACCATGTGTAGCGGTAAATGTTTTTGACCGCAACGAATCTACCGGGTAAGCGTAGCTGCTACCAAAGTTATGCGGTAGCCCCAAGGTGTGGCCAATCTCGTGCGATGATACAAAGCGTATCAGTTCGCCCATTTGCTCATCAGTAAATTTAGGGTTGCGTACATTAGGGTTTACAGCCGCGGTTTGTATAAAAAACCAGTTACGCAGCAAGCTCATTACGTTATGGTACCAACCTACGTGGCTTTCTAATATCTCGCCGCTGCGCGGGTCGGATATATGCGGGCCGTAAGCATTTTGCACATCTGATGCGAAGTACCTGATTACGCTGTAGCGGGCATCTTCGGTACTAAATTCAGGGTCTTCTTTTGCAGTTGGCGCCACTTTACCAACAATGGCGTTTTTAAAGCCTGCCGCTTCAAAACCTTTGTTCCAGTCGTTAATACCTGCTATTAAATAGGGCACCCATTTTTTAGGGGTTGCGGGGTCTATGTAATAAACAATTTGCTTTTTAGGTTCAACCAATTCGCCGCGTGCATATGCCGCTTCGTCTTTAGGCTCTAACCTCCAGCGGTGTATATATGCTGTACCTTCGGCTTTTTGGGCACCTGTACCATAATCTGTTTGGTATTGGCCAAAAAAGCCAACCCTGTCATCGTTT
Source organism: Inquilinus sp. KBS0705 (assembly GCA_005938025.2). Lineage (NCBI taxonomy): Bacteria > Pseudomonadati > Pseudomonadota > Alphaproteobacteria > Rhodospirillales > Rhodospirillaceae > Inquilinus > Inquilinus sp. KBS0705. The sequence goes on along the minus strand of VCCI02000002.1, from coordinate 528,772 downwards.
AAACGTGCCTGCATTGGCACTTTAGGCAATAACAGCATTGATGTATTCAGCTCAAAGGTTACCGCACCGGTGGTATTATCCGTTGGCGACTCGGCAGCTCTGTAAGTTTTTAGCGTACGTGCTTCAACATTTATTGGGAAGCTTTTTATAGTATCAATGTAAGAGCGGGTATTGTCGAGCCCGGTTACTTTGTACATTTTTTTGATGTTATCAGGCAATCCTATTGCTGCGATATCGCCATTATAAAGGTCGGTTACATCAACTAGCACACCTGTAGTATCCTTATTGTAAGCCTTTATATCAAACGCTGCCAACACGGCATCAAGGTTTGAGTTTTTTACCGACTGGTACATATCGCTGGTGCTATCGGCCCTCACGGCATAGCTGGGTATGCGTATAAAAACTTGTTTATCGTGTCGCTCCCATTTCCATACCTGGTCGTTAACTTCTTCGCCGCCATACTGCTGGCCAAATGATTTTAAGCCAACGGGGGTTTTAACAAAACGGGTAACTACTAGCATTTCGCGACTTACCAGGCTATCCGGAATTTCGAAGTAATACTTACCGTCGATCTTATAGGTATTAAAAAGGCCGGTATCGGCTTTTGTTTTACCCACCAGGTCGCTGAATTTTTTAATGCCTTCTTTTTTAGCCGGCCCAACGGTTGCGGTAGCTGTAGATCCGGAAGAAGTGGAGGTGGTTTTAAGAGTAACTGTTTGGCCCTGGGTTGCCTGTTTTTTTGTAGCGCACGATGTTGCTGCAATCGCAAGCGTAGCAACGGCTATAGGGAGGTATTTACTTCCCCGTAATATTGACATCATTGTAAAAGTTTAAATTATTAGTAAAGGCTAAAAATATCGATTTTACAGCGATAAAACCAACTGCAATAGTTTTGTTACAGTTATATTCGGCGCTTTAACGTTATAATAACCCGGTCGTATTTTTTATCATGAAAAATATCGATTAGCAGACTACGCTCGCTACGCGATTTAAAGAAGTTATCAACCTCTTCGATACTCATTTTTGAAACCGGTTTAAAGTTTATCGAAACTATCTCGTCATCTTTCTCCAGTCCCGCAATATCTGCCGGCGACCCCGGCTCAACCCTGCTGATAAAAAGGTGGCTAAGTTCAGGCCCGCCCGAGTAGTATTCCATCCCGGTCATATCATGTTCAAATGGCTCGCGGTAGGTTTCGTTGGGTTTAATATATAAGGCACTATTGCTGTAGTCGAAAATTAAATTAAACCTTTTTAATAAGCCTATGCCAATATTACCATCGCGTTTAATGCTAAACAAGCGCTTGGCGTAGTCAATATCGGGGAATGATGTTAGCACGCCCTTTACTTTGTATTTGCCTACCTCCACCTCGTTCATCCTGCTTATATAACCGGTTATGGGGCCGTTGAGTGCTACCCCTAAGTTGGCTGCTATATATTTTGGCGGCAACCCACTTTTTTGAATCAGGTTCTCTAAAGATAGCGGGTGCCCGGCGCCCAGGTCAATTATCAATTTATTCAGCACTTTCTTACCGTCTGGGAAAACGATATTCGATTCCATATAGGGCTTTTTATCTTCGATAGTAATAGGCACCTTATTACTCCTGCGGGGTATTTTAAAGTATTTTGGTTGGGTTACTGTTATGGTGCTGTCGCTAAAGTTAACACCTACCACAAGGTTGCTAAAAAACTCATATCCCAACAAACCATGTATTTGCGAGCCCACAAAGCCCGACAGGTTAAAGTAATCCTTTTTTAACACCGCTGCCGATACCCCAACACTTCTAATTCCTGATATGTCCACATCTATAGGCGGGGTAACCAGCGCTTCAAAAGCTTCGGCTTCGCCCAGGCCGGATATTTTAATAGTACGTGTATTTTTTATTTGAATAGAATCTACCAGTTTGGGGTCGGTTATCAGCATTAAACCTACACCAGTATCTAATATAAAGTTAAACGGGCCTTGTTCGTTTATTTTTACTTTAATAATTAGCATGTTCCGAACAACCTTAAACGGTATTGTCATGCTTCGCCGGTTACTATCAATGGCAAAACTTTGAGCCCCTGCCGAAACAATTGTACAGCACAATAGCACGGTAAAAAGCCATGCAGCAAGGTTTTTAATATTTAAAAAGGAGCCGCTTAACACTTGTTTAAATTGGTAGTTAAATCTACAACATTATTTGTAATTAATGCTGATTTAACCACCTATTAACAGTGTAGCCGGCAATTAAAATATCACCCCTAATACGTTGATAGGCACCTTATTTATTCTCGTCGCATTTCAGGTTGCCCTTTAATTCGGGGTTCTGCGGGGGGAGTTTGTCTACCACCCGCTCTATTTCGGTTTGCTTTACGCTTACAGCATATTCTGCCGGCTCAATATGGCTGCCTATGGCTTCGGCATACACCTGCGTAAACTCGGCACCAATGTATAGAATTGCCGCGGTATAGTATATCCAAACCAATATAACGATCAGCGAGCCTGCGGCGCCATAGGTAGAGCCCTGTGCCGTATACTGAATATATAAACTAATAAGGTACTGGCCAATCATAAAAAGGATAGCTGTAAATATTGCCCCGGTACGCACATCTTTCCATTTAATTTTAACATCGGGCAAAAACTTAAATATAATGGCAAACAAGGTTGATATAACGATCAGCGTTATACCCAGGTTTACACCCTGTATAAGCAGTTTGGTGAGGCCCGGTAAAAAGTGGTTTATGCGGTCGTTTAAGGCACTTATTAATAAATTTATAGCTAATGATGCCATCAATAAAAAGCCGAGGCTGATAATAAGCGAAAAGGATAAAAACCTGTTTTGCAGCATTTTTACCCACCCGCGTTTTGGCTTTGCCTTTACACGCCATATGGTGTTTAACGAATCCTGCATCTCAATAAATATACTGCTGGCACCTATAAGCAGGGTAACCACACCAATAACTACAGCAACACCTGTTTTGCCTGACAACTCTAACTGTTGTAGCATCTCTTGTATCTGCAAAGCCGCTTTAGAGCCTACATAGTGTTCTATTTGCGGATAAAGGCGATGAGTGGCCGCATCAGGGCCAAAGAACAGCCCCGCAAGCGATATGATGAGTATCAACAAAGGTGCCAGCGAAAACACTGTATAATAGGCTAACGAAGCACTAAATTTTAGACCGTTATCATTAGAAAAACCACTAAATGTGGCTAATAATACTTTCCAAAATTGCTTTAAATACTCTTTGCTAAATAATTTCATGTCAAAAATCAGATATATTTGTTAGTGCTTATTTCTAAAACAGGTTAACATAGCTTTATGAAACATGCTCCCTTAATATTATTTTTACTTATTAGTTTATTGGCAAGCAATTTTAATGCCCGTGCACAAAAAACTATTATTTATATAGTTCGCCATGCCGAAAAAGTTACCGGCACTGCTAATAACGACGACCCTGTTTTAAGCAGTGCCGGGCAGGAAAGGGCATTAGCCCTTGCCAAAGAACTAAAGCGTGCCCACATTAAGGCTATTTATGTTACTAAATATAAACGCACAGGTTTAACCGCAAGGCCATTGGCTTACCAGGCAAAACTTTTACCGCGTGTATACCCCGATACTAACCTTAAAAAGTTTGCCGCTACCATTACTAAGAACTTTAAGGGTAATAATGTTTTAATTATTGGCCACTCAAACACCGTTATGCCGCTATTAGATGCATTTGGTGCCGAAATGCCTTTTGAAACACTGGATGATGAGGATTATGATATGCTTTTTAAAGTGATCATACAGGAGAATGGCGATGTGGAGCTGGAAATTACCAACTACGGGCAAAAACACCATTTAAATGATATACCCGACAAATACCTGCCGGAGGTAGTGCACCCTGAATATGCCAGGCCGTATTATTGATCAGTGGTTAGATACAACTAGCAGGTCCAGGTCTTTACATGGGATAGAGAAGCGCTCGCCCAGGTGCTTGTTGGTAATATGCCCCTGGTAAATGTAAACCGCTTTGCGTATACCTGCCTTTTGCCATATTACATTTTTTAGGCTGCCCTGCTCGCCAATATCTACCAAAATGGGAGCAAATATATTGGTTAACGCATAGGTTGCCGTGCGCGCCACGCGCGATGCTATATTTGGTACGCAATAATGTATCACATCGTATTTGCGAAACACCGGGTGGGTATGGTTGGTAACCTCTGATGTTTCAAAACAGCCGCCCTGGTCTATACTTACATCTATAATAACCGAGTTTGGTTTCATTTTGCTAACCGTCGCTTCTGAAACTATGCAGGGGCTGCGGCCATCTTCGGCGCGTATGGCACCTATTGCCACATCGCAGGTGGTGATAGCCTTCTCCAGCACAATAGGCTGCACTACCGATGTAAATACCCGGGTACCAATATTATTTTGCAGCCTGCGTAGCTTATATATCGACGGGTCGAAGACTTTTACTTCGGCACCAAGGGCTATAGCGGTACGGGCAGCATATTCGCCAACAGTGCCGGCACCTAATATTACAATTTCGGTTGGGGGTACACCGGTAATGCCACCAAGCATTAATCCCTTACCTTCGAAAATATTACTTAGATATTCGGCTGCAATCAGTATAGATGTAGCGCCTACAATTTCGCTCATGGCGCGTACTACGGTTAACGATCCGCCCTCGTCTTCTAAATGCTCAAAGCAAAGGGCTGTAATCTTTTTTTTGATAAGGGCATGCAGGCATTCGGCTTTTAAAGTAGATACCTGCAGGGCCGAAATAAGCAGTTGCCCCGGCTTCATCATTTCAATTTCTTCCAGCGTTGGCGGTGCTATTTTTATAATGATGTCGGCTTCGTAAACGCGTTTGGTATCGTATACTATTTGCGCGCCTTGCTCACTATAATTATTGTCGGTAAAATTGGCGGCTTGCCCGGCATTGCTCTCCAGCACTATTTCGTGCCCGTTGTTTACCAATAACGCTACCGATAGCGGCGTAAGCGGGATGCGGTTTTCCTGGAATGAAACCTCTTTGGGTATACCAATATAAAGTTTGTTCTTTTTGTTTTTAACCTCCAGCATCGATTCCTGGGGTTGCATCATCGCCTGTTTGGCGACATCAGAAAACCCGCTTAATTTCCCTGAACTCATATTATTCTATTTTTCCGGCTGATGAAGATAAGAAAAAAACAGGATTGATGACTAAATGTTTTCAACGGTAATTTGTCTGCTTCCGTCACCTGTTACCTGTATGCGCACCCCTGTATACTGTTGCGGTATAAGGCCTCCAATTTTTTCGGGCCACTCTATAAAGCAATAGTTGTCCGAGTAAAAATATTCTTCGTAGCCCATATCCAATGCCTCATTCTGATCTTTCAACCTGTAAAAATCAAAATGATAAATTGGACCGTTACTCCCGGCGTATTCATTTACAATTGAAAAAGTAGGGCTGGTAACAGCATCCACCACACCTAATTCTGCGCAAAGGTTCTTAATGAGCGTGGTTTTGCCCGCGCCCATATCGCCATAAAACAAAAATATTTTATTAGCCCCTGCGTAGCTTATAATTTGAGACGCTACTTCGGGCAGTTCGGATAGGGATGAGATATGTAAGTCCAATTTAAGATAATTCGTATAAAACCAAGTCGAGATCCGGAATCTTCTTAAAATTCTTATCTGCGGTAACAAATGGTAACTTCTTAGTTAACGATGATGCTGCAATGATGCTATCTGGCAGCTTCATTTTGTAATTTCTCCTTATATCAATTGTCTTTTGCTTAATATCATTAGATATATCGATCAATGTAACCGAATTTATAAAAGCTTTTAAAATATTTACAGAAGTGTCGCTTTGCCCATGATAAGCAAAAAGTTCAATTTCGGTAATAAATGAAATGTGAATACTTTGATCTTGTAAAAGCTTGGCTAATTTGGCATCTCCATTCAATAAATAAATACAAATATTGGTATCTATGAAGATATCAGTTCCACTCATTTCTTAATCGCAGTTGAATTTCTAAAGCGTCTTCATCTGTTTTTAAAAGCCCGCAAAACTTTTTTGCGTCAAACTTTTTACTTTGACGCTCTGCCAATGCTTTTTTTATTTTAATAACGTCTTTTTCGGTTTTTAATACTACAACCATACTCAAAAATACTAAAAAAAATTAATTATTTAGGCCCGTAAGTTACTATCGGGATGATCATTTCTTCTAAAGATATACCCCCGTGCTGGAAGGTTTCGTTATAAAAATTAACAAAGTGATTATAGTTATTAGGGTATACAAAGTAGCTATCGCCCTTGGCAAAAACAAAGCTCGAGCTTACATGCAGCTTAGGCAGCATGGCATCGTGCGGGTTACGGATGTGAAACACCTCTTTTGCATTATAATTAAGGTTTTTACCTTGTTTATAGCGCAAATTGGTGTTGGTGTTACGGTCGCCGATTATTTTGCTGGGGTTTTTAACGCGTATGGTACCGTGGTCGGTGGTTATTACCACCCTAACCTGTTTTGATGCCAAAAACTTAAGCAAATCAAACAACGGCGAATGCTCAAACCACGATAGCGTTAACGAGCGGTAGGCGGCATCGTCGCTCGCCAATTCGCGTATCATTTGCATATCGGTACGGGCGTGGCTAAGCATATCAACAAAGTTGTATACCACTACGTTAAGCTCGTTATTCATCAGGTTATTAACCGACTCATTCAGCGCCCTGCCTTCATCAATATTTAAAATTTTATGGTATGAGTGCTTAATATCTTTACGCAGCGTTCTTTTTAGTTGATCAGCAATAAAATCGGCCTCGAATAAATTTTTGCCGCCCTCATCCTCATCATTTTGCCACATTTGTGGGTAGCGGGTTTCCATTTCTAATGGCATCAGGCCCGAAAAGATGGAGTTACGCGCATATTGTGTAGCGGTAGGTAAAATACTGTAATAAGTATCTTCATCTTCCAGCCTGAAGTATTCAGATATGATAGGGTTAATTATCTTGAACTGATCGTATCTTAAGTTATCTATCAGTATAAAAAATACCGGCCCTTTACCGTCCAGCTTAGGGAAAACCTTCTTTTTAAATAACTGAGGAGATGTAGTTGGCCCATTCTCGGGGTCCTTTATCCAGCCAAGGTAATTGCGCTCAACAAACTTGCAAAACTGCACATTGGCTTCGGCCTTTTGCATGGTAAGTATCTCGTGCATACCGGCGTCTTCAAGTGTTTCCAGCTCCAGCTCCCAATAGATCAGCTTTTTGTAAACATCTACCCATTCCTGGTAGCTTAGGTTGTCGTTAAGCGTCATCCCCAGGTTACGAAAATCCTGCTGATAGGCCATAGTGGTCTTTTCTGTCACCAGGCGTTTGTTTTCGGTCAGTCTTTTTATAGTAAGCAGTATCTGCTTTGGGTGTACGGGTTTTATTAAGTAGTCGTCAATTTTAGAGCCGATGGCATCCTCCATTAAGTACTCTTCTTCGTTTTTGGTTATCAGCACAATAGGTACATCGTTATTAATGTTTTTTATTTGCTGCAGCGTTTCAAGGCCGGTTAATCCTGGCATATTCTCATCCAGAAAAACCAGGTCAAAATAGCCTTTCTTGAATTCATCTACCGCGTCGTTACCATTGGTAACTGTAGTTACTTTATATCCTTTTTCGTTCAAAAAAAGTATGTGCGGTTTTAACAGATCAATTTCGTCATCGGCCCATAATATGGTGGTGTCCTGCATAATTTTATATATTTTTCACCAACTATAACCTGTTAGCCGGGTATTTGTTGTAAAAATAGGTAAGGATTAACATATATTAACAATTAGACCATACATGTTTTGTCATAATTCATCACTTTTGCATACTTTACAGCTACTTTGAACAAAAAGAAAATTATAAACGACCCCGTATACGGGTTCATCAGCATACCTACCGACCTGGTGTTTGACCTGATAGAACACCCGTACTTTCAACGCCTTAGGTATATAAAACAGTTGGGCATGACTCATTTGGTGTACCCCGGCGCGCTTCATACACGCTTTCATCATGCTTTGGGTGCCATGCATTTAATGGGCATGGCCATAGAAACGCTTTGTAATAAAGGCCAAACCATTACCCCCGAAGAAAAGGAAGGGCTGATGATAGCCATTTTATTGCACGATATTGGGCACGGACCCTTCTCGCACGCTTTAGAGCATACCATTGTTGAGGGCGTGAGCCACGAAGATATATCTATACTATTAATGAACCGCTTGAACGACGAGTTTAACGGGCAACTTACTTTGGCTATAGCTATATTTAAGGGCACCTATCCTAAAAAGTTCCTTCATCAACTGGTAAGCAGCCAGCTGGATATGGACCGTATGGATTACCTTAACCGCGACAGCTACTTTACAGGTGTATCTGAGGGGGTAATAAGCAGCGACCGCATCATAAAAATGCTGAATGTTAAAGATGACAGCATTACGGTTGAAGAAAAGGGTATTTACTCGATAGAGAAATTTTTGATTGCCCGCAGGCTGATGTACTGGCAGGTTTACCTGCATAAAACCGTTATAGCCGGCGAACAATTGCTTTGCAAAATATTTAACCGCAGCCGCGAACTAACTTTACAGGGTGCTAAGTTTGCTATTACCCCCGCGCTCAACCATTTTTTAGAAAAGATAATATCTAAAGAAGACTTTATTACCAACACCCTGCATTTAGAAACATTTGCACTGTTGGATGATACCGATGTAATGGCAGCAGTAAAGGTTTGGGCCGATAGCGACGATAGGGTTTTAGCCACCTTATGCCACAACTTTATTAACCGCAAGCTCTATCATGTTGATATTACAGCCGATAAGCCTGATGAAAAACTGATAAAAGATTTAGCGGCTAAGGCCATGACAACCTACAACATCAGCGAGGATGATGCCAGCTATTTTGTGTTTACCGATGCCATACGCAATAATGCCTATAACAAAGGCGATGGTAACATACACATATTAATGAAAGACGGCACAATTAGAGATATTACGCTGGCCAGCGACAATTCAAACCTCGAAGCCTTATCAAAAACCGTGAAAAAATACATACTTTGCTACACCAAAGGCTTAAAATAAGCGTATAAAGGCTAAAAGTTAATAATTTGTTGCTTTGGTTTTAACATTTAAATTTGTACGATGCAATTTACCGCAAAGGATATAGCCTTTATGCTAAACGGAACAGTTGAAGGCGATCCGCTTGCGGCCGTTAACCAACTGGCCAAAATTGAGGAAGCCGGCAAAGGTTCGTTGTCATTTTTAGCTAACCCTAAATATGAGCAATACCTTTATACTACCGGTGCAAGTATTGTTATTGTTAATAATACGCAGCAACTTACCGGCCCGGTAAATACCACCCTTATACGTGTAGAGAACGCTTACAGCGCTTTTACACTACTACTGGAACAGTACAACACCATTAAACTTCATAAGGCTGGTATTGAGCAGCCAAGCTTTATACACCCATCGGCCACGGTAGGAAAAGATATTTACTTAGGTGCCTTTAGTTATATAAGCCAGGATGTAGTAATGGGCGATGGTTGCAAAATATACCCTGGTTGTTACATTGCCGATAATGTAAAACTGGGCAATAACGTAACTTTGTTCCCCGGTGTTAAAGTATATTTCGATTGTGTAATTGGCAATAATGTGGTTATACATTCGGGCACCATTATAGGCAGCGATGGTTTCGGCTTTTCGCCTAATGCCGATGGTACTTTTACTAAAGTGGCCCAAATAGGAAACGTAATAATTGAAGACAACGTAGAAATTGGTGCCAACTCTACTATTGACAGGGCCACCATGGGATCAACAATTATACGAAAAGGTGTTAAATTAGATAACCTGGTTCAAATAGCCCATAATGTAGAGTTAGGGGCCAACACTGTTATTGCCGCGCAAACCGGCGTTGCGGGCAGCACAAAACTTGCCGAAAATGTAATGCTTGGCGGCCAGGTAGGTGTAGTGGGCCACATTACCATTGCAAAAGGCACACAGGTACAGGCACAATCGGGTATTAGCCGCACCATTACGGATGAAGGTAAAAAATGGGCAGGTTCGCCGGCCATACCTTATGGTAATAATATGCGATCGAACGTGGTGGTGAGCCGCCTGCCCGAATTGGAGAAACGAGTGAACGAACTTGAAAATATAATAGCGCAGCTAATTAAAGAGCGCCAATAGTTTACTATTGAAAACAACGAACGGTATAACATGAATGTAAAACAAAGAACTATTAAGGCACCCGTTTCGGTTTCGGGCACGGGCCTGCACACCGGGCAAAGCGTTACCATGACGTTTAACCCCGCAGCCGAAAAACATGGCTATAAATTTCGCCGGGTTGACCTGCCGGGCCAGCCTATTATCGATGCCGATGTGGATAATGTTACTGATACATCTCGCGGCACTACCATTACGCAAAATGGCGCAAGTGTAAGTACTGTAGAGCACGTATTAGCCGCTTTAGTTGGTTTAGAGATAGACAACGTGCTGATAGATTTAGATGGCCCTGAAACGCCTATAATGGACGGCAGCTCGATACAGTTTATTGATGCTATTGAAGAAATTGGCTTTACCGAGCAGGATGCCGATAGAGAGTATTACCATATACCCTATAACATTCACTACTCCGAGCCCGACCGCAAGGTAGATATGGTAGCCATGCCATTAGATGATGAATACCGCTTCACCTGTATGGTTGATTATAACTCACAGGTTTTGGGCAGCCAGCATTCTACTATTTCAAGCATATCAGAATTTAAGAAGGAAATAGCATCCAGCCGTACTTTTTGCTTTTTGCACGAGTTAGAAATGCTGGTAAAGCACGACCTGATTAAAGGCGGCGACCTTAACAACGCTATAGTAGTTGTTGATAAAGAGGTTGACGAAGAAGAGCTTGCCCACCTGGCTAAAATATTTAACCGCAAGGATATTAATGTTGCCCCGCAGGGGATATTAAACAACATTGAGCTTAGGCACCAAAACGAGCCTGCCCGCCACAAACTGCTGGACATGATAGGCGACCTGGCCTTGGTTGGTGTGCCTTTAAAAGGCCATATCATGGCGGCAAGGCCGGGCCACGCGGCTAACGTTGCCTTCGCTAAAAAAATAAAAACGCTTATCAAAAAAGAGCGCAGCCGCAAACATGTAAAGGTATACGACCCCAACATGACACCTGTATACGATACCGTTCAGATAATGAACATATTGCCGCACCGCCCGCCTTTACTGTTGGTTGATAAAATATTAGAACTGACCAAAACGCACGTGGTAGGCCTTAAGGCGGTAACCATGAACGAGCCGTTTTTTGTGGGCCATTTCCCGGGTGCGCCGGTTATGCCGGGTGTGCTACAAATAGAGGCTATGGCACAAACAGGTGGTATATTGGTATTAAACACCGTGCCCGACCCCGAAAACTGGTTAACCTTGTTCCTGAAAATTGAAAATGCCCGCTTTAAAGACAAGGTTTTGCCGGGCGATACGTTAATATTCCGTTGCGACTTGATAGCACCTATACGCCGTGGTATAGCACAAATGAAAGGTATAGGAATGGTAGGCGAAAAGATTGTAGTAGAGGCCGAGCTAATGGCACAAATAGTTAAATATAAATAAATATGATACAGCCCTTAGCGTATATACACCCGCAGGCCAAAATAGCCGACAATGTAGTTATCGAGCCCTTTGTTACCATACATAAAGATGTAGAGATAGGCGAAGGCACTTGGGTGGGATCAAATTCGGTGATTATGGATGGTGCCCGCATCGGCAAAAACTGCCGTATTTTTCCGGGAGCTGTGATATCGGCACCGCCACAAGATTTGAAATACAAGGGCGAACCCAGCACCGTAACCGTTGGCGATAACACCGTTATCCGCGAATGCGTAACCTTAAACCGCGGTACAGCACTTGATAAAAACACTACCACCATAGGGAGCAACTGCCTGTTAATGGCCTATGTGCACGTAGCGCACGATTGTGTTATTGGCGACAATGTTATCATAGCCAATGCTGTACAGTTGGCCGGCCACATTAATGTTTACGATTACGCCTTTATAGGTGGTACATCGGCCGTGCACCAGTTTGTTGAAATAGGCGCGCATAGTATGATATCCGGCGGATCGCTGGTACGTAAGGATGTTCCTCCATTTACCAAGGCCGGCCGCGAACCATTATCGTACATTGGTATCAACTCGGTAGGTTTACGCCGCAGGGGTTACTCGGCTACTACCATAAACGAAATACAGGAAATATACCGCATCATCTTCCTTAAAAAATACAACATGACCAAGGCACTTGATATCATCGAGGCCGAGTTTAATCCAACAGTTGAACGCGACGAGATCATCAATTTTGTTCAAAACTCACAGCGTGGTATCATGAAAGGTTTTGGAAGTGTCTAATCATCTGAATTAATAGCCGATAGGCCAATTTTAATGCAGATAACCCTCGATAACATCGGCCGTCGTTTTAACCGTGAATGGATATTCAGGGGCATTACCTATACCTTTAACCCTAAGCAAAGCTATGCCATACTTGGCCCTAATGGTTCGGGCAAGTCTACCTTATTGCAGGTTTTAAACGGCAGTTTAGGGCCTTCCGCCGGCACGCTTCAATATTTTGATGGTGATGCAACAATTCCGGTAGAAAGCGTATTTGAACACCTTAGCCTGGCCGCGCCTTATTTAGAGGTAATAGAGGAGTTTACCTTAAACGAGATGATAGACTTTCATTTTAAGTTTAAGGCCTTTAAACCCGGTATTGATAAAGCTGCACTTACCGATATTTTAAGTTTAGCCGGCAGCCAAAACAAACCTATCCGGTACTTTTCGTCGGGTATGAAACAAAGGCTTAAACTGGCGCTCGCTTTTTGCTCGGATACCGGCATGCTAATGCTTGATGAACCCACCTCAAATTTAGACACCCAGGGCATAGACTGGTATTTAAACCTTGTAGAAAAGTTTAGCGCAAACCGCCTCACCATCATCTGCTCAAACCAGCAACACGAATACAGTTTTTGCCAGCATCGCTTAAGCATTGCCGATTATAAAAGCTAACCCGCAAGGCAAACTTGTTTCTTTGCCCTTCAATAATTAATTTTGTCGCCTCAATTATAATATCTATGGCAAAGGCATCTGATGTAAAGAATGGAAATATATTACGCTTTAACGGCGAACTGGTACAGGTAGAGGAGTTTTTACACCGCACACCTGGTAACCTGCGTGCGTTTTACCAGGCCCGCATGCGCAACGTTAAATCGGGTAAACTGGTCGAATACCGCTTCCGTACAGATGAGGAGGTAGATATTGCACGCGTTGAAACCAGCGATTACCAGTACCTATATGAAGATGGCGATTCACTGGTGGTAATGGATAACACTACTTACGATCAGCATAATGTTCCAAAGAAGTTATTTGGCAATGCCGTAAAGTTTTTAAAAGAGGGCATGAACGTTATTGTTGCATTTGAAAGCGATGAACCCATTATGGGCCAGATACCGGGCTCTGCCGAATTAGAGATCACCTACACCGAGCCTGCTGTAAAAGGCGATACCTCTACCGGTGCCCTAAAAAACGCCACTGTTGAAACCGGTGCCGAAATAAAAGTGCCCCTGTTCATCAACATTGGCGATAAAGTGAAGGTAGATACTGCTACAGGTAGTTATGTAGAAAGAGTGAAAGCATAGTAATTTAGATATAAAAGCCTTCATTTATGGAGGTTTTTTGTTAGGTGGTAATACGTTATCTTTGAATATGCAGGACATTGAAAAATATAAGGCTTTAATACTACCGGTTTTAAAACGGTATTTTATTAAGCGCGCTGCTATTTTTGGTTCTGTTGCTAAAGGCAGCCAATCTACTACAAGCGACGTTGACCTGTTGATAGAAGGGCAGAACGATTTTACGATTTTCCAGCTTTTAATGCTTGAAGAAGAAATATCAAAATTGGTTAACCGAAAGGTAGACCTGGTTGAATATAACGCTATAAAACCATCTATAAGGAACGAGGTTTTAAATTCAGCCGTCGCCATTCTATGAGATCAGATAGTGTCTATATTCAGGATATCATAGAGTCAATATGCATTATCTAAGCATATATTGACACTAAAACAGAATTTGATTTCACAAGTGATATGATGATGCAAGATGCTGTAACCCGCAGGTTTGAAATAATTGGCGAAGCAGCATCTAAGGTATCAGATACAATTAAGCAAAATTATCCTCAGGTACCCCCGCTGGTGCGCGCGTGTCGCGCGTTCGCCAAGGAACTTTCGGGCAATAGTTTAATCATGGCACTAACCTGCTGAAATGCGACATGTTGGAGAACGCGCGACACGCGCGCACCAGCGATGTGAAATAAGCTTATCCACGAATACTTCGGGCGTATCTGCCACCACCATTTATTCTACGATCAAACTTGATTTTACCTATACTAAAAGAGCAATTATTGTTAATAAAATAATTGCTCTTTAGAATATCTGATAGTCATTTATATAGTGCGATGCTACATCGTTTCCGGTCTAAAACTCTAATTCCAGCAAAACCGGGCAATGGTCGGAGTGTTTGGCTTCAGGTAGTATGGCGGCGCGTTTAATGTTATCTTCCAGCTCTTTACTGGCCATAGCATAATCAATACGCCAGCCCAAATTTTTGCCGCGTGCACCGGCTCTAAAACTCCACCAGGTGTAGTTATGCGGCTCTTTGTTTACATGTCTAAAAGTATCTACAAAGCCCGACTCTATAAAGTTCTCCATCCATTCCCGTTCTTCGGGTAAAAAGCCCGATGAGTTGGCATTTGACTTTGGGTTATGTATATCAATTGGGCGATGGCAAATATTGTAGTCGCCGCATATCACCAGTTTTGGATGATCTACCTTTAGCAGGGTAAGGTATTTACCAAACTCATCCAAAAAGCGGTATTTAAATATCTGCCTTTCATCACCGCTGGAGCCTGAAGGGAAGTAGGCGCTCATTACCGATACCTCATCAAAATCTACCCGTATACAGCGGCCCTCGCGGTCAAAATCGGGTATACCGCAACCATACTCAACATGGTTGGGTAAGCGTTTGGTGAATATAGCCGTGCCGCTATACCCCTTTTTTTCGGCCGGGAACCAATAGTGCTGGTAACCCAGGGCATCAACCAAATGCAATTCGTTGATCACATCCGGCGTGGCCTTAATCTCCTGCAGGCAAACTACATCAGCATCGGTAGCCTGTAGCCATGCCAGCCAGTCTTTATTTATAGCCGAACGTATGCCGTTAACATTGTAGGTAATTATCTTCATGCCCCCTCCGCCCCCTAAAGGGGTACTTTTTTAAGTTTAATTGATTCTTTTATTAGCAGACCACACCATACGTCCCCTTTAGGGGGTTGGGGGGCCAAGTATCTTATCCAACTGTTTGCATTCGCGTTTGCTCAGCAATTCTACGGTCATGGGTACATCGGTTTCAGGGCGGTCGTTCTTATCGGTTTTAACACCGGCAATACGGTCAACCATATCCAGGCCGGTAACCACCTCGCCATAAACGGTGTAATTTTGGTCCAGGTGCGGCACGCCGCCTACGGTAGTATAAACATCGCGCTGCCAGGCAGGTATTTTACGGCCTTTTAAACGGGTGTTTTCCAGCGTGTCTAATTTGCCGGGTGTAAAGCGTTTGCCCTCTACAATATAAAACTGTGCCCCGCTCGACGCCTTGGCCGGGTTATCGTCCCGGGCTGCAGCCAGCACCCCCCGCTTATGAAACAAGCTATCTCTAAATTCGGCAGGGATGGTATATTTTACATCGCCGTTACCCAATTCGGCACCGGGTTTATTTTTGGTCGTATCTTTAGAGTCGGGGTCGCCGCCCTGTATCATAAAGTTTTGTATCACCCTATGAAAAAGCACACCATTATAAAAGCCGGCCTTTGTTAGCTTTATAAAATTATCGCGGTGTTTTGGGGTTTGGTTATACAGGCGTATAATGCAGCTGCCATAGCTGGTTTTTATGCGCACATATTGGTTTTTAGGCGGTTTAGCAAACGCTATAGTAAATGTTAGCAGTAATAAACACAGGGTAAAAAGTTTTTTCATATCAATAGCGTCCGGGTTTTTTTTGATCAGGATAAGCCCCATTCCATTTCGTTTTCAAAGTAATCAATTATCAGCGATTTCAACAGCATCTCCTGCTCTAATATAGTATAGTTAGGTACCACTTTCACCAACTTCCAATGCGGCCAGCCGTCCTGGTCAAGCCCTTCCAGTTCATAAAATCCCATTTTGCTAAACAACTTGCAATTGGCAATATGCATCAGCTCTTCCTTTTGCCTTTTACTGAATTTTCGCGGCCCCTGGCCAAGCTCCTGCACGCCTATTAAAAACAGCATTACTTTAAGGTCGGGCTTTTCGTTATCAAACTCCGTAGCTATCCTGTCTTGCAGCGCGGCCCATTTTAAATTGATCTCAGCAGGTTTCATAAGGCAAATATACATTAGTTTTTACAGCACAAGAACCAGCAATAATTAACAACATTGTTACGTTTTAAAGGCAGGGTTAGCATATTATTAACTACTTTTGCATGGTATTGCAAATAATACATGAAAAGAAGCACTTATCATATTATTTACTCGTGGGCCCTGCTGGTTTGTTTTGTAACAGGCCAGTATATGGTATATGCCCACCAGCATAATATTGTTAAGAAAGCTCATTTTCATGCCCTGCAAAACGATAACAATTCATCTAAACAAGTACTAACAGAAAAGTGCCCCCTTTGCGACAGCATGCACCATACCCATATGGAGCTTACGCACAATAACACTTATTACACTTCTAACAGCATCAATCATACCTATATTACCGTTACGTATGATTTTAAAAGCATAGCCCTTATACTCGCGTCCGGGCGTGCTCCTCCTGTAATTTCATAATAATTACCATCCAAACAAACGCCGGTAACCGGCATTTTCTTGAATCTTTTATTTATTTATTATTATGAAACTAAAGCTAATTAGTTGCTTTTTATTGTTGTTCGTTCAGTTTACTGCATTTGCAGATGCTATAGATATTAAGGGTAAAGTTATTGATGCCAAAACTAAGGAGACGCTCCCCGGCGCGGTAATAAGCATTCCCGATTTGCATATTTCCGTAGGGACCAATGCTAACGGCGAATTTGTTATACACTCCATACCGGCTAAGGGTAAGTTTGTGGTGCAGGTACAATACTTAAGCTATAAAACACTAACCCAAACCGTCGATTTTTCGTTAAACACACCGCTTGTTTTTGAACTGCAAAGCAGCATTGTAGAAGCACACGAGGTAGTAATTACCGGCACGCCTATAACAGCGGGCAGCAGGTACAACAGCACGTCGGCATCGGTAGTATCAAAAGACCAGCTGATGGCATCGTCTACCAATTTAATTGATGCGCTGGCCAAGCAGGTACCGGGCGTAAGCCAGATAACTACCAGCCAGGCTATATCTAAGCCTGTTATACGTGGTTTAAGCTATAACCGCGTGGTTACTTTAAATGATGGCGTTAAACAGCAGGGCCAGCAATGGGGCGATGAGCACGGCATTGAAATGGACCAGTACGGCGCGGCCCGTGTTGAGGTTTTGCGCGGCGCGGCATCGTTAATGTACGGCTCGGATGCATTGGGTGGCGTTATTAATGTAATAGACCCGCCTACCCCGGCCGAGGGCAATATACAGGGCGAGGTATTATCCAACTACTCTACCAACAGCGGCTTAAGCAATACATCGTTAATGTTAAGCGGAAACGAAAACGGCTTTGTTTGGCGCGGGCGCGGCACTTATCAAAATGCCTATGCTTTTAACACCCCACTGGGCCATTATATTAACAGCGGCTTTAACCAAACCAATGCCAGTGGTATGCTGGGGGTAAACAAAGCGTGGGGTTTTTCGCATTTAAACTTCTCGTACTTTAAAAACAACATCGGCTTTTACGATGCCGAGCCGGGCGACCCATTGTACACTACATCAACCAGCCGTACTTTAGATTACCCAAGGCAAGATATCCGACACTATAAATTAGCTTTAAATAACAACTTCATATTTGGCAGCAGCTCATTAAAACTCGACCTGGGTTACCAAAAAAATCAGCGCCGCGAGCTGGAAAACAGCCCGGACCCATCGCTGTTTTTTGATCTGAACACTTTTTCGATAGATGCTAAGTATAACCTGCCGCAAAGCAACGGCTGGAGCCCTGTAATAGGCTTAAGCAGCAGTTTAGAGCATAGCATTAACCTGGGTAAAGAATTGCTTGTGCCGGCTTATGACGAGTTTACAACAGGCGGCTTTATCTACGCCAAAAAAACTTGGGACAAGAACACTTTTAGCGCAGGCGCAAGATTAGATTATATTAGCAACAAAGGCAAGGCGCAGCAGGATAACGGCACCGTTATTTTTGACGGTTTCGATAACAAGTTTGCCAACCTAAGCGGCGCATTGGGCTTTACGCATGTATTTAACGATAACTTTAGCTTTAAGAGCAATGCGGGTTCGGCCTTCCGTGCGCCAAACCCTGCCGAGTTAGGCTCTAACGGCGTGCATGAGGGTACCAACCGCTACGAAATTGGGCTTGGCTCTCTCAACCCCGAAAGAAGCTACCAGGCCGATGCTACCTTAGAGTATGGATCGGGCTTTGTTACCGGCAGCTTAGGCGTTTACGAAAACTATATCCACGACTTTATTTATGCATCAAACACCAATAAAGAGCAGGTAACCGTAATTAACCCCGATACCGGCCTGCCCACCAGTTACGATGCTTACCGCTATGGCCAGGTAAACGCTAATCTTTACGGCTTTGAGGGTAATTTAACGCTGCATCCAGTAGCGTTTATCCACTTCGAAAACACGTTTAGCTATACTCACGCGCAAAACCAATCGTTTAACAGGCCATTGCCATTGATACCTGCCGGCACCTTGCACAACACCTTACGTTTTGAGCCAAAAATTAAAGGCCTAAGCGATGTTTACATTTATGGTGGTATAGATAACTATTTTAAGCAAACCCGTATAGATGCTACATTTGAAACCCCAACAGATGCTTACACGCTTATTAATGCGGGGATCGGCGCAACTATAAAATTAGGGGCGCAACCGCTTAAATTGTATGTATCGGGCACCAACCTGGCTAATAAAAAGTATTACGATGCGCTTAGCCGTTTAAGGCCGGGCCGCTACAGCCAGGAAGACCCCACTTTTGGTGTTTACAACATGGGCCGCAATATCACCTTTGGTTTTTATCTGCCTTTTGGCATCAACAAATAATACTGATTAGTATGTTTTTTAGACGACCCCGTTAATTAACGGGGTCGTCTTTTTTTAAGAGAAGGATGAGACCTGCCAATAAATATAAAAAAGCAAAAACCTTCGTTTACCTATTTTTTATATGCCGGATTTTGTTATATTAGTAAACATCCCCCAACGAATTAAAACGAAAAAAAACGAATAGCCCACAGCGTAACACGAAAAAAAGTGGAATATTTTTAGCTTAATGGTGGAATGTTAAATAACTGTTAATGTCCGGCTATCGAATTTCCTGAGTTGGAAAAAATTCCGTTATTTGACCATACTTTATGAACCCTTACCAACAAAAACGCCGATGGAAATACTCTCTGCTTGCATTTGCAGTGGTTATAGCCTGCGGGTCGTTGTTTTATACGCGCCACCTGGTTAACAACATAGCCCGGTCCGAGCGCACCCGGGCGCAGGTTTGGGCACTGAGTATCAAGCAGATAGGCGGTACATTTGACAATGATGTACTCAGTTACGTATTTGCCGTAAGGGATAGCTTATCTGTACCAGCCATAGTAACCGGCGCCAACGGTGATTTTAAGTTTACCCGCGGGTTAGATACCAACAAAACCTTCATAAAGCTGGATGATACCGAACTTAAACGCACCAAAAAGCAGTACGACCCCGACTACTTTAAAGACGAACTGGCCTACATGCAATCGCAGCACGAGCCTATCCGCCTAACCATACTAAACGAGCCCTGGCTGGTTTATTATAAGGATTCGGCCTTGTTAAGCCAATTAAAGATATTCCCCTATGTGCAGTTATCGGTCATCGCCATATTCTTAATGGTAGCCTACACCGCCTTTAGTTCGTCCCGAAAATCGGAACAAAACCAGGTTTGGGTGGGTTTGGCTAAGGAAACTGCCCACCAACTGGGTACGCCTATATCATCGCTAATGGCCTGGATAGAGCTGATCAAAGACAAGTTTAATGCGGAGGACGACCCGCTAATGGCCGAAATGGAAAACGATGTAAAGCGGCTCGAAATAGTAGCCGATCGCTTTTCAAAAATAGGCTCAAAACCGCAGCTGGAAGATCACTCTGTATATGAGGTGGTTAAAGACTTTGTAGATTACTTTAAAGTACGGGTTAGCGACAAGATACACTTCGAGCTTAGTGGTAACAAGGGCCTCATTGCAGGTATAAACATTCCTTTATTTGATTGGGTATTAGAAAACCTGCTTAAAAATGCGGTTAACGCTATTGATACCAGCGGTAGCATAACCGTGCAAATAACCGGCAATAAGCTTAAAAAACAGGTATATATCGATGTTACCGATACAGGCAAGGGTATACCACGGTCAAAGTTTGATACGGTATTTCAGCCGGGCTATACCACCCGCAAACGTGGCTGGGGGCTGGGGCTATCATTAACCAAAAGGATGATAGAAAACTACCACAACGGCCAAATTTTTGTGCGCGAATCTGAACTAGGCAAGGGCACAACATTCAGGATAGTATTAAAAACAATAAGATATGATAAGCAGACCTCAGCCTGACGATTACTCGCCTTATGCAGCCGGGTATGTAGCCGCCGTACCCGATGGTGCCGATGTAATGGAGTTGTTAGAAGCCAACCAAACGCAAACCTATAACCTGTTCAGTAACATGACGGAGGAGCAAGCTATGCACGCCTACGCCGAAGGTAAATGGACACTAAAAGAGGTACTTGGCCACATGATAGATACCGAAAGGGTGTTTAGCTTTCGTGCGTTTGTATTCTCCCGGGAGGATATCTCATTGCCGGGTTTTGACCAGGAAACGTATGTAAACAGTACCGATTTTAACAGCCGCAGCATACAAAGCCTCGCTGCCGAATTTAGGGCCGTGCGCGAAGCTACACTATATCTTTTCGGCTCCCTTAGCCAGGAGCAGTTAAACCGGCACGGTGTTGCCAGTGGCAACCTGGTTAAGGTTAGTGCCTTGGTTTATATAACGGCAGGCCACGAATTGTATCATTTAAAGTTGATTAAAGATCGATACTTAGCCTAAACAAAAAGGGACCCTGTGATCACAGAGCCCCTTTTTTGTTAGATAGCATTTACAATTACTGCTTGTTTTCGTTATCGTATAGCTCTTTTTTCTCTATGCGGTACGAAAGCACCAGTCCAAGGCCACCAAATATGGCTATCAGGCCAAAATAGATGGCTTCGTTTTCATCGCGGGTGTTTGCAAACACTGTTCTGTCAAGCAAAAATGCCAGGAACAAGCCAATACCGGCACCTATAAGCAATAAACCCCATTTTAAATTTTGATAAGGGGCTGGTTGTGCCTTATAAGCACGTGGGTCCATCCCTCTTTCGATCATTGCCATTCTCTCCCGGTTTCTTATGTAAAAGATACCAAACACCATTGCGAAAAATCCAAGTGGTATTAATATGGGAACTAAAACTCCTTCCATGATAATATAGTTTAATTAGTTAATAATAATTTTTTCAAAGCCACCAACCCGGTGTATTTGTATGCTATGACCACGTGTTTCTTAATGAGGTTACAGGCATCCCTAAAAATATTTTAGATATTAATTACGGGGGAGCCTTGTGGTATATATAATAGATTAAATGTATATATTTAATAAAAGTGTAACCTAACCATGCGCTATGTAGTCACAGGGGTTATAATATGCAAAGCAAGCTTTCAGATATTGATTTAATAAAGCAAACCCTTGGCGGTAACCAATCGGCATACGCCGATTTGGTTAAACGGCACCAGCGTTTTGTTTTTACTCTTGCTTTGCGTTTCGCGAAAAACAGGGAAGATGCCGAAGAAATTTCGCAGGATTGCTTTATAAAAGCATATAGATCCTTAGCGTCATTTCAACAGCAATCTAAATTTAGCACCTGGCTTTATAGCATAGTTTACACTACCGCTATGACATTTTTACGCAAAAAGCGGGTAGATACTACCTCTATAGATGATGAAGAAACGTATTTGCAGATAGAGGGAAAACCCGGCAGTTTTGATGAGAACAACGTCGAGAATAAGTCGCGGTCGTATTATTTAAACCAGGCTATAACCCAGTTACTGCCCGATGATGCAACTATTATAACGATGTTTTATAAAGGCGAACAATCTTTAGAAGAAATTGCCCAGGCAATGGGGATTGAGGCCAACACCGTTAAGGTAAAACTATTTAGAGCGCGCCAGCGTTTAAAAGAACGGCTGGAGCGCAATTTGAAACATGAAGTTAATGAACTGATATGAATAGCATAGAAGAAAAACTTTGGAGCTATATAGATGGCACTTGTACTACAGAAGAGCATGCAGCCATAGCGCGCCTTATTGAGCAGGACAGTGTGTATACCACAAAATACAGTGAGCTGTTGCAGTTGAACGATGAGTTTGCTGCCATAGAACTGGATGAACCATCAATGGCGTTTACCTATAAGGTAATGGAAAACATACGTGCCGAACATGCCAAAAAGCCCCTAAAGGCGGCGGTTGATAAGCGCATTATATTGAGCATTGCAGCCTTTTTTGTAATTACAATCTCGGCGTTGCTTGTCTACTCGTTCAGCTTGGTTAACTGGAATACCAGTAGCAATATTAAACTGCCACAAGAAGTGAGCCCTGCACACATTAAGGGGTTTTTTACAGGCCCGGTGGTAAACGGATTTATGTTTGTTAGCGTGGTTATGGGCTTGTTTATATTAGACAACATTTTGCGCCGCAAAAATGAAATAAAGCAAGGATAAGTGTTTAGTTTTTAGGTTTAAAAAGTGGACACTTTTATATAACTGAACAAGAATCTAAGGTATTAGATTTAAAACTTCACCAAAATGCCATTATAGGGCTATTTAAAAGTGGCATGAAAAATTGTACTCAATTGGTATAGTATTTGTACTAACCTATACGGACCGGTAATCTTACCGGTTAATTGTGATAAGGTTTAGGTTGAAAGTCCCCCGGAGCAAGTCTGGGGGGCTTTTATTTTTTATCGTTATCTGGCAACTCCTCTCAAATACTTTTTCACCGAAAATTCATTTTACAATTATTAACTTCGTGGGAAAGAAAAACTAATGAGAAAACCTTTATTATACTTGTTTACCATGCTAATGGCATGTGTAACTTTAAAAACCTATGCGCAGGAGCCCCGCATTCCTGAAGCCAGTTCGACGCAAACCATCATACAAGATTTTGGATTGGGAAAGATAACCGTAACGTACTCTCGCCCAAATGTTAAAGGCCGTAAAATATTTGGCGGCATAAACCTCTATGGCGAAGTTTGGCGCACCGGCGCAAATGCGGCCACAACCATTACTTTTAGCGAGAATGTATTGGTAGAAGGTAAAAGTGTACCTGCAGGCACCTACGCGTTATTCAGCATACCCGAAAAGGACGAATGGACCATTATTTTAAACAAAACCGCAAAACAATGGGGCGCCTATAGCTATAAACAGGCTGATGACCTTTTGCGTGTTAAAGTTAAACCATTGAATGTTAAAGAGAAAAGAGAAACCTTTACCATTGCATTTGCCAACACAACAACAAAATCAAACGATCTGTATTTGGTATGGGACCATACAGCAGTTCCAATTCACCTTCAAACAGATGATGATGCACAGATAACCGCCAACATTGAAAAATTAATGCAAGGTCCGGATGTTAAAAGCAGACCTTATTTTAACGCTATACAGTATTACTACGAAAACGATAAAGACCTGAACAAGGCATTAACATGGGCCCTGGAAGCCGAAAAGATTGAGCCAAAAGCGCCATGGTATAAACTGTGGAAAGCCCGCATACAGCTAAAAATGGGCGATAAAGGCACCGCAATTGCCACGGCCCAACAAGGCATAGCATTAGCCAAAGCATCAAACGATGATGAATATATCAGGCTGAATGAGGCCGTTATATCGCAAGCAAAAAATTAAATTATACCCCTACTATTATATTTATAAGCCTTAAGCAGCAATGTTTAAGGCTTTTTTTTATGCCAACCCGTTAGGCATATGCGAGTAGCTTTGAGGTTGTACAAACACCAGCTTTATTAATGGAAATGCGCTTTTTATAGCCAGGCGTACCCTTTCTATTGATGCTGTTATCTCCTCGGTATCAATATCCGGGTCAAATTCTACTATCAGCATTAATATCACATCTTCGGGCGATTGATAGGTGGATAGGATGTTGACCACTTTAATAATATGCTGATCACCTTCAGCAAGTGCCTTTATTTTGTTTTGAGTTTCGGGCGCAATACCCTCGCCCATAAGCAGGCTCCGGCTTTCCCTTGCCAGTATGGTAGATACGCACACCAGCAATAAACCTACAAGGGTAGATGCTACGCCATCTAAGTAAGGCATGTGGTAATTATGCCCTATTAACATAAAAACAAACACAATGCTTAACCCCATTACCGCGGCACCATCCTCAAACAACACCAAAAAGCTGGATGGGTCTTTACTTTTTACTATAGCCGCCCACCACGACATACCATTACGAACCTTATTGAATTCCTTTATCGCAACCATTAGCGATGCCCCTTCAAATATCATAGATAGCGCCAGTACAACGTAATTCCAAATGGGGTTGGTAACGGGCTCAGGATGAATAATGTGTGCGATCCCTTGATAGATTGATATCCCCCCACCCAGGCCAAATATCAATATAGATACAATAAACGACCAAAAGTAAAGCTCGCGACCATAGCCAAATGGCCTTGTGCTATCGGGCGGCTTTGTGCTGCGTTTTAGGCCATACAGCAGCAATATTTGGTTTACGGTATCTACAACGGAGTGTATACCCTCGGATACCATTGAGGAGCTATTGGTGAAGATGCCAGCAATAAACTTGGTTGCTGCAATGAGCAGGTTTGCCGCCAGCGCGCTGTATATGGATGTCCTGTTTTTAGCCATTTGGATATATGTTATAATACCAAACGGGTAAATGTGTTTGCAGTAGCTTAATTTTTAGTGCTTTCAGCCTTTACTCAATACCATTTTACGCAGTTTAAG
Source organism: Inquilinus sp. KBS0705 (assembly GCA_005938025.2). Lineage (NCBI taxonomy): Bacteria > Pseudomonadati > Pseudomonadota > Alphaproteobacteria > Rhodospirillales > Rhodospirillaceae > Inquilinus > Inquilinus sp. KBS0705. The sequence goes on along the minus strand of VCCI02000002.1, from coordinate 503,546 downwards.
CATTGGTCTCTCAACCACTAACTGCAGTAAAATTGCGCCAATTATCACAGAGATCATGCATAACACGAACATTAAATTACCATTCTTGGGGATAGAATGGCTTTCTAAATGTTGCTGCACTAAATGAATTATACCCTTATGAATGAGATAGATACCATATGACAACCCGGCCAACTTTTCGGTTATAAACGACTTGTATTTATATAGCACACTACCCCCGCTTACCGCGCACAGCACTATAGCACCATAACCCAGCGCAACCACCGGGAAACCAAATATAGTGCCTTGATAGGAGTGCTGGTCTATACATAACCAATAGGCAAAGGCCAGTATAGCTAAGCCAAGGGGTAATAGCCAGTTGCCATATTTTGCTATTTTTTTAGCTATAACAGGCTGATAATGAAGTAGCGCAGATACGGCAATTCCCATTAAAAGTCCGTCAAGCCTGTTGTAAATGGGGTAGTATATATACATATACCAATAGCGGAAAAAGTCGTCGGCGCCCTGGTGGGGAGTAACCAGGTGGTACCAGCTAAATGCCCTTATAGCAAAGCCCAATAATGCTATTAGCGCAAGTATATAAGCGCCTTTTCTTAACAATAACTTTCTGTATATCAACAACAAAGCCAATGGCAGCAACAGGTAAAACTGCTCCTCGACGCAAAGTGACCAAGCGTGCGAAAAGGTGCCGCCTGTAGCAATGTTTAACCCTATGTTTTGGGTAAAGGTGAGGTGTTTCCAAATGGGTGGCAACGCTTCGCGTTCACGAAAAGCGGGTATAAAGTAGTAAATGGCCAAAACCAGCCAGTACCCCGGCAGTATGCGAAAGCTGCGTTTAACAAAGAAGTTTTTTAACGAAATAGTCTGACTATTAGACAGTTCGGCAAATAGTTGCGAAGATATTAAGAACCCGCTGAGCACAAAAAACAGGTCGACACCCGTCCAGCCGAACGAGCCAAGGGTGTTTACCCAATTAGGGTGCCCAAAGGACTGGTAGTGGAATATAACTACAAAGCTAATGGCAAAAGCACGCAGATGATCAAGGCCGTAAAGTTTTGCGGGATGGTAAGGGTCGGCGTTTTTAGTCACGTTTTGAATGGGGTTACACTTTATTGCAGCTCCTGTGTGTTTTATTCTTTTATTTTCGCCGTCACAGCTAAAATTTTTCTTCTTTTTCGTTTTTTTTTTCGTTCGGTCAGGTTCACTAATATAACAAAATCCACCATATAAAAAATAGCTCAAAGCCTCTTTTTTTGAATCTTCTGATAAATATCAGGCGGCGACATTTTCATCTTTCTCAAACATGGTGAGCAAGCCGGCTACCAGTATAACGCCTAAACACCCAATGGCATTTAGCCAAAGGTAGGCTACGGTGTTGTAATACCCCATCACACATATCACCACTTCGGTTACAACGGCGGCAATAAACACCGCCCTGCCCTTAATACGTTTAATGTAAAAGGCCACCACAAACACCCCAAGTATGGTACCGTAGATATAGGAGCCCAGTTGGTTCACTGCCTCCAGCAGATTGCCAATTTTGCTGGCATATAACGCCATGCCAATACACACCACTCCCCAAAACAAGGTAGCCAGGCGCGATGCGTTTACATAGGCCTTATCGGTAGCGCCGGGGTTGATGATGCGCTTATAAATATCTACCACGCTGGTTGATGCCAACGAGTTAAGCCCACTGGCGGTTGAACCCATCGACGCCAGGAAGATGATGGCGATAAGCAAGCCTATTAAGCCCTTTGGCAGGTAATGGGTAACAAAGGTGAGGAATACGTAATTGGTATCGTTAACCTCGCTGTTGCCGCTACTTTTTTTGATGATATCTACCGCCTGTTTACGAATAGTGTCGGCGTGGGCAGCAGCTATTTTAAGGTCGGCTTTAGCGCTGGCTATTTGTCGGGGGTTATTACTGTCGAAGGCTTTTACAAGGGCCTCGGTCTTTGTTTTGCGGGTATCGGCAGCGGTGGCATATTGCTGCTCCAGTTGGTTAAACGCCGGGGCATACTCGGTTTTTTTAACCTGCTCCACCTCGTAGTTGTTAAAAAACACCGGAGGGCGGTTAAACTGGTAAAAGCTAAATACCAGTACCCCTATCAGCAATATTAAAAATTGCATGGGTATTTTTATCAGCCCGTTCATGATAAGGCCCAGGCGGCTTTGCCCAACCGAGCTACCGGTGAGATATCGCCCCACCTGGCTTTGGTCGGTACCGAAGTAGGATAACTGCAAAAAGAAACCGCCGATGATGCCACTCCAAATGTTGTAGCGGTTATTAGGGTCAAACTTCCAGTCTATAACATTCATGCGGCCCATGTTGCCGGCCAGCTTAATAGCCTTGCCAAAACCAACATCGGCAGGCATTAGCATCACCACAAAAACGCCTGCCAAAAACATACCCGTAAATATGATGCTCATTTGCAGCAGCTGCGTGTACGATACCGCCTTGGCCCCGCCGTAAACGGTATAAAACAGCACCAGCCCGCCTATAAATAATGTGGTGTAAGTAGTGTTAATATGCAATATGCCCGATAGGATAATAGCCGGCGCATAAATGGTAATACCAGTTGAAAGCCCCCGCTGTATCAAAAACAAAACGGAGGTTAGCACGCGGGTTTTTAAATCGAACCGGTTCTCTAAAAACTCGTAGGCGGTATAAACCTTTAGCTTATGAAAAATGGGGACAAAAGTGATGCACAAAACGATCATGGCCAGCGGCAACCCGAAGTAGAACTGAACAAAGCGCATCCCATCGCTGTAGGCCTGGCCGGGGGCCGATAAAAAGGTAATGGCGCTGGCTTGTGTAGCCATAACCGATAGCCCTATGTGGTACCAGGGCAGCGATCGGTTGCCCGTAAGGTATTGGTCGATATTTTTACTGCTGCCGCTTTTCCATACGCCGTAGGCAACTATGGCCAGCAGGGTGGCGCCTAATACTATCCAATCGGTTAAGCTCATTCAAATGATCGGGTAATGAGCCAAAACACCGTAATTAAAAAAACCAGCCATACAACAACAATGCCGTAAAACTGGTTCCAGTTTTTTATAAAAGATGGTAGGTCGGTATGGTCGTTAGACCTCTTCACGGCCTTTCACCAGCAATTTAAGGAATGTAGCAGCAGTTAATAGCCCAAACACACCACCTACAGGTATCCATATAAAGCCACGCTCAACAATGGCGCCTACAAACATGCCGGCAACTAATGCTACAAGGTAAAATACGTTATCGAAGTTCTTTTCTTCTTTTGGATGATGGTGATGATGTGACATTGTATACTATTTATTGTTCGGTACAAATTTATATTATTAAACGATTGATGCCTAATTGAATTGCGAGTTTTTGTAAAACGCAGTAAAATAGGTTTTAAGTATAAACTTATAACCCTCCGCCCTTGTTGGTGTTGTCACCAACAAGCCACAGGGCATTGCGTCTGCCTCTTTATCACTTGTCCTAAAGGTTGTTGGAAACAAACCAATAACGGCATAATCGCGACCATCCTATAACGATGGAATCAACTCTTCATAAAAGCCACCCAGGCCAATGTAATTGACCCGTTTGTTATTGCCAATTAAGGTAGCCTCATAAAAGCGCACGCCCGCATCGGCTATGCCCTGCATAAACTCGGGGAAATTGGTTTTACCCTGCTGATTATCGCGTATGGCTTGTATCACCTGCGCCCGGTTAAAATTTAAACCTATCATACGCGGGGCTACATTACTGTTGTTGTGCAAAAGGGTTTCGCCACCACTTAAACGATATATTATGGCCGTGGTAGATACCTCTACGGTATACGATTCTATCCCCACTGCTGCCAGTTTAGCAGCCAGGTCTGGGTAGTTTTTGGCGGTGGCATAGGCTTGTTGTACCTTTTCTTCGGTTTTCATGTTGGTTTTAATGTAGCTGTAATAATCTTAAGCGGGCCTAATAATTTAATGACTCGCTGTATACGTACGTTGGCTCAAATATGTATTCTGCATAATAGCAATTTTTAGCTGGTCGGCAGCGCACACATAAGAGCTATACCCCATAGGGGTTAAAGCTTGGTAGAAAAAGGGAATAGAAGCGCATTCCGTGCCGTAGTTATGGCACCATGTAGCGTACCTACGGCACGCATAACCCACGTTTATTTTTCTACCAGGCTTTTGCACCTAACGGTGCATTTTACTCAATCATAGTGCACGATTTTTATTATAGTTTATTCTTCTTAAAGTCGTTGTATTTTTGTTCGACTATTTTTTTGGAGTCGTTAATCAACTCTAAAAATTCAGTATATTCAAATTCAAGATGTTGGATATCAGCAAATAATACCTCACTTACCCCTTTGTCATTTATTGATACGACTATAGCGCATTTCCCTTTGTACCAAATTTCGCAATCATAACCATCGTTATCATGCGATGAGCTTATTATTCTTTTAATTTCATTTTTCCCAACTAACATCGCATCCAAATTAATCCTTCGGCTTGCTTAATAAATTAATAAACAGCCTGTACGCGCCCGGCACGCCTGCTGGCAGCTCCCTAAAAAATACCAGCGACGTATATATGTACCGGCCCTTGCCATAGTCGGCTACTATTAACGAACCGTTTTGTGGCTGCTGGCCTGGGTCGTGCATTTGCAGGGGGGCCTTATACATAGGGTCGATATTGTTTACCATATATATGCTGCGTTCCTGTATCCAGCCGTTAAAATCATTCTGGGTTATTTTGTTGGGGTAGTTCAATACCGGGTTACTGCTATCAAAAATGGTAACGGGCGCGTCCTCATTGGTTACGCGTTCGTTCACTACCTTAAAGGGATATGGGCCCAGTTGCTGTGTAACCAGCCCGTTATTATTATTGTACTGCACCACCAGGTTACCGCCATTTTTAACGTACTCCATTAATTTGGGCTGCTCGTAGGCCAGCCGTTCGCTTACATTGTAGGCGCGTACACCGGTAACAATAGCATCATAACCGCTCATGTCGGTGTTCAGTATCTCGTTCTCGGTCAGCTGGTGCACCTCATAGCCTACTTCGTGCAGGGCCTCGGGTATCAGGTCGCCTGCTCCGGCTATATAGCCTATTTTTTTACCCGCGGTTTTCAGGTCTATGTTTACCAGCTTGGCCTGTGCCGGCGGGAAGATTGTAATGGCCGGTACGTGGTTGTATTTAATATTAAGCAGGCCCTGAGTAAATGTTTTATCGCCTACGGTACTTTGCACTTCTAAAACGCTGGTTTTAGGGTCGGCATTGGCGGGGGTAACAGTAAAGCCAACGGTCCATTCTTCGCCTTTTGCCTTGCCTGCAAAGTCTATCTTTTCGGGGCTTATCTTCCAGCCTTTTATGGTTTTAATGCTTACGCTGCCCGTAGCATTGGTAAAGCTTTTTAGTTTTACCTGTATGTTTTGCGGCTGGCCGTTATTAAAAATGTAAACCTTATCGGCAATGTTGGCGGTGACAGGCGGGGCCACAACCAAGGGTTGATACAATTCGCCACGGGCAGGATCCACATATTTGAATTGAATGGTACGCGGCATTAATATTATCTTACCGTTTATAGTGAATTCAAAATATATTTTGGGCGCATCCGGGTTTTCGGGATTACCTACCTTAAGGTCGTCGTTAATGGCATAGGCGCCTATGCCATGCGGCGCTTCCAGCCAGTAAGGCTGCGATATTTTGCCGGCCTTTATTTTATAGTTTACGGTTTTAAGCTGGTTAAAAGGCAGCGCGTTATCTTTTAATACAATATAATCTGCCGGGGTGGTGCTAAAGGCGCTCAGCTTTGCATCAACATTGCTTTGGCTGATGGCCTGCAACCTCACATTTATCGAATCGCCTAAGGCATAACTTGGCTCGGCGCTGTACGCCTCAAACCATAAGCCCGCGCAGGCCGCTATCAATTCTTTTAATTCCTTTGTTTTTTGCTTGTGCCAATAATCATAGGCGGCGGTGGCGGTTTCTATCAACCGTACCGTTTGGAATGCTTTATTAGTAGCAACTGTTTGGTCTACCTGGCCCAGTAAGGCCACCAACGCCGGCACCGATGCCTGTGGTGCATCATCATTAAAAGCTTTGGTTATGGCGGTTATTTGGGCGGCAATGGGTGCGCCAAAAGGCGTCCTATCCCAGCTTACATCCACGCCGTCCATCAGGTCGGTTTTGGGGGCATCGCCTAAAATGGTTCTAAAATATTCAAAGGCGTCGCCGCGCTGCCTGGCCGAGCCAAAGCCCTGGGTTTTATGGTTGCTGCGGCTTTCGGCAGCTATTTCGCCATAGCTTTTGCCCAATATGGTGTTGTAACCGCCTACATTAATTTTAAACTGATCTTCGGAGGTGGTGTTGGTATTGCCAAAGTTAAAGGTGTTCCACAACAGGCGTTTGGCCTGCCATACCTGTACATATTTTAATTGTTCGGGGTAACGTTTTGGGTCCGCCGCCGCGCTGAAGGCTTCCTGCGCCAGTATGGCCGATGCTGTGTGGTTGCCATGTCCGCCTTCGCCTGTAGTAGGGAAACGGCATATCATTACATCGGGCCTAAAGTTGCGTATCACCCAAACCATATCGCCCAATACTTTATCCTTATCCCAAAACTTCAAAGTCTCTTCGGGATTTTTTGAAAAGCCAAAATCGTTTACGCGGCTAAAAAACTGCTCGGCACCATCTACACGGCGGGCGGCTAATAGCTCCTGTGTACGTATCAGGCCTAATAATTCGCCCTGCTCGGTACCTATCAGGTTTTGGCCACCGTCGCCGCGGGTAAGGCTTAAATAGCCGGTGCGGTAATGCTTTTCCTGCGCCAGGTAACCCAGCAGGCGGGTATTCTCGTCATCAGGGTGGGCGGCTATATATAGTACGCTGCCCAGTACATTCAACTTTTTAAGGTTTTGATGAATGGTGGCTATATCTGCCGGCGGGGCCGTTTGGGCAACTACCACTTTAGCTGCAAATAGAAAGATAATGGCGGGCAATAAACGCTTCATATAAAACAAATATATCGAAAGATGCATTGGTGCAATAATTGCTGCCATAATTATACGGTCAAAAAAACTATTTCGCTGTAGCACGTTAGTTAAACGATAAATTTTCCGCTCCCGCTATCAATTCCTTACAATAATATTACAAAAACATTTTCCACTAATCAATCGTTTGATTAATTTTGCCCCGCGACAATAAAAAAATGGAAAAAGAGAAGATAGATAAAAAGGATCATATCCTTGATGTAGCAGAAAGAGTTTTTGCTGAATTAGGATATGACGGAGCATCAACCCGCCAGATATCGGGCGAGGCTAATGTAAACATGGCCATGCTTAATTATTACTTCGGTTCAAAAGAAGGGCTTTTCCTGGCCATATTCGAGCGACGGATAACCGCTTTTCAAAAGGCCCTGGCCGATATAGGCAACGAAGACGGAGCAACATCATGGCAAAAGCTGGATAAGTATATAGATAGCTACGTGAACAAAGTGGTTAACAATAACTGTTTCCACATTATGCTGCACCGCGAGATATCTAAATCAAAAAAGACCGAATTGACCGACCAGATAACCAGCATTGTTATGAAAAACGTGAAGGTTTTTCAAGGCATTATAGCCGAAGGGGTTAAAAACGGTGAGTTTAATAAGGATGCCGACCAGGAAATGTTGGTGGCTACCATGTTTGGCACCAAAAATTATATTGTTAACACCCCGCATATATCATCGCGCATACTTGGTTTTGATGTGATGGACGATAACAACCAGCAAAATCTACTTAAGCCACGCTTAAAAACATATATGAAAAACCTGCTAACAGCTTATTTACAGAAAGAAAATGACAACAAGTAACATACCTCCCAAACCTTACCTTACAAAAACAACGGCCGCAGCCGGTATTATTATACTGCTGCTATCGCTGATTTTTACTGCTACCGTGAACGCGCAGGACAGAGCTATTACCCTTGACGAAGCCCTTAAGCTTGGTTTAGATAACAGCAAAACCCTTAAGCTGTCACAATCTAAGATCGATCAGGCTGTATCGCAATACAACCAGGCAAAAGACCAGGCCTTGCCAACAGGCAGCGCCAGCCTTGGCTACAACCGCGCGCAGATACCCGCTAACAAGTTAAACGTAGGCCAGGAAGCGCTAACCCTGCCTACCAGCGCTAACGCTTACCTGGGTACTATATCGTTAAACCAAACCATATTTGCAGGCAACAAGTTAAAGTATGCCCGCGAGTCTACCAACCTGCTTACCCAGGTGGCCCGCTTAGATGCCGTTAACGATCGCGACGAGATTAGCTACAACATTATTAACGCTTATTACAACCTGTACAAAGTGCTGCAAAGCAAAAAGGTTGTCGAGCAAAATTTGGCTACCATTGATGCCCAAATAAAACAAGCGCAACGCTTTTTTGACCAGGGCCTGGTTACCAAAAACGATGTACTCCGTTTCCAGCTGCAACGCTCTAATATCGAGCTAAACGGCATCGACCTGGAAAACAACCGCCGCATCATCAACTATAACATGAATGTTTTGTTGGGCCTGCCCGAAGATACGCAGTTAACCATAGCACAAATTGTTGAAGCCGACAGAAGCCCTGCGCCTTTAGCCGCTTACCTTGATACCGCAATGGCTAACCGTGTAGAACTTAGGCAGCTTGACTTGCGCACACAGGTTGCCGAAACCAATATTAAAAGCATAAAGGCTAATACAACGCCTACGCTATCGGCATCGGGCAGTGCATACTATGTAGGTATATCGGGTAACCCTATACCAAAAAGCGGTAACTACATTACACCTATATCATTAGGCGTAACCGCTGCCTGGAACTTCGGCTCGCTTTGGACCAACAAAAACAAAGTGAAAGAAGCACAGATACAGCGCGAGCAGGTGATCATCAGCAAAGGTATCACTACCGATAATGTGAAGAATGAGGTGAACCAAAGCTACCAAAATTACAAAATGGCGGTAGATAAGATAACGCTGCTGCAAACATCAATTGCACAGGCGCAAGAAAACAACCGCATACTGGAATCGAAATACCGTAGCAATATATCATCGGCTACCGACAGGGCCGATGCGCAAACCCTGCTTTACCAGGCCGAAATAAACCTGGAACTGGCTAAAGCCGATGCAGGATTAGCCTACTATACCTTATTAAAATCAACTGGAAAACTTAACAAATAATTACAATAATTAAAGCAATGGCAACACAAGAAACAGAAACCAAAAAGAAACCAAATAGAGTTCTCCCGATCATCCTGGGGATCATCCTGGTGGGCGGTATTATTTTTGGTGTAAAAGAATATATATACTTCAGCAAGCACGTTGACACCGACGACGCGCAAATTGACGGCGATATAAGCCCTGTTGTAGCACGCGTTGGCGGCTATGTAGACAGCATTATGTTTGAAGAGAACACCCACGTTGAAAAAAACCAGCTACTGGTTAAAATAGACGACCGCGACTATAAAGTAAAGTTAGAGCAGGCACAAGCCGCCCAAGTTGGTGCAAGTGCAGGCATTAACGTTGGCCAATCGCAGATATATGCTACTGCTGCCAACTCGTCGAGCGCTAAGGCAGATGTTGCTTCGGCATCGGCACGTTTAGATAAGGTGCGTAAAGATTACGATCGTTATGCCAACCTGGTTAAAGACGGATCGGTAACCCGCCAGCAATTTGACCAGGCCAAAGCCGACCTGGAAGTGGCACAAGCCAACTACAACGCTGCCCGCGATAAATATAAAGCAGCAATGGAGCAGGTGGGTACTACCCGCAGCCAGTTAAAGGTTACCAATACCGGCGTTAGCCAAAAGCAGGTTGATGTTGATTATGCAAAACTACAGTTAAGCTATACCAACGTTAAATCGCCGGCAAGCGGTATTGTTGCCAAAAAGAATGTACAGGTGGGTCAATTGGTACAAGCCGGCCAAACATTGTTTTCGGTAGTTAATGATAACAGCATTTATGTTACCGCCAACTTTAAAGAAACACAGTTAAACAAAATACGCAACGGCCAAAAGGTAGACCTTAAGGTAGATGCATACCCTAACCTTAAAGTTGAAGGTACGGTATATAACTTTTCGCCGGCTACAGGCGCTAAATTTTCGTTACTGCCGCCAGATAACGCTACCGGTAACTTTGTTAAAGTGGTACAACGTGTACCTGTTAAAATTAAAATTACAGGTAGTAAAGAAGAACTTGCGAAACTGCGCCCGGGTATGAGCGTTGATGTTTCGGTAATTACAAAAGACTAATTAAAATGGCTGAAACTGGCTTTAAAAAATGGATCATTACCATTACGGTAATTATGGCATCGCTGCTTGAGCTGATAGATACCACCATTGTAAACGTAGCTATACCGCACATACAGGGTAACCTGGGCGCCACATTAGAGGATATTGCCTGGGTGGTTACCGGTTACGCCGTGGCAAACGTTATCATCCTGCCTATGTCGGGCTGGCTTGGGGGGCGCTTTGGCCGTAAAAACTATTTCCTTACTTCAATTATCGTATTTACCATTGCATCGTTTTTATGCGGTAATGCCACCTCGCTTGATGAGTTGGTAGTTTTTCGTATACTACAGGGTATTGCTGGCGGTGGTTTAATATCTACCGGCCAAACCATCCTGATAGAAACCTGGCCTCGTGAACAAATTGGTACTGCCACCGCTTTATTTGGCTTAGGCGCGGTAGTAGGCCCAACTGTAGGCCCAACCATTGGCGGCTGGATAACCGAAAATTACTCGTGGCCATGGATATTTTATGTGAATTTGCCGGTAGGCGCACTTGCCGCGTTCCTGGCGTATACCTTTATTAACGAAACGCCCAAAGAAGCTAAGAAACCCATAGACTGGTGGGGCATTGGCTTGCTGGCAGTAGCGGTAGGCAGTTTGCAAACCATACTTGAAAAAGGCGAGTCGGAAGACTGGTTTGCTAAAACCTATATATTGGTATTAACCATTACCGCTATACTGGGTACTATATTATTTATATGGCGTGAGCTAAGTACCGACCACCCCATTGTAAACTTTGCCATTATGCGGCACCGCAGCTTTGCTGTAGGTATGTTTACCTCCTTCATCCTCGGGTTTGGGTTGTATGGCTCGGTGTTCGTGTTCCCGGTATTTTGTCAAAACCTGTTGGGCTTTAACGCGCAGCAAACCGGGCAACTATTATTCCCGGGTGGTTTGTGTACCATATTTATGATGCCGTTTATAGGTAAAATGCTCAATAAGGGTATCCCTGCGCAGTTTATGGCTACAGCGGGTATGTTCCTGTTCTTTGTGTTTACCTGGATGCTAAGCAACTCTACCCTGGCAACAGGCGAAAAGGATGTGCTGATACCCCTGTTAATTCGTGGTGTAGGTATGGCTTTATTATTTGTGCCATTAACCACATTGGCCATGGCCGACCTGAAAGGGCCGGAAATTGGACAAGGATCGGGTTTAAATAACATGATGCGCCAATTAGGCGGTTCGTTTGGTATAGCCGCCTTAACTACCATTATACACATACGCCAGGGCTTTCACCGCAGCACGCTTATAGAGCATGTTAACCCTTATAACCCTGCGTTTACTGAAAGGTTTAACCAGTACCTGCATGCTTTTATGGCCAAGGGCAAATCCATTTCTGATGCTACCCAGATGGCCTATGGCGCAATTGAAGGTGTTGTTATAAGGCAAACCATGTTGCTTACCTACGATGATGCCTACTGGATATCGGGGTTGGTGATGCTATTTTCGATACCGTTGTTATACCTGCAGCCTTTCCGTAAAAACATGAAGGCTGTTACCGACGCCCACTAAATAATAAAGCCGTTCCATTTTTATCAAACGGAACGGCTTATCCAAAAAAATCAACAATTAAATTTGTGTTATCCCTGTATCAGTAATGTTTCCGTAAAAAAATAATTATTGGTTACAGGGGTTAGCGCAATCTTAAGCTATAAAATTAATTGTTTTTAGTTTAGAAACACAAATTTTATTTTACAATTATTTTTTTAGGCACTTTATATACTTTTTTCTTTAAAAAAGAATTTTGCCAGTAGCTGTAACCAGCGATGCAATACGCACCGCATCAAAAATACGCTCCTCGGTTGTGCCCATTTTTATTAACGAGTCCTCGTGCGCGTTTACACACATTTCGCAGCCATTTACCGCCGAAATGGCTAAACTCATCAATTCAAAAAACTCTTTGCCGGTTACCGGTTTCATCATTAACTGCATGCGTATGCGGGCAGGTATTTGCGTGTACTTTTCTTTTTGGGTAAAATGCCTGAAACGATAAAAAACGTTATTTGATGCCAACAACGATGCACAGCCAACAGCTTCGGCAACCTCGGCGGGTGTAGCGCCCTGCTCTTCGGCATATTTAGTGTAAAAAGCAGTAAGCGGCTGGTTGTTGTTATTGATAGCAGTGCTTAAACCAAGCAAGGCGCACTCTTTAGCGCTTAAATGCTCGGATGTTAAGGTGCTGCTAAAATTCAGTTTCAGATCGCGCAGGTAGCGGCTTTCGCCGGCCTCTAATAAATTAAGGCTTGATGTGCGGTAGGTAGTATCAACATTAATGCTTTGCAGCAATTCGGTTATTATTTCGGTGCTTTCGCTCATGATATTTTTGGTAATAAAAAAGCCCCTGCACTTTTGGGTACAGCGGCTTTGTAATGTTATAATTAAACAGTTAAAGTTTCCTGGCCTTTTTCCCAGTTACATGGGCAAAGTTCGTCGGTTTGTAAGCCATCCAATACACGTAAGACTTCTTTAACGTTACGGCCAACGCTTAAATCGTTAACACACACCCAACGGATGATGCCTTGTGGGTCGATAATGAAGGTAGCACGGTAAGCAACCTTTTCATTTGGCTCTAATATGCCTAAATCTTCGGCTAATGATTTTGAAGTATCAGCCAGCATAGGGAATTTCAGATCGCGCAAATCGTCATGGTCTCTTCTCCAGGCAGCGTGTACAAATTCGCTATCTGTTGATGCGCCTATCAGGCGGGTATCACGGTCGCGGAATTCGCCAAAGTTTTTGTTGAACTCGGCAATTTCTGTAGGGCACACAAAAGTGAAATCCTTTGGCCACCAAAACATTACCGTCCAAACGTTATCCTCATTGGTTAGGTAGTCAGAAGTTATTGTTTCAAACTCTTTACCTTTTTCGATGCTTGTTACCGCTATTTTAGAAAATTGCGGAAACTGTTGTCCTATTGTTAACATAATAGATGTTTTATTAAATTTTATGTAACAAATATACGCTTTATTTTCGCTCAACTTTATCTTAAATATCTATATGATATAGTTTTTATCTATATAAAATACTATTATAATTGATAAATGCTATTGAATTGATTTTCAATACACAACATTGCCGAGCTCCTAATATGTAATAATTTGACCCTTCTGCCTTTTGTAAAGCCGGCTTAGTTTTTTTAAATTGCATTAACAAAACATCACACACTATGCAAAACTTTAAAGACCAACTACAGGCCATGTTTGTGCCCGAAGAAAATATACCTGCCGAACATCGCATAAGCGAAGTGCATCAGCGCGAATACCTCGTAAACGGCGAAATGCGCCCCTGGGATGGCGAAGTAGCCAAAGTATATTCGCCTGTGTGTATCCCTGATGCCGATGGCGTGTTGACGCGCAAACTAATAGGCACATACCCGGTATGTACCGAAACCGAAGCTATGGAGGCTATGGAGGCCGCCCTGCAAGCCTATGACAACGGCCGCGGCGAATGGCCCACCATGAGCGTTGCAAACCGTATAAAGTGCATGGACAAGTTTGTTTATAAAATGCTGGAGCAACGCAGCCTGGTAGTTAAACTGCTGATGTGGGAAATTGGCAAATCGTACGCCGACTCGGCCAAGGAGTTTGACCGCACAGTTGAGTACATTAACGCTACCATAGATGGCTTAAAGGATATAGACAGGCAATCGTCGCGGTTTGAGATGGCCGAAGGGCTTGTTGCACAAATACGCCGATCGCCGCTTGGGGTAGTACTTTGCATGGGACCTTTTAACTATCCGCTTAACGAAACTTTTACCACGCTTATACCGGCCCTTATTATGGGCAATACCATTTTATTTAAACCACCAAAACATGGCACGCTTTTACACTACCCTTTGCTAACTGCTTTTAAGGATGCGTTCCCTAAAGGCGTGGTAAATACCATTTACGGGCGCGGGGCTGTGGTTACACCGGGCCTTATGGCTACCGGCAAAATAAATGTATTAGCCTTTATAGGCAGCAGCAAAGTGGCAAACGATTTAAAAAAGCGCCACCCCAAAGTAAACCGCTTACGCGCGGTATTAAGCCTTGATGCCAAAAATGCGGCCATTGTAACCAAAAATGCCGACCTTAAGCTGGCTGTAAGCGAATGTATACTGGGCGCCCTGTCGTTTAACGGGCAGCGCTGTACAGCCATTAAAATAATTTTTGTACACAAACAAGTAGCCGACGAGTTTTTGAAGCTGCTGAGCGCGGCTGTTGAGGCCCTAAAGCCCGGCCTTCCCTGGGATAAGGATGTTAAACTTACCCCACTGCCCGAGCCACATAAGCCGGCCTATTTAAAAGAATGTATAGATGATGCCATAGCCAATGGTGCCAAAGTGATAAACGAACATGGCGGCATCACTGCGGAGTCGTTTGTTTTCCCGGCGGTGGTGTACCCTGTAACCGAAAATATGAAGCTTTACCGCGAAGAGCAGTTTGGCCCCATTATACCGGTTATCCCGTTTGAATCTATCGAAGAGCCGATAACCTACCAGATAGATTCGCCGCATGGTATGCAGGTGAGTATTTTTAGTAACGATGCTAAAGAGATATCATCGTTGATAGACCCCTTTGTAAATTTGGTAAGCCGCGTAAACATCAACAGCCAGTGCCAGCGCGGGCCTGATGTATTCCCTTTTACCGGGCGAAAGGACAGTGCCGAAGGTACACTATCTGTACATGACGCGCTAAGGTCGTTCTCCATCCGGTCGTTGGTAGCCACCAAAATGAACGATACCAATAAGCAACTGATCAACGAGATAGTGAACGATAACGATTCGAACTTTTTAAGTACAAAGTTTATACTGTAAGGCTTAAATAAAAAAGGCATTCTAATCATCGTTAATGATTAGAATGCCTTTTCACACGCTGTTGTGCGTAATTATGGGGCGCGTTTAACACGCGAGTAATATGCCTTTAAAACCGGAGTAAAATTTAGTCCAGCGTTATTTGCCTTTTAATGCTTTCCTCTAATGATATAAATGTTTCGGTGCGTTGTATGCCTTTTACGCTTTGTATCTGCTCGTTCAATACCTCGCGCAGGTGGTTGGTGTCGTGGCAAACTATCTTAGCGAAAATGCTCCAGCTGCCGGTGGTGTAGTGCAACTCTACAATTTCGGGAACCATTTTTAATTGTTTAACCGCTTCGTTATACTGCGAGCCCTTCTCCAGGAATATACCCAGGAAGGCGGTTACATCGTAACCCAATTTTTGCGGATTAACTTCCAGGCTGGCACCTTTAATTACACCCATCTCCTCCAACTTTTTCATCCGCACGTGTATGGTTCCGCCCGAAACGATCAGTTCCTTTGCAATTTCCGTGTACGGAGTAGTTGCATTTTTCATCAATATTGATAAAATCTGTATATCCAGATTATCAATTTCTAAATTTTGAGGTTTCCTGTGAGGCATAATTTTAAATATCTATATTCAAACACAAGTATAATTATAATAAAACTAAAAATAAAAATATTTTGTTGAAATATTTGCAAGAAATTGTCAACAACTATACATTTGTATTGTAGCAACTGACCATTGCTTGTCGTTCTTTAAAAAAACAAACATTGTTGGGTGGTGAAATTTTTGGCAGACACACCTCCTTGTCGCGGTGGCGGAGATCATGGAAAACCCGAAGCGGGCTAACCACTCTGTGAAGGTTCGAACCCTTCCCCAACAGCTAATCTGAGCGATTCAGATTACTATCCTGTAGGATGGTGAAATTTTTGGCAGACACACCTCCTTGTCGCGGTGGCGGAGATCATGGGAAACTCTTAGCAATAAGAATAACCACTCTGTGAAGGTTCGACCCCTTCTCCTACAGCTCTTCTCATAATTTAGGTTTATAATTGGTTAGCAAAAGCCCCTGCCCATCAGGGGCTTTGCTGTATATAATGGTTTTTAGTCGGCACGGGCAGCCCCCTGAATGTAAATAATACAGAATAATGAATTTTGAATGTAGATATCGAAGTGAAGCGCTTTGCCTTTCATCATTCCAAATTTAGCGTTCGGCATTCGATGTTAAACAAAAAAGCCTCCCGGCATACCGGAAGGCTTTTTTGTTTATAACGTTTACAACCTTTTAAAGCAACTTAAAGCCAACGCTTAAAGCCCAAAGATTTTGGCGCTGGCCGTAGCTTTCGTTAATTTTGGTAAGGCCGCCTTCGTAACGTAAATCGGCAGTAATGCGGCCAATATCAACGCCGCCGCCCGCCTGGAAACCCAGCGTGCTTTTCTTGTAATCGCCAAAATCGTTATAAGCGCCGCCCACATTATCGCTAAAGTTTTGGTTTTTGTTTAAAACATAGCTGTAAATGGGCCCGGCCATTATCCTGAAATTCAAATTATCGCCACCGAAAGATTTACCCAGTAACAGGGGTACATTTAAAGTGGTAAAGGTTACCTTACCATCACTGGTAACCGTAGTATTGTTAGTATTAAAGTTAAACTTACCACCACTGCTGCCCAAATAAAGCTCGGGCTGTAAGTACAACGAACTGCCAAAACGGCCAAATAAACCCGCCTGGTAGCCCGCAACGGTCGATTCGTTTACATTATCGGTGTTTATTTTTGAAAAATTAACACCGGCTTTAATACCTATTGTTGATTGCGCCCTTGCGCCTACTATGCCTGCTGCTACTATCGCAACGCTTAAAAAAAACTTTTTCATTGGTAAATGTTTTAGTTAATAATAAGTGTTTGATGGTCTGCACTGTTAAAAGTTTAGCCATCGCACAGGATATTAAACGTTAAGCACGGCGTATTTTTTATATTTTTGCTAAAATATTTTAACTATGGCTGAGATTACTATTAGCAATAAAGACTGGGATCGTATTAAAATAAAGGTGCAAAGAAAGTATAACCACCTAACAGACGAGCAGTTACAATACACCGAAGGACAGGAAGAAAATCTGATAACCCGCTTAATGGACCTGGTTAACCGCGACAGAAAATATGTAGTATTTACATTGCAAAAGGCTTTAACTAATATAGATAATAACCGCCTTTAAAATGAGTTACTTATAAAAAGCTGCCCTGCTTTTTGTAGTTTTATATTTATAATATAATAAGGTTTTGATGATAAAGGATAAGGATAAAAAGAGCAGCTATTACAAACGGCCGCTAATTATAGCCGGCGCGCTAACGTTTGCTGTTACCATTTGGAGCTTTAATGACGACCTTTTCCAGATATCAAAAAACCTGGATGTATTTGCATCGGTATATAAAGAGGTAAATATTAACTATGTTGATGATATTAACTCGGCCAAGCTGGTAAAAACAGGCGTTGACGCTATGTTAGACGGCCTGGACCCCTACACCGAATTTGTACCCGAATCGGAAATTGAAGATTACAAGCTGCACTATGTAAGCACACAATACGGTGGTATAGGTGCAAGTATTTTTGCCCGCGACGGCAAAATTTATATATCAGATATATTTACAGGTTTCCCGGCACAAAAGGCCGATATACGCCAGGGCGACCAAATGGTGAAGATAAACGATATTGACCTTACCGGTAAAACCAACGACCAGGTGAGCCTTTTGCTTAAAGGATCTAAAGGGGCCGCCATAAAACTCACCATGAAACGCGATAACGAGCCTGAGGTTGTTAAAAACCTGGTCCGCGACGAGATAAAACAACCTAATGTAGTATACTCGGGCATGGTTGGCGGTAATATGGGCTACATTAAACTGAATAAGTTTTTAGAGAATTCGGCCGATGAAGTAACCAACGCCTTGGTGGCTATCAAAAAAAACAACCCCAACGGTATTATATTAGACCTGCGATCGAACGGTGGCGGTATTTTACAGGAGGCTGTAAAAATTGTTAACCTGTTTGTACCAAAGGATGTGATGGTGGTGTCGCAAAAAGGAAAAATCAAAGAGAAAAACTTTACCTACAATACGGTAGCCACCCCAATGGAACCTAATTTGCCTTTAGTGGTGCTGGTAAACGGCAGATCCGCTTCGGCATCAGAAATTGTCGCCGGTGCCTTGCAGGACCTTGACCGCGCTATTATTATAGGCCAGCGCAGCTACGGCAAGGGCCTGGTACAACAAACCTTTAACTTACCTTATAATAGCCTGGTAAAAATTACTGTAGCTAAATATTATGTACCGTCGGGCCGTTGCGTGCAGGAGATAGATTACACCCACCGTAAAGATGATGGCAGCGTAATTAAAGTAGCCGACTCGCTGATACACGAGTTTAAAACCAAAAATGGCCGCTCGGTTTATGATGGCAGCGGTATCTACCCCGACATTTTTATCAAGCAGGATAAGTTTGCCAATGTTACACAGGCATTAGTGAGCAAGCTGCTGGTTTTTGATTATGCTACGCAATACCGTAACAGCCACCCTAAATTGGAAGATCCGCGCGGCTTTACCTTATCTGATGTGGAGTACAATAACTTCGTATCTTATGTGGCCGGTAAAAATTATACCTATACAACCATATCAGAAAAATTGCTGAATACCCTAAAAACAGAAGCTACTAAAGAGAAGCAATACACCGCCATACAGGCCGAATATGATGCCTTAAAAGCTAAACTGCAAAGCAGCAAAAAAAACGACCTTCAACAGCATAAAGACGAAATAAAGCAAATACTTGAAAACGAGATAGCATCGCGTTATTATTACGAAAAGGGCCGCTACGAGTCGAATTTTAAATACGACCAGGAAATTGCCGAAGCGATAAAAACCATGCAGGACAAAACCCAACTGGCATCCATACTAAAAGGCGAAGGCAACTTTAAAACTATAGGCAAGCCGGTATTGGCTATGGCAGGTAAAAAAGACGATAAAGATAATAACGACGAGTAAGTTTTTAAGGCTTATACATTAATCCAAAAGGCGAAAGGTTTATACTTTTCGCCTTTTTTATTTCTGCATCTGACCCGGTCAGTTAAGCAGACATCTTGTAACATCGCCGTTATACAGCCGCTTAGGACTGTATGTTTATTAAACCTTAGGTATTGCGGGCTGTCATACCTGCAAATAACATACAACTATGAAAAAGATAATTTTAACAGCCGCATTATTTTTAGGCTTATTATCAATAAAACAAGCCGATGCGCAAATAAGTTTAAGTATTAATATTGGCAGCCAGCCAGCCTGGGGCCCCGTTGGATACGATCATGCAGATTATTATTATATGCCTGATATAGACACCTATTATGATGTGCCTGCACACCAATATGTGTATTTAGAAAATAACGCCTGGGTGCGCCGTGCCTCTTTGCCGCCACGCTACAGTAATTACAACCTTTACAATGGTTATAAAGTAGTGGTTAATGAGCCAAGGCCATGGGCCCGTGCCGATGTGTATCGTGTAAAGTATGCCAATTATAAGGGCCGCAAAGGGCAAACTGTTATACGTGATAGCCGCGATGTAAAGTACAAAGACCATTGGGATAACAGGCGCGAACTGCGTAACGACCGCAAGGAAATACGTAACGACAGAAAAGAAGTGCGCCATGACAGGAAAGAAATGAAGCATGACCGTAAACACTAATTATTGAATAAATGTGATTGATAAGAAGGCCCCTTTATAAGGGGCTTTTTTTATTTTTCGAGTATGCCGCTTACAAATGATTTCCATTGTGGTAACGATAAGCCCTCGCGGGCTGTTAGCGCTATAATGGTGTTGCGTATCCTATCATAAATATTGGTATCTGTCGTGTTGGGGGTTTCGTTACGGCCATGTACAGCGGCACTTACATGGTTTTTGTAACGCTCAACAATAAAAGTATTGGTAGATGCATGTCCAAAAAAATGTGCCGTAGCCTTGTCGGGGTGCATTGGGCTGGCAATAGGCCTAACAGTTATGGCTATATATTCATTTTCCGTTTCCTCGCCTTCTTCAATCACTATCTCCTCTATTCTAACCCATTCTTTTCCATCACCGGCCATTGGCCCCGGGGCGGGCAGATTGATATAAAAAATATCACCCTTTTCGGCCATTTTATAAACTTCGTCGCCTTTGCTATCGGTTATACCAAACCTGGCCGAAAACGTGCCGCTGAAGTTGTGCCACTGCGAAACATCCCGCAGCCTGTCTTTAGCCAGTAAAAACAAATGATGTGCTTCCTGTACCGATGGCATATCCTTAAAGTGTATGGCATCGGTTTTCTCTCCTTCGGTTTGTGGCGGTATATGGTCGTTTGGATTATCCATGGCGCATTCTTATCTATATACAACATAGCCGGATAATTACTGTTTACGATATTTAATAATTGTTTGATGTAGCATATTGTGCATGCATTTCGTAAAATTATTATGACAATAAGCTATAATATTTGGCTTTCAGTCAATTACAGTAAAAAAATTAATTTAAAGTATGTAGATTCAGTTTTTATAACCCTAAATTAAAATGAGTCGGCTTTATATTAAATTAACTATGGTGTGCTGTGCATTCCTTTTTACCGCAATTACCTGTTTTGCCCAAGGCCCCGATGCCGACACCCTATCGCGTCAGGCAATGATAGACGATATTGTAGATAGCTTTAATAAAAACATAGGCGATCAGTCGCACCTGTATAACGGCCCTGAGTATACTTTTTATGACCCTGCAATTAAAGGCAATGCTTATTATAAGGACGATGCCAATTTTTTAACAGGCCGGGTTGAGTATGACGGATTTGTTTACAAAGATGTTAGTTTATTGTACGATTTAAATAAAGATGTGCTTGTATTGCAGTTACCAAGCAAAGTAATAAAGCTGGCGCTGATAAAAGACAGGGTGCAAAATTTTGATATGGATAACCATCATTTTGTAAATATAAATGCCGATACCATTAGCAAACCCGGCAGTATTCCATCAGGCTTTTACGATAGGTTATATAATGGAAAAATTGATATGCTGGTTAGGCGCGAAAAAAACATACAGAGTACATCTAATGCCGAAAACTATTTTAACGCATCAACAAATATATACATCAAAAAGGGTGGTATTTACACCAAAGTGAGTGGTAAGGGCGATGTGTTAGATGTTTTAAAAGATAAAAAGGACGCACTTAAAAAATATATCCGCAGTAATAATATAAAGTTTGGCGA
Source organism: Inquilinus sp. KBS0705 (assembly GCA_005938025.2). Taxonomy (NCBI): domain Bacteria; kingdom Pseudomonadati; phylum Pseudomonadota; class Alphaproteobacteria; order Rhodospirillales; family Rhodospirillaceae; genus Inquilinus; species Inquilinus sp. KBS0705. The sequence goes on along the minus strand of VCCI02000002.1, from coordinate 482,241 downwards.
CGACGAGGAACTGGCCACTGTAAGGGTTGTAAGCTATTATGACCAGTTAACCCAATAATATGAGAAAACGTTACCTATTAGTTTTTTTCTGCTTGTTTATCGTTAAAATAGTTTCGGCCCAGGAAACGGTTAAAAAAACAATCAGCGTAAATTTTCAACAGGCGGGTATCGAGGCTTTTGTTGCTGATATCGAAAGTAAAAGCGGTTATCATTTTTATTATGATGCACCCCAGTTTGATAGCTTAAGGGTTACCCTGCAGGCTAATGATAAAACGGTAGATGAAGTGCTTAACCTTGCTTTTAAAAACACCAATTACACTTTTGCTATTACCCCAGCCCTGCAAGTATTTTTAACCAAAGGCCGCGCAATTACCCCATACCTGGCAACAGGCTTTTTTAATAATACGCCACAACCGGCCGCGGTTGCCAGTGCCAATACACCCGTTGTAGAATTTACCGACGACAGGGATAAAAAAATACCCGAAGCCACTACCGAGAACAAGCTTTATGAAATTGGCATTAAAACAAACGATGTTAAAAGTGGTAGGGCTACCTTATCGGGGTATATAAAAAATATAAAATCGGGCGAGGCGGTTACGGGGGCCAGTATTTACATTGCCGAATTAAAAACAGGCGTAGCAACCGACCAGTTTGGGTATTTTACGCTTAGCCTGCCGCGCGGTAAGCACCAGCTTATTATACGCGGCCTGGGCATGCGCGATACCCGCCGGCAAATAAGCCTTTACTCGGACGGGAAGATAATTATTGAAATGCAGGAGCAGGTAACCAGCCTAAAAGAGGTAAAAATATCTGCAGAAAAAGTTGCCAACGTACGCAGTGTCGAAATGGGAGTTACCCGTTTAGATATTAAAAGCATTAAGCAGGTGCCAACTGTTTTTGGCGAGGCTGATATACTAAAGGTAGTATTAACGCTACCGGGGGTGCAATCAGTAGGCGAGGCTACTACCGGCTTTAATGTTAGGGGTGGCTCGGCCGATCAGAATTTGATATTGCTTAACGATGCTACAATTTACAACCCTGCTCACTTCTTTGGTTTCTTCTCGGCATTTAACCCCGACATTGTAAAAGGTGTTGAACTATATAAAAGCAGCATCCCCGAAAAATTTGGCGGAAGGTTATCATCAATATTAGATGTTACCGACAGGGAAGGGAATAAAAAGCTGTTCACCGGGTCGGCAGGTATTGGTTTAATAACCAGCCGGTTTAATATTGAAGGGCCGATAATAAAAAATAAAACCTCGTTTATTTTTGGTGGCCGTGCCACCTACTCAGATTGGTTGCTTAAACTATTGCCCAATGAATATAAAAACAGCCAGGCATCGTTTTATGATTTTAACCTGGATATAAGCCACCAGATAAACGATAAAAACAACATTTATATAACCAGCTACATAAGCCGCGATAAGTTTAAGCTAAACAGCGATACCTCTTACAGTTATGCCAACCGTAATTTTAACATAAAATGGAAACATAACTACAACGATAAACTGTTTAGCCTGTTTACTGTAGGAAGCGACCACTACGAGTATAACATTGCCAGCTATGACAACCCCGTAAATGCCTATAAATTGGATTTTGATATTAACCAAACCAATTTAAAAACAGATTTTACCTATTACATGAGCAGGCAGCACACGCTTAGCTTTGGTTTAAACAGTATATATTACAAATTGCACCCGGGTAACTTTCAACCTAATTACGCGCAATCGTTGGTACTGCCTGATGTAATTGACGCGCAGCAGGCTTTGGAGAGCGCCCTTTACTTAGGCGATAAATATGACGTTACGCCCGATCTGTCGGTAAGTTTTGGTGTACGCTACTCCATATATAACTTTTTAGGGCCGCAAACGGTTAATAATTACGCACCTAACCTACCTAAAAACAGCACCAATTTGCTCGATAGCACTACCTATAAAGGCGGTCAGATAATTAACACATACCACGGCCCCGAAATAAGGGTATCGGCACGTTATAACTTGGGCGATGATATGTCGGTTAAGGCTGGCTATAATACGCTTAGGCAGTATATACACCTGCTGTCGAATACCACAGCTATAGCGCCTACAGATGTTTGGCAGCTAAGTAACCCTAATATTAAACCGCAGTACGGCGATCAAACTTCGTTAGGCTTATACCGTAATTTTCAATCCAATACCATCGAAACATCGGTAGAAGTCTATTACAAGCACCTTTATGATTACCTTGATTACCGCAGCGGCGCAACCCTTGTATTAAACCATCATATCGAAACCGATGTGATTAACACCAAAGGAAAAGCATATGGCGTAGAGTTTTTGGTGAAAAAAAATACAGGTAAAGCAAACGGTTGGATTAGCTACACCTACTCGCGCACTTTCCTGAAACAAGACGACCCGAATGCAGGCCAGCCGGTTAACAATGGTAACTATTACCCGGCCAATTACGATAAGCCGCATAGCTTTAACTTTATTGGTAACTACCGTTTTTCGCATCGGTTTAGCGTATCGTTAAACGTTACTTACAGTACCGGCAGGCCAATTACTTTACCTATTGCCAAGTACTATTATGCCGGCTCAGAAAGGGTGTATTACTCCGACAGGAATGCCTATCGTATACCCGACTATTTCCGCAGCGATTTTTCGATGAATATAGAGGGTAACCACAAAGTGCATCAAAAAACGCATAATTCGTTTACTATTGGCGTATATAATCTAACCGGCAGGCAAAATGCCTACTCTACCTATTTTACTCAACAAGCGGGTGTAATTAGCGGGTATAAGCTATCCATATTTGCAACGCCGGTTCCGTTCATCAATTATAATATCAGGTTTTAATTAAGGATAAGAATAAAAGACAGATCAGCCTATTTAACCATGAAATTTAAAAGAAAATATATTTTATATATAGCCTTGCTGGCCATAGCCATAAGCTGTAAAAAGCCTTATACACCTCCACAAATTACAGCGCCAAGCAGCTATCTGGTTGTAGAAGGAACAATAAATAGCGGCAGCGACACTACTTTTATAAACTTGAGCCGCACCCGTAACCTGGGCGACAGTGTTAATGTAAGCGGCGAACGAGGAGCAACTGTAATAGTAGAAGGTGACGGTACAAGCTACAACTTACCTGAGCTGCGTAACGGTGTTTATGCACACCAGGGACTTAATTTAGACGTGACCAAGAAATATCATTTGCGCATAAAAACAGCCGATGGGCAAGAATATCTTTCAGATGATGTAGAGGTAAAATCGGCGCCGCCAATTGATGATGTAGGCTATGAAATTAAAGACAAAGGCTTGCAAATTAATGTAAGTACCCACGATCCGGCAAATAAAACACTCTATTACCGTTGGGAATATGTAGAAACCTGGCGCTTTCATACCAGGTACCGGTCCGACTTTGTGGTGGCCCCCGCACGTGATACCGTGATACTTAGAACAGCCGAAAATCAGATATACTATTGCTTTAACACAGTAGCATCAAGTACTATTAGTATTGCATCATCAACCAAACTATCACAAGACGTTATTTCGAAGGCTCCTTTAACTTTAATCGCGCCCGAATCTGATAAAATAAGCATGCGATACAGCATTTTAGTGAAACAATATGCGTTAACTAAAGAAGCCTATGAGTTTTGGGAAAACCTTAAAAAGAATACCGAAACTTTGGGAAGTATTTTTGACGCATTACCTTCAGAAATATCAGGCAACATCCATAATATTAAAAACCCATCGGAACCTGTAATTGGCTATATAAGCGCGGGTGCGGTGCAAAGCAAACGGGTATTTATTGATAAAAGCCAATTGCCTGATACATGGAAAACCGCTTACCCGGAATCGTGCAGACAAGACACCACATTGTATGTAGGAGACCATGGTTTTAATGAAGTACGTGATTATATCTTGTTAGGCACTGCTATACCTACAGCATCAATTACAGATCCACGAGGTTTTACTATTATAGGTTTCTATCGTACCGACCCTATATGTGCCGATTGTACTTTAAGGGGCCGCGTTCAGCAGCCTGCCTTTTGGAAATAAGTTATGACGATACGCAATATATATCCGGTTACCATAGCAACAGCTCTTTGCTATATAGCGGTAGGGTGTAAAAAGCCTTACGTGCCGCCGGTTATTACCGCGCCATCGAGTTATCTGGTTGTAGACGGTGTGATAAACAGCGGTGCCGACTCTACATTTATCAGGCTAAGCCTTACAAAAAACCTGGGCGATACTACAATCACCAATGGTGTTGCAGGGGCGGCTCTGACTGTAGAAAGCCAGGACATAAAGTATAATTTGAGCGAAATAAAAACGGGGGTTTATGTCCATTCGGGGTTAAATTTAGATAAGACAAAAAAATACAGGTTGAGAATTAAAACAGTTACCCATCAGGAGTACCTATCAGACGAAGTGGAAGTAAAACAAACTCCACCGATTGATAGCATTACTTTTGAGCCCCAAAGCAATGCTTTAAACATTAACGTAAGCACACACGATCCGTCTAATAAAACAGTGTATTACCGTTGGGATTTTGACGAGGATTGGCGTTTTCATGCCAAATATTCATCAGGCTTTGAAGCCGCGCATGATACCCTCAGGCTGCGGACCGATGACCATCAAATATATTATTGTTTTAATAAAGACAGGTCTAACCATATCGCGTTGGCTTCATCTGTAAAGCTTGCCCAGGATGTTATTTCAAAAGGCCTGGTAACAACTATACCGTCTTATTCTGATAAGATAAGTGTGCGTTATACCATGCTTTTAAGGCAGTATGCACTAACAAAAGAGGCGTACAATTTTTATGAGAATTTACAAAAGAACACCGAAACTTTAGGGAGTATATTTGACGCTCTCCCATCAGAAATAACAGGTAACATCCATAGCATAAGCAACCCTAAAGAGCCGGTAATTGGCTTTATAAGCGCAAGTACGGTAACATCAAAAAGAATATTTATTGATAAGGCACAGCTACCGGCCAATTGGGTAACCGCATATCCCGAAACCTGTACGCAGGATTCGACCATAGGGTTTGATGCCATCAATACTTACATCCTGTCAAAGGCGATGATAGCAACATCTGGTATATATAAACAGGGCTTTCTAATAGGGGTATTCAGGAGTACGTACGAATGTGCTGATTGCACGGTTAGGGGAGTTGTAAAACCACCACCGTTTTGGAAATAATATAAATGTTATTATAAGTTATTGGAATTGAACAAAACATGAAGGCAATTAAAAATATACTACTTCTTACAGTTACAATGCTATGCGCCATTAGCAATAGCTATGCGCAACAATTACAGCAATTGCAAAGCAGCTTTAACAAATACGAGCAGGGCGCATTGCAGGAAAAAGTTTTTGTACATACCGATAAGAGCGCCTACCTATCGGGCGAGATAATTTGGTTTAAGGCTTATTGTGTTGATGGCACTTATCACAAACCGCTTAACATTAGCAAAGTGCTGTATGTTGATGTGATAGATAACACTCAAAACGCTATATTGCAAGCTAAGATATCTCTTACAGCCGGTAGCGGTAACGGATCGTTCCTGATACCGGTATCGGTTGCTAATGGTAACTATAAGCTAAGAGCCTACACCAATTGGATGAAAAACTTTGGCCCTGATTACTTCTTCGAAAAAAAGATAACCATTGTAAATACGTTGCGACCCCCCGAGCAGGTTAAAACAACCGCAGCTGCGTTTAACGTTCAGTTTTTCCCCGAAGGTGGTACATTGCTGGCCGGTGTTACCAATAATGTGGCGTTTAAAGCAGTAGCTTCAAACGGCAAAGGTATTACGTTTAAAGGGGCTATTGTAAACCCGCAAAATGATACAGTGGCCAGGTTTCAGCCATTAAAATTTGGAATGGGCCACTTTAGCTTTACGCCTGTAGGTAATACTATTTACCGTGCGGTAATAACTACGGTGGGCAATAAACCGTTTATAAAGGATATGCCTGCTGTTAGTGCTACCGGATATGCTATGCAGCTAACCGATGCCGGTGGCGGTAATTTACGGGTACGCGTAAACGGTACATCAAGCGGTCGTATTTATCTTTTTGCACATACCGGCCATCTCACCAAAGTAGCCCAAAGTGCCGATTTAGATAACGGAACTGCTAGTTTTGTGATTAGTAAAGCGGCTTTAGATGAAGGCGTATCGCACATCACCATTTTTAACGAGAATAAGCAACCTGTGTGTGAGCGCTTATATTTTAAGCGACCGAAGCAGGCGCTATTCATAAATGCCAATACTGATATGGCGCAGTATGCTACCCGTAAAAAGGTAAATGTACAGGTTGCGGCAAAAGATGCGTCGGGCAAATTGTTGCCGGCCGGCCTTTCTATGGCTGTTTTTAGGGCCGACTCGTTACAGGATGTAAACCAGGAAGATATTGCCAGCTATTTTTGGTTAAGTGCCGACCTGAAGGGAACCATCGAATCGGCAGCATATTATTTAAACACAATTACCGCCGAAGCCGATGAAGCAGCGGATAATTTGATGCTTACCCAAGGTTGGAGCCGCTTTAAATGGGATAATGTATTAAAAGATAAGACCCCTGCATTTACCTATTTACCCGAATATAACGGGCATATCGTTAATGCAAAGATCATTGATCAGGCTACTAATTTGCCAGCATCAAACGTGGTTGCGTTTATGGCTATACCGGGTAAAAGGGTGCAGTTGTATGCCGCTAAAAGCGATTCGGCGGGCCGCCTTTTATTTAATACCAAACAAATGTTTGGCCCTGGCGAAATTGTGGTGCAAACCAATACCGAGCTGGATAGCACCAGTAAGTTAGAAGTGCTAAGCCCCTTTTATGAGCAGTACTCAAAAAATACTTTACCCATATTTAGCCTTACACCCGGCATGCAAAAAACCTTGCAGGAGGCCAGTATTGGTATGCAGGTACAAAATGTATACGCAGGCAACAAATTAAAACAGTTTTACAACCCCGGGGTTGATAGTTCCGCTTTTTACAGCAAGCCCTACAAAACTTATAAGCTTGATGACTATACCCGCTTTATAACAATGGAAGAGGTACTGCGCGAATATATAAGAGAAGTGAATGTTTTTCACCCTTCGGGCAAGTACCATATAAAAGTTATAGATGAGAAAAGCTTTTTAAGCGGCGACCCTTTGGTATTGCTTGATGGTATACCTGTATTTAACATTAATAAGGTAATGGCGATAGATCCGCTTAAGGTTAGGCGTTTAGAGGTAATAAGGAACCGCTATTACTGGGGCCCTTCGGTTTACGAAGGGGTATTAAGTTATACGACCTATAAAGGCGACCTTGGCGGCACAGAAATGGACCCGCACGCGGTTATTGTAGATTACGAGGGGATGCAGTTGCAGCGCGAATTCTACTCGCCCGTTTACGAAACAGATGCCCAGGTTAAAAGCCGCATGCCCGATTTCCGCAGTCTTTTGTATTGGTCGCCGGATATTGATACGGGTACACAGGCACCAAAAAGCGTTTCGTTTTACACCTCGGATCAAGCCGGTAAATATTGGGGGGTGGTACAAGGCATGACCCCCGGCGGGCAGGCAGGCTCCCAAATATTTAGCTTCGAAGTAAAATAATTGTAAAAGCCTTATGAAAATAAGGCTTTTTTTATGCCCATCTCAAGTCCGCGCAGCTCGGCAAGGCCTTTAAGGCGGCCAATAGCCGAGTAGCCATGATAGGTATTATGGTTAAAATCGTCGAGCAGTTTATGCCCATGGTCGGGCCGCATGGGTATAGCGGTATCTGCACGGCCGGCATTAGTACGTATCTGTTGTTCTAATATCACCTTTTTCATCACTGCAAACATATCGCTGCTACCGCCAAGATGCTCAGCCTCATAAAAGCTGCCATCGCTTTGGCGTTGTACATTGCGTAAATGTAAAAAGTGAATATGGCTGCCCAGGCGTTCAATAATTCCCGGCAGGTCGTTATCTGCGCGCGCGCCTAACGATCCGCTGCAAAAGGTAATGCCATTACTTATGGATGGTGATGCGTTGATCACATCATTCAGGTCCTGCTCGGTTGATACTACCCTTGGTAACCCTAATATCGGGAATGGCGGATCATCCGGGTGTATACACATTTTAACCCCCACCTTTTCCGCAGCAGGAATTATTCCCCGCAAAAAATAAGCAAGGTTAGCTTTTAATTGTGCGGCGTCGGTATAGGCATATTGCTGCAGGTGCTGCGTAAATTCGGCAATAGTTAAGGTTTTGTTAGTGCCCGGCAGGCCGGCCATCAGGTTGTTTATCAGCTGTTGCCTTTGTTGGGCGCTTATATTATCTAAAAAAACTTTTGCTGCTTGCTGTTGCGCAAGGGTATAATCGATATAGGCGCCTTCGCGCTCTAAAATATACAAGTCGAACGCCGCCATAGCTACCGCGTCAAACCGCAGGGCCGATGCATCGTTAGGCAGACGGTAGTCAAGGTCGGTACGTGTCCAGTCGAGCACCGGCATAAAGTTATAGCACACGGTTTTTATGCCCGCCAACGATAGATTTTGCAGCGTGGCTGCATAGTTATCTATAAACCTGTCGCGCCCCGCAGAAGCCGTTTTGATGCTTTCGTGTATGTTCACACTTTCTACTACCGACCAGCTTAAGCCGGCATCTTCAATAATTTTTTTGCGGTGGTTTATTTCTTCTAAACTCCAAACATCGCCAACGGGTATATGGTATAACGAGGTTACTACTCCTGTAGCCCCGGTTTGGCTAATGGCTTTTAACGACACCGGGTCCTGCGGACCAAACCAACGGAAAGTTTGTTCTAAATTGCTGATCATATTGACGATTGGGTGGGCTAATTTAAAGTTTATCAACCATAAAAAAAGCGGCCTTGTGTAAAGCCGCTTTTTAATATTGTATTTGTTATTACCAAAAGAACGAGTAAAGCGCTACAATAATACCGCCCACAATTAAAGCACCTGCTGTAAAGGCCCGTGATGTTTTAAACATCGAAGCGTCAATTTCCAATCCGTTGGTTTTAACACCTTTTGCCTGGTCTATTTTAGATATGATGAACATGCCAAGAACGCATATTAAAAACACAAAGCCCATTCGGTCTATAAACGGTATTTCGTAAACCCCCTTTTCGTTCATTTTTGAAAATCCAAAAGGCGACATGAAGGCAAGGTTGGCGTAGTAGGGTAAAAACTTAAATATCACCGAGAATACGAAGCCACCTATTGTGGCAAATAAAGCCGCGTTTGATGACGCTTTTTTCCAGAAGAAACCTAAAATAAACATGGCAAATATACCCGGCGATACAAAGCCCGTATACTCCTGAATATATTGGAAGCCCTGCTTGCCCTCGCCCATTAATTGCTCACCAATAACTAAGGACATTATTACGCCTAAAGCCATAGCTACCACAACCGACCATTTGCCCAATACCACCAAATTTTTATCGGTAGCGGTAGGGTTAATGGCTTTTTTGTAAATATCTAAAGTAAAAATAGTAGCAATGCTGTTTGCCTTACCCGCCAGCGAGGCTACAATAGCGGCTGTAAGCGCCGCAAATGATAATCCCTTTAAACCGGTAGGCAACAGGTTTAAAAGCGAAGGATAAGCTTTATTTACATCGGTAACGCCCGACGAGCTAAGCATCTCTTGATGAAACATGCCTTTTTGATAAAGCAGATAAGCCGCAATACCAGGCAGCACCACAATAACCGGCATTAACAACTTTAAAAACGCCGCGAACAGGATACCCGCACGAGCTGTTTTCAGGTTAGCACCTAATGCCCTTTGTGTGATGTATTGATTACAGCCCCAGTAGTTAAGGTTTACTATCCACATACCACCTATTAATACCGATAGGCCCGGTAGGTCCATATAATTGGCGTTATCCTTTTTAAATATCATGTGGAAGTGGTCGCTGGCCTCGCTGCGCATAATGTTTAAACCATTCAACAAGCCCGTAGTACCCGATTTTTCGCTGATGAGGTTTAAGGCCAGGTAAGTAGCAACCAAACCGCCCAGTACCAAAACAAATACCTGTATAACATCGGTATAGCCAATAACCTTCATACCGCCTAGTGTTATCACGACTGCAAACACCGCCAGCAGTGTAATACATAAAGTAATATCTAACCCGGATATGCCGCTAATTGCCAAAGCACCTAGGTACAAAATAGACATTAGATTAACCACAATATAAAGCAGCAGCCAAAATATAGCCATTACCATGGCCACTGTACCATTATACCGCTGGTGTAAAAACTGCGGCATGGTAAAAATTTTATTTTTTAGGTAGATGGGAATAAAGAAAACAGCTACGATAATTAATGTAGCAGCGGCCATCCACTCGTAGGTAGATATAGCCAGGCCCATTTTAAATGCCGACCCGCTGGTACCAATAAACTGCTCTGCAGATATATTGGATGCGATAAGCGATGCACCGATTGCCCACCAGGTTAACGAGCCTTCGGCCAAAAAGTAATCCTTCGAGGTAGCATCCGCATTATGCTTGCGTTTGTATATCCAGTATCCGTAAAAAGATACAATTAAAAAATAGATGAAAAATACATAGTAATCACCAGTGGATAGCGTCTTCATTTAAGCTGTTGGTTTAAATAATGGTTTAATGTTTTGGAGGGCTAATATTAAGCTATAAATGCGGTTTTAGCAAGTTTTAGGCTAAAAGTCATCGCTAAATCTGTAAAAATTATATGACGCTACGGTTGTGCTTAATAATTGAGGCACAGGCTTGTAGTTTACGAGCAGCATATCACAAAAAAGGCCTAAAAACTATAAATATGATAAATTTTTAAAAACAGCTTGTGTAAAACAAAAAGGTGCGTATATTTGCCAACCCAAACGGAGTGGTAGTTCAGCTGGTTAGAATGCCTGCCTGTCACGCAGGAGGTCGCGGGTTCGAGTCCCGTCCATTCCGCAAAAAGGTTTCACAATTGTGAAGCCTTTTTTGCTTTATAAGATTTTAACTTATGCCCTTTTAAACAGATTGGCAGCGAAGACAAAAAGCCCTTTAGATGAACTCTAAAGGGCTTCTTGTTTTAATTCTTTATCACGAAGTGGTTACACCTGAGTGCTTCCTCAATGCTTTGGAAACTCCGCATTGGCTTTAACCTCATCTATTTGCTGGGTATGCCGGTTGCTATGTGCGGCTATCAGCAAAATAAATTGATAGCTATCGTAAGTACCAACGGGCAGTACAAGCACATGGTTGCGCAAATCCGCCTTTGTATCTTTAACCAGCGAGATCAATCTTTCGCGTTGCGCTTTAAAGGCGGCTAAGGCTTCCGGCACTGTTTTATATGGCGAATTAGCAGGTTCCAGCGCGGCAAAGGTTTTGGATTTATGCGAACGGTCTTCTACCGCTTTAATCAGGTCATCATCGCTGAATTTGATATCCGCTCTTTTTTCTGGGTTAGCCGGTTGGCTTAAGGCAGGCTCGGCCATGGCCCAAAGTTCTTTTTCTGCCGCGGCAATATGCTTAATGCAATCGGCCACACTCCATTTGTCGGCAGCCGGTTTAAAATTAAGCTGCTCTTCGCTCAATCCTTTTACAGCATCAAATACGCCCGAATTGGTCTGTGTTAATAATTGAATAGCTTTTTCTCGTTCTGATGGTGTAAGCATATTGGTTTTTTGTTGTGCGCTGCCCTGGTAAACTGCAAGGCTTAAAATCGCGGTTATAAATATTCGTATCATATTAAAATAAAGGGGTTAATGATTGCGATGTATTGACTGCCCCGGCAAGCTGCGCCACGTTATTGTAAGCGGCCCTATACAAAAATACCGCCATGCTTATCCTTTTAACACCAGCATTTGCTAACGTATCCACAGTAGCAAGGTTGGCGTTCCCGACGATATTGACCGGCAGAGAAACCGCTGAGGTGATCTGTTTAATAACCGATGCATCGCCAATGCCTGTAACAAAAAGGCCATCTGCACCGGCGTTGTGATAAAGCTTAGCTCTATGTATAACTGTCTCTAATGGCGATGGCAACTTTTGTAAAAAAACATCGGTACGGGCGTTTATATAAAGTTGCTGCCCGGTTTTAACCAGGTAATTTTTGATGCTGTTTAATTTGCCTAAATAAACATCCTCGCCCTCGGCATCTTCTAAATTGATGCCCGCAACACCAATGTCCAACAGTTTTTGTACCTGGTCATTGATCTTGGTGAGATCATTGCCATACCCTCTTTCCATATCTACCGATAATGGTATAGTTGTAGATGCTTTTATTCTTTGAACTATATATAGCAATTCTTCAAACGGGATCTGCTCGCCATCGGCGTAACCCAGGGAGTCGGCAATGGCACCGCTTGAAGTAGCTATGGCCGGGAAACCTGCGCTTTCTATTAACCGGGCGCTTTTAGCGTTCCATGCGTTGGCTAACAAAAACGGGGCAGTTTGATGATGCAGTTGGTAAAAGGCTTCGTATGCAGACATAAACAAATGTAAGGTAATCTATATCCTCAGGCGAGGGTGTAATTAGACATTCTGGCGGGCCGTTTTGGACCATCTATACACCACGGGGGCAAATACAGAAGTGTGCTTATCCCTCCAAACCATTTTTACAGCCGCGGGTTTAAGGAGTACATGCAATACCAATCCAAACAGCAAGCTACCCCCATTATGTTCGGTGCCGAGGTTTTTATAGAACCCGGGCAAACTGCCGAAGAAATTGATACCTGGTTTTTACGCTTGAAAGAAGCGGGGATGACCGTTACCCGCATACGGCTGTTTGAAAACTACATGCGTAAGCCGGATGGCACATGGGATTACACCTTATATGATACCGCTTATAAAGCTGCCGAAAAATATGGTATTAAGGTTTATGGCAACCTGTTCCCGGCTACAGCATTTACCGACCTGGGCGGATTAAAATTCCCGAGGGATGAAGAGCACTTAAACAATATAGCGCGATATGTACAAAATCTGGTAAGCCATTTTAAAACGTTTAGCGCTTGTTACGGCTGGGTACCGGTGAACGAGCCGGGGGTTGGTTCTTTCCCGCAAGAGCAATTTGCTACTTATAAATATAAGGAGTGGAAGGCAGCACATGCCCAAGCCGAATACAACAGCGGCGGCTACGACCGTTTTGATTTTGCCGATGAACGCTTCCATCTGTACTACAACACCTGGTTTTTAAAATGGCTAACGGATGAGATACATAAGCATGACCCCGGCAGCATCATACATGTAAATAACCACGCCATATTTAAAAATGTATCTGAATATAATTTCACCGAGTGGCGCGATTTTTTAACCAGCCTGGGTGGTTCGGCACATGCCAGCTGGCATTTTGGCTATTTTAACCGCAGCCAATATGCCTTAGCCGTTGCTGCAAATTGCGAAATATTGCGCTCGGGTGCGGGTGATATCCCCTGGTTTATGACCGAGCTGCAAGGTGGCAACAATACCTATAGCGGCTTTTTATCGCTTTGCCCTACAGCCGAAGAAATTGCCCAATGGCTTTGGCTAGCCATAGCCACAGAAAGCAAAGGCGCTATATTTTGGTGCTTTAATCCCCGATCATCGGGTATAGAGGCCGGTGAATGGGCCATGCTTAATTACCATAACCAGCCAAGCGACAGGCTCTTGGCGACTACAAAAGTTATTAATAGCATCAACCAAAACTCGCAGTTTTTTGAGCATGCAAAAGAGGTAGAATCAGGTATAAATATTTTATATACCCGCGAGTCGATGTGGGTAGAGAAGACGTTGCAGATGCACGGCAAAAGCTACGAAGGGCGTGATGAGGGAGGGGTGATGAAATCGGCCCTGGCCTATTTTGAGGCCTTGAGCGAGGCTGGTGTACAAGCCAATTTTAAAGAGATCAGCGAGTTTGATTTTACTAAAGCCGACTACAAAGGGCAGGCCATTATATTGGCGCATCAAATATCTATTCCATCAACCTATTGGCCGTTGCTTACCGCTTTTGTGCATAACGGTGGCCGGTTAATAGTAGATGGCCTGACCGGATATTACGACGAAAACGCGGTTTGTACCATGCGGCTTGGCTTCCCCCTACGGGATATATTGGGTGGCGATGTGCTGGAATATAAAGCTATAGATGAAATAGAAACGCTGCAAATTGAGGATATAAGCCTACCTGCTTACCAATGGAAAGGTATTTTAAAAGAAACAACCGCCAAAGTTTTAGCCACCGATAACTCTTTATCTGCCGCCTTAAGTAATAGCCATGGTAAAGGGATTGTTCATTGGATACCCACACTTGCAGGGTTAGGCAGCCGTATACAAAACGATTACTCCGCGCTTAACCAGTTACTGGTAAAAGCGCTTAAATACCGGGGGCCTTTTATGTTTGATACCCCGCAAAAGGGCATGCTTATAAAAACGCTGCAGTATCAGCAAGAGGTAGTTACTATCATCATAAATAAGTTTAACCTCACCCAGGAAGTTAAGCTTGTAACGCCGAAAAATGCAAGACCAATTATGCTATCGGCTAACAAGCAGGGGCATGTATTGGGTAACATTGTTACTATAAACCCCGAAGAAACACTGGTAATTAAGTGGGCTTAACAGATTTTCATAATTTAGAGCCTTATTCCTGGCTGCTATGATGAAAAAGATACTGTTCCTTGCTGTTGTTTGTTTGGCGTTAACTTCTACCATATTTGCTCAAACTTCTATAACCATACCCCTTGGTGGCAACGCCTGGGCAGGCGGCAAAGCAGTTATTACCGATGATGGCTTAATAAATTGGGGTGATGCTAAATCATCGGCAAGTGTTTATTTCAGGGTTCCCCAGGCGCAGCAATTATCGTTGGCACTACGTGTTAGGGTGCCGGCGGGTAAAAGCCGGATAAGCGTATCGGTTGGTAAAACTGTTTTTACCAAAAACCTAACAAATACCAATTTTGATACCATAAGCATTGGTAAGGTAAATATTGCCAACGCGGGCTACGTAAAGCTTAGCCTAAAGGGCATCAGCAAAACCGATAGTGTTTACGCCCAGGTAAGCGATTTAATTGTAACCGGCACAAGTGCCGAAAAGGAATATACCTACGTTCGGCCGGGCTTCTCTTACCACTTCGGCAGGCGCGGGCCGTCGGTGCATTTGCGTTACACGGTGCCGGCCGAGTTTAAAAACCAGGTAAAATGGTTTTATAACGAAATAGTAGTGCCCGAAAAAAATGACATCATCGGCTCTTATTTTATGGCCGACGGCTTTAGCGGGGGCTATTTTGGTATGCAGGTAAATTCGGCTACCGAGCGCCATGTACTGTTTTCGGTATGGAGCCCTTTTGAAACAGACGATCCCAAAAGCATCCCCGATAGTCTGCGGATAAAGCTGCTTGCTAAAGGCGCTACCGTGCATGGCGGCGAGTTTGGCGCCGAAGGTTCGGGCGGGCAAAGCTATATGAATTACCCATGGCAAGCGGGTAAAACCTACGCGTTTTTAATGCGCGCCGAGCCTGATAAGGCCCATAACACCACCACTTACACCGCCTGGTTTAAAGATGTTGCTGCCAATAAATGGATGCTGGTAGCCAGCTTTAGCAGGCCGCAAACCAACGCCTATCTTGGCGGCTTGTATTCCTTTCTTGAAAATTTCGAACCCGATAATGGCGACAAAACACGCACAGCCCGCTACCAAAACCAGTGGATAGGCGATGCTAATAACCAATGGCACCAAATTACCGGCGTAACCTATACCGGCGATGATACGGCACGAAAGAATAACCGTAAAGATTACAGCGGCGGCCAGCAGGGTAGTTTCTTCTTTTTACGCAATTGCGGCTTTTTTGATGACCTGGTTACACTTAACCGGCAATTTACAAGGCCGGCCAATAGCCAGGCCCCGGTTATTGATATTAACGCTTTGCCAACAAATTAAAGGTTTTCTAATTCCTCTATCTTTCGCCTTATCAGTTGCTTATCGGCCTGGGTTTTGGCTAAGTGGAGCGCCTTTAATAAATTGCTTTGCGCTTCCTGCGGATCGATGGTTTTGTATAGCTCGCCAAGCAGGGTGTAGTAAAAG
Source organism: Inquilinus sp. KBS0705 (assembly GCA_005938025.2). Taxonomy (NCBI): domain Bacteria; kingdom Pseudomonadati; phylum Pseudomonadota; class Alphaproteobacteria; order Rhodospirillales; family Rhodospirillaceae; genus Inquilinus; species Inquilinus sp. KBS0705. Next base: position 466,248 of record VCCI02000002.1, on the reverse strand, counting down.
TGGTTGTTACTTAAATTCAGCTTTTCGGCAGCTATAATGGCAATCCTGTTACCCCTAACCTTTGATAAGGCATACGTGCGGTTTAGTGCCGCAACCGGCGAATACTCTATCATGAGCAACTGGTTAAACAGGTGCAAAATACCTTCCCATTTTTCGGTAGTATCTTCTTTAATGGTATGCCAATAGGCAATACCTGCCTCGATATGATACTTTGATAGTTTGTTTCCTGTAGATGCCTCGTTAAGATAGTAAGCCCCCTTTGCAATAAGCTCTTGGTTCCATAACGATTCGTCCTGGTCGTTATACAAAATGACGGCTCCGTTTGCATCTTTCCGGGCCTCAAACCGCGAAGCATGGAAACACATGAGTGCAAGCAAGGCGTTCACGTCAGGCTGATTTGTTGGCGGGTATTCGATCAGCATATAGGTTAACCGCATAGCTTCCAGGCACAGGTCGTTGCGCAAAATGGTGTCGCGGCTTTCGGAGTAGTAGCCTTCGTTAAACAACAGGTAAAGGGTGGTAAGCACGGCTTGTAAACGGTTGCCTATCTCTGCCTCGGGCGGGAAGGCGATGGCAACCCGCTCAGTCCGCAACTTCTCCTTCGCCCTAAAAAGGCGCTTATTGATCGTTTCTTTGTTACTTAAAAAGGCATTGGCTATTTCATCAATCCCAAACCCGCAAAGTATGCACAGGGCAAGCCCTATTTGTGCTTCGGCAGGGATGGCCGGATGGCAAATGGCAAACAGCATTTGCAACTGGCTGTCGGCTATGTTTTTGGGCGATAGGTCAATCTCAAATTCTTCGCCTAAGGCAGTTCCAGCCTCTACCTGTGGTTTTATTTTATCGTTAAATAAGTGACCGCGGCTAATGAGGTTTTTGGCCTTGTTTTTTGCTACGGTATACAGCCATGCAACCGGGTTTTCGGGGATACCCTTGTAGGGCCAGCTTTCAAGTGCGGCTAAAAAGGTTTCGCTAACCACATCTTCGGCGATACTCACATTTTCTATACCGAATAGTTTGCACAGCACAGCTGTTAGCTTTCGCGATTCGGTACGGAATAAATGCGGTATTAATTCTTGCTGCTCCATAAAAAATATAAAGTCCCGCCCACAACAGGCGAGACTTATGATAGAACGTTACATCGGGCTAACTTCGCGCACCTCTAAACTGCCATCTACCAAAAATATAGGGCAATCTTTCGCTATTTCGACAGCAGCTTCGTATGATTCAGCTTTGATGATCGAATATCCGCCTACAAATTCCTTAATTTCGGTGTAAGGGCCATTGGTTATTATTTGGCCGCCTTTCATCACCTTACCACTTGGGTGCAGGCGGTTACCCCTATCGGTAAGGTTGCCTTGGGTTGCTATGCCGACTACCCAATCCATCCATTTCTTTGTCATTGCTTCTCTTTCTTCTGGCGAAGCTTCCGCCATAACTACATTGTCTGACCTGAATATCAATAAAAAATCTTTCATCTTTTTAAGTTTTAATGTTTGTTAATGGGTGCCGTCGTTTTTTGCAATTTTCCTTACCTCTACCGTATTGCCTTCGCCTTGTAAAACAGGGCAGCCTTTGGCAAACTCTACCGCTTCTTCAACGGTATCGGCTTTAACAATAACAAAACCGCCAAGCGTTTCTTTGATATCGCCAAATGGTCCGTTGGTAACTACGTTATTGTAGTGTACCACCTTGGCTTCGGCAAAGGGCAGGCCGGTGCCGCTTACAAATTTGTTTTGCGCGGCTATGCCGCCAATCCAGTCCATGGTTTGTTTCATCCAGGCCTGTATCTGCTCGGGCGATGCTACCTTTTGCCCGTCCTCGTGCCTGAATATTAATGCATACTCATCCATAATTTTTTTGTTTAATTGTTATCAGATAATTTGTTTATACCCCAATAACAAACAAGGTTTTAGTAATTGGACAGGTTGGTTGGCTTATTTTATTTTACTCTTGTTCTCTTTTACCCTATGCTGCACAATCCTGGTGATCAGTTCCAGCGGCATAGGATCCCCAAGCGGAAATTGTACCGAACCTTTCGCGCTTTTATAACTGGCAAACTCGTGCTTAAAGGCAGCAATGCCCAGGCTTGTAGGGTAAAAGCCAATGTGTTTATCATAGGCCGCAAAATACACCAGCATCCCATTTAATTTATAGGCCGGCATACTATAACTAATTACTTCTTCGGCACCCGGAGCGGCATTTTTTATAGTAGCCCGTACCAACTGCATCACTTGCTGTGTTTCGGCCGGGAAACGCGAGATATACTCGTCCACGTCTTTAGGTTTATTCATAGCCTGGGTTTAACATTGTAATATCTAAGGTGCTCAAAAAAATATTTATTACCTAATTGCTTCAATGCTTGTTATTTAAAAAGATATTATATAGTATTGTGTAGTAATGACACAATAATTCTTTGTTTGTGCATTAAAACCAATTATACGCATGCAATTGCATGTGCAAACCAAGTACTATAAATTGTTTATGAAAAAAATTACCTTATTAGGCGCAGCTATGGCTGTAGTAGTGTTGCCTGCCACTTTGCTGGCGCAAAATAAATGGACCGAAACTAAAAATGGTACTATTGCCACTGTTAACAATAGCGGCGGCCGCACGCTTGGCTATTCAACCACTTCGGGCGTAAAAATTTTAACGGTAGATGGCCTTGCCTTTAAGGACATGAACAAAAATGGCAAATTGGATAAGTATGAAGACTGGCGCCTGCCTGTTGATGTAAGGGCAAAAGACCTGGCATCAAAACTAACGGTCGATCAAATTGCAGGGTTAATGCTGTATAGTCGCCACCAAATGATACCGGCCGCGCCTGTTGGGCCATTCGCGGGCTTTTATGGTGGCAAATCTTTCCAGGAAAGCGGCGCCAAGCCTTACGACCTGTCTGATCAGCAAAAAGCATTTTTAGAAAAGGATAACGTACGCCACGTATTGATCACATCGGTACAAAGCCCCGAAATAGCTGCCCAATGGAACAACAACGCGCAAGCGTTTGTAGAAGGCATTGGCTTTGGCATACCGGCCAACAACAGTTCCGATCCGCGTAACGGAACGTTGGCAACTGCCGAGTTTAATGCTGGTGCCGGCGGCAATATATCTATGTGGCCCGGCTCGTTGGGTATGGCCGCTACGTTCGACCCTGCCGTAACCCAAAACTTTGGCCATATTGCCGCGCAGGAATACCGTGCCTTAGGCATCGCTACAGCCTTATCGCCCCAGGTAGATATTGCTACCGACCCGCGCTGGAACCGCGTGAGCGGTACATTTGGCGAAGACCCCGAGTTGGCGGCTGATATGGCACGCGCTTATATCGATGGTTTTCAAACCTCAACCGGCGATAAAGAAATAAGCGGCGGCTGGGGCTATAACAGTGTTAATGCCATGGTAAAACACTGGCCTGGCGGTGGTGCCGGCGAGGGTGGCCGCGATGCACACTACGGTTTTGGCAAGTATGCCGTTTATCCCGGTAATAATTTTACCCAGCACTTTATCCCCTTTACCCAGGGCGCGTTTAAACTAAAAGGTAAAACAGGTATGGCCGCGGCGGTAATGCCTTATTACACTATTAGCTATAAACAGGATACCAAAAACCACGAGAACGTAGCTAATAACTATAACAAATACATTATTAACGATTTGCTGCGCACCAAGTATAAATATGATGGTGTTATTTGTACCGATTGGCTGGTTACCGGCGATGAAACTGTTATCAACAGCTTTTTGTCGGGTAAATCATGGGGGATGGAGAAGGCTACATTAGCCGAGCGCCATTATAAAATATTAATGGCCGGCGTTGATCAGTTTGGCGGCAACAACGATGCCGCGCCTGTTTTAGAGGCCTACCAAATGGGCGTTAAAGAACATGGCGAGCCCTTTATGCGTGCACGCTTTGAGCAATCGGCGGTAAGGTTATTAAGGGGGATATTCCGCACCGGATTGTTTGAGAACCCATACCTTGATGCAGAGGCCACTAAAAAAACAGTGGGTAATGCCGATTTTATGGCGGCAGGTTACCAGGCGCAACTAAAATCGATAGTGATGTTAAAGAACAAGGCAAACGTTTTGCCTTTGCAAACCGGCAAAACCGTTTATGTGCCTAAAAAATTCACCCCGGCGGGTAAAAACTTTTTGGGTATGCCTTACCCCGAAAAACTGGAATACCCGGTGAATATAGAAACTGTAAAAAAATACTTTAAAGTAACCGAAAACCCTGATGAGGCCGATTATGCCCTGGTATTTATTGCCAGCCCTATTGGCCACGGCGGATATGATGCAGACGATGTAAAAGCCGGCGGAAACGGTTATTTACCGGTATCGTTACAATATGGCAAGTATACTGCCGAAACAGCCCGCGAAACCAGCATTGCCGGCGGCGACCCATTAGAGAGCTTTACCAACCGCAGCTATAAAGGCAAATCAGAAACATCAACCAATGTAACCGATTTGGCTATGGTGACCGATACTTATGCCAAAATGAAAGGTAAGCCGGTTATAGTATCGGTAAACCTGAATAACCCAATGGTTTTTGGCGAGTTAGAAAAACAGGCTAACGCGATAATAGTAGATTTTGGCGTACAGGGCCAGGCCAGTTTAGATATATTAACCGGCAAGGCAGAACCATCGGCATTATTGCCTTTACAGATGCCTTTAGACATGAAAGTAGTAGAAGCACAGTATGAAGATGTACCGCATGATATGAAATGCTACACCGATACCGAAGGCCACACTTACGATTTTGGTTACGGCTTAAACTGGAAAGGTGTAATTAAAGATGCCCGTACTGCAAAATATGTAAAAAGCAAATAACTATAATTAACAAGCAGTAATTTCACTTAAGAGATGATTAAGAGGGTTTGAGAGGGTAATTAAAATCCCCCATTCGTGCAATTCGCTTTAATTCGTGAAATTAGTGTCCATTTAAACCAAAAATTATGAAACGCTTCCTGGCTTTATCCTTAACCATATTGTGCGCATTTGGCGCTACGGCACAAAACCCCTTCCCTATTGTGCGCACAACAGGCGGCAAAATTTCGGGAAGCGTTAATGCAGATGCATCGGTAGTAGCATTTAAAGGCATCCCGTTTGCAGCACCGCCCGTTGGCAACTTGCGCTGGAAAGCGCCACAACCGGTAAGCCCATGGTTGGGCGTAAAAGCCTGTACCGATTTTGGCCCTAGCCCTATGCAAACCGTGCCAACGCCTTTTGGGGTTTATACCGAAGAGTTTCTGATAAAAAAAGAACCGATAAGCGAGGACTGCCTTTACCTTAACGTTTGGACAGGCGCAAAATCGGCAATCGAAAAAAGGCCGGTATTGGTTTGGGTATACGGCGGCGGCTTTGTTAGCGGTGGCACCAACGTACCTATTTACGATGGCGAGGCCTTAGCGAAAAAAGGGGTGATACTGGTAAGCGTACCTTACCGCGTTGGCATTGTTGGCTTTTTAGCACATCCCGAACTAACTAAAGAATCGCCTAACCATACCTCGGGCAACTATGGTATACTCGATCTGGTGGCCTCGTTAAAATGGGTTCAAAAAAATATAGCGGCTTTTGGCGGCGACCCTGCCAATGTAACTATTGCAGGGCAGTCGGCAGGGGCCTTTGCTGTTAATTACCTGGTGGTATCGCCATTGGCAAAAGGCCTGTTTCAGCGAGCTATTGCCGAGAGCGGTGCCAGCATGCTACCCGGTCCGCTTGGTGGCACCGATTTGGCCGAGGCCGAAGCAAACGGGGTTAAAACAGCCCGGTTGCTTAATGCCAAATCGCTTGCTGAGCTAAGAAATTTGCCTGCGGAGCAGTTGCTTAAACAAAATAATTTTCGCCCTATAATTGATGGCTATGTTTTGCCACAGACCCCATCAAGCGCATTTGCTGCCAATAAAGAGAACCAGGTGCCTGTTTTAACCGGATGGAATGAGGATGATGCTTTTATTGGGGGCATAAAAAACGCCGCCGATTATACAGAGGGTATTAAAAAGCGTTTTGGCGCAAAAGCGGCAGAAGTGCTAAAGCTATATCCCGGATCGATAGATGCCGATGCCGAAAGATCGCAGATCAGGCTATCACGCGATGGAATGTTTGGTATACAAAACTATAGCTGGGCCAATGCGCAATCGGCAAAGGGCAAGGCCAAGGTTTACCTGTATCGTTTTACACGCCGCATGCCTGCAACCGAAGCGTTTAAAAAGTACGGCGCTTTCCATACCGGCGAGGTAGCTTATGTGTTTAACGACCTGAAATTTGTGAACCGCCCCTTTGAGCCGGTCGATCAGGAGCTGGCAAACACCATGTCGACTTACTGGGTTAATTTTGCAAAAACCGGCAACCCTAACGGCCCCGGCTTGCCCGAGTGGCCGGCCTATACCCCAACCGGCAACCAGGTGATGATGTTAGGCGAAAAGCCCGGCGCGGTACCATTGCCTGATAAAGCCGCGCTTGACTTTATGGTAAAGGACGCGACAAAATAAAGGAGTCCGAAAGTGTCGTTTGAGCCCATGCCTGTCCGCGCGGACGGGTGCGGACTTAACAAAAACTTTTTTATATGAAATAAAATGTTATATTAGTGAGTGAGGGGTAGCGAAAAAAAACGAAAATTTCCCGCAAGACCAACAAAATAAACGAAAAATTTATAGCCAAAAGTGGAAAGGAAACGGCCCATACGTGCCGCAAAGGCCTTTTTTATCTCAAAACTATATTCAAAAAGACAACGCTCCAAAATTGAAAATAATTGTAGTGCCTTTTGTCCTGCATTAAACGCCGCCGTTTCCATTTCTCATTCATAAATTCCTTATTATTACATTTATAAACCTGTAATAAACAATACGTTTTGCTATGAGATCATTTTTAAATGCTGCCACCATGCTGCTGTGCTTGTTGTTTTCCAACACAGCCTTCTCACAAGCCATAAACCCCGATATTTTAAACCATCCCTGGAAAGCCTCGTGGGTATCGGTACCTAACCAACCACTGCGCGACTATGGTGTATACCACTTCCGTAAAAGCATCGATCTGCCAACAAAACCGGCTAAATTTGTGATCCATGTATCGGCAGATAACCGGTATAAACTGTATGTAAATCAGCAACTTGTATCATTAGGCCCCGCCCGCGGCGATATGTACTACTGGAAGTTTGAAACAGTAGATATAGCCCCTTACCTTGTAGCAGGTAAAAACACAGTAGCCGCCCTGGTATGGAACGAGGGTGACACCCGCCCCGAGGCACAGATATCTGACCGTACAGCCTTTATTCTACAGGGCAATACCGCAACAGAAGAGGTGCTTAATACCAATAAAACCTGGAAATGTATACGCGATAAAGCATTTAAACCCCTAACCGGTGTAGGCTACGGCACCTACTACGTAGCAGGCCCCGGCGAAATGGTTGACATGCACGAGACTATAAAGGACTGGACCGCAAACAATTATAATGATAGCGCCTGGCTTGCAGCATCGCGGATAGATAATGGCAACCCCAAGGGCATAACCAACGGCTTTGGCTGGATGCTGGTGCCATCGGCTTTGCCGCAAATGGAGTTAACGCCACAACGCATAGCGGTTATGCGTAAAGCTACTGGTATTAGTGTCCCCACCGGCTTTCCGGCTGTGAAAACAGCTGTTACTGTCCCGGCCAATACAAAGGCATCCATTATATTAGATCAAACATTTTTGACCAACGCCTATCTCTCTTTAAGTTTAACCGGGGGCAATAACGCGGGTATTTCGTTTACCTATGCCGAAGCGCCGATGGTAAATACCCCGAATAACAGCATGCTTAAAACCAATCGCGATAAGATTGAAGGCCTGAAAATAATAGGCCGTAAAGATAGCATTACCGCGGATGGGTCAGCTAATCAAAGCTTTACCACAATGGCATTCCGCACCTTTAGGTACATTTTGGTAAACATTAGCACCAAAGATGAGCCCTTGGTAATTAACGATATTTACGGCACGTTTACCGGCTATCCGTTTAAACAAAATGCCCGGCTGCAAACAGCCGACCCTGAATTGCAAAAAATGCTGGATATAGGCTGGCGCACAGCACGCTCATGCGCGGTAGAAACCTATATGGACTGCCCTTACTACGAGCAATTACAGTACATAGGCGATGGCCGCATACAGGCCCTTGTATCGTACTTTAACAGCGGCGATGACCGCCTTGCACGCAATGCCCTTAACCAAATGGACCACTCGCGCCTGGCTGAAGGGATAACGCTAAGCAGGCACCCGTCTTATAGTCCGCAGATCATCAGCACCTTCTCATTATGGTACATTGCTATGCTGCACGATTATTGGATGTACCGCCCCGATGTAGGTTTTATAAAGGATAAGTTAAACGGAGTTAGGCAGGTATTGGCCTTTTTTGGTAAATACCAGCAAGCAAACGGCCTGCTAAAAAATTTACCTTATTGGACCTTTGTTGATTGGATAGATACCAAAAGCTGGGATTTTGGGCAACAACCAAAAGATAAGGACGGTAACTCGGCTATATTAGATATGCAACTGATGTGGACCTACCAGCAAGCTGCCGAAATGGAGACACAGTTAGGCATGCCGGCTTATGCGCAGCTATACAGGGCAAAAGCGGCACAGTTAAAAACAGCCATACAGCAAAGCTATTGGGACAGCAAGAAAGGCGTATATGCCGATACAAAGGATAAAGACACCTATTCGCAGCATACCAATTCGCTGGCAATATTAAGCGGTATGGTAAACGGTCCTGCAGTAACAGCGCTTGCCAAAAAAATTGAAAAAGACAGCAGCCTTACAGCTACCACTATCTACTTTAAATATTACGTACACCAGGCCTTAACCAAAGGCGGCCTGGGCAATGATTACATTAGCTGGCTGGATATATGGCGCAAAAACATAGGTATGGGCATGACCACCTGGGCCGAAATATCCGACCTGGAGCATAACCGGTCCGATTGCCACGCCTGGGGAGCCAGCCCGAACATCGAGTTTTATCGCACCTTTTTGGGGATAGATAGCGATGCCCCCGGCTTTACCAAAATTAAGATAGAGCCGCATCTGGGCAGTATGCAAAGCGCATCGGGCCAAATACCGCACCCCAATGGTACCATTGCTGTAAACTATGTTAAAAATGGAAGTAAGTGGGATATAAAGGTTAACCTGCCGATAAAAACCGACGGGGTGTTAGTATGGAAAGGCAAACGTTACTATTTAAAAGGCGGCATTAACAGTTTAAGTATTTAATTTTATCCTAACACAAATACCCTTTATTTTAGTTGTTATGCCAGTGTCATAATAATCTTCAAAATAAACTCAAAAGAAACCTTTTTAACGCAAGGTATGTTAGTTACTAATATTACAAATAAAATAACACAAGGGTTATATTAATCTTACCGTTATAGTGTTTATTTGGTGTTTAATAAATGGGTAATTAATATCTATTTATTATTAAAAATGTGATATTTACAGGCTGAAACCTGAATTATACACTCAATAATATATCGCCGGTTCATGAAAACTACACCTGCCCAATTAAAAGTCCTTTCTGTTGATATCGGTGGTTCGCATATTAAAGCCACAATTTTAAATGCCAAAGGCGAGCTGTTAATAGATTACAAAAAAATTGTAACGCCAAACCCGGCCAATCCGGACAATGTGGTAAAAGCTATTAAAACGTTAGTTAAAGATTTCCCCACTTACGAAAAAATATCGGTGGGTTTCCCGGGCTATGTAAAAAATGGTGTAGTTAAAACAGCCCCCAACCTTGGTAACGATTTTTGGAAAGATATTGACCTGCGTAAAAATATCGAAAAGGAATTGGGTAAAGATACCCAGGTAGTAAACGATGCCGATATGCAGGGCCTTGGTGTGGTAAGCGGAAAAGGGCTCGAGATGGTGATAACCCTGGGTACCGGTTTTGGAACCGCATTACTAATGGATGGCATACTTTTGCCACATTTTGAGATTGCCCACTTGCCCTTATCAAAAAACAAAGATTATGACGATTATATAGGCGACAGGGCCCTGGACAAAGAGGGCATTAAAAAATGGAATAAACGTATTCAGCGCGTTTTTGAGATATTGAAAACAGTATTCAATTACGACACTTTATATATAGGCGGCGGCAATTCTGATGTGCTTAATTTTAAGCTTGATAAAAACATGAAAATTGTAACCAATGCCGACGGGATAAAAGGCGGGGCAAGGTTATGGCAGCAAGCAGTAAAACCCGTAACAAAAACAGTTATAGCAACCCCAACTAAGTAATAACCTTCTTTTTATAATAACATGGATAAGAAAAACGATGAACTTGAACAATTAGCGATAGATACCGTAAGGATACTTTCGGCAGATGCAGTACAAAAGGCAAATTCGGGCCACCCCGGCACCGCAATGGCTTTGGCGCCAATGGGCCATGTACTTTGGACAAAGTTTTTAAATTATAACCCTAAGAACCCCGATTTTGCAAACCGCGACAGGTTTATCCTTTCTGCGGGCCATGCATGTATTTTGCAATACAACTTTTTGTATTTAACCGGGTACGATCTTTCTTTAGATGATATCAAGGCGTTTCGCCAGTTAAACAGCAAAACCGCCGGCCACCCCGAGTATGGCTTGGCACCGGGTGTTGATGTAACCACCGGCCCGTTGGGCCAGGGTTTTGCCAACGGTGTTGGTTTTGCCATAGCACAAAAACATTTAGCTGCCCGTTATAACAAACCTGGTTTCGATCTTTTTAACTATAGCATCTACTCGATAGTAAGCGATGGCGACATGATGGAAGGCGTAACCTCTGAGGCGGCCTCTTTAGCCGGGCACCTGCAGTTAGGTAACCTTATCTATTTATACGATGATAACCACATATCTATTGAGGGGAGTACCGATATCGCCTTTAATGAAGATGTATCGGCGCGTTTCCGTGCCTATGGCTGGCATGTGCAGGAAGTAACGGATGTTAACGATACCCATGCTTTAGAGCTGGCATTGATCAACGCGAAATCTGAATCACAAAAACCATCGCTAATACGCGTTCGTTCGCTTATCGCGTATGGTAGCCCTAACAAATCGGGTACTGCAGGTTCACACGGTTCGCCGCTTGGTGCTGACGAGATCAAATTAGTTAAGGAATTCTTTGGCTTCGACCCTGAGAAATCATTTAACGTACCTGCCGAGGTACTGAAATATTACAATGAGAAAGGTGCACGCGGCATCAAAACGGAAGAAAAATGGAACGAGCTTTTTGCTAAATACAAAGAGAAATTCCCTGAATTAGCTGCCGAGTACGAAGCCGCCTTTAAAGGCGAACTGCCAACAGGCTGGGCAGATAAATTACCGGTATTTAAAGCATCCGACCCTAAAATGGCTACCCGCCAGGCATCGGGCAAGGTATTAAACGCTGTTGCGGCAAGTTTGCCAAACCTAATTGGTGGTGCTGCGGATCTGGCCCCATCTACAGAAACCAACCTTAAAGAATTTGATTCATTTACCTCCGAGAACAGGGGTGGCCGTAATTTCCACTTTGGCATACGCGAGCATGCCATGGGTTCGGCTTTAAATGGCATGGCCCTAACAAAAGGGGTGTTGCCGTTTGGTGCAACCTTTTTGCAGTTTGCCGATTATATGCGCCCGCCAATCCGTTTGGCGGCTATTATGAAGATAAGCCCGATATTTGTTTACACCCACGATAGTATAGGCTTAGGGGAAGATGGAACCACCCACCAACCTATTGAGCATTTAGCATCGTTACGCGCAATACCAAATGTTACGGTTATACGCCCAGCCGATGCCAACGAAACCGCATACGCCTGGAAGGTAGCCATCGCTAAAAAAGGTGGCCCAACAGTATTGGTGTTTACCCGCCAGGGCTTGCCAATATTAGACCAGGACAAGTATGGTAAAGCTGATGGTTTAGAGAAAGGTGCGTACATATTATCAGAAGCCAGCAAAGAAATCGACTTGATATTATTGGCTACAGGTAGCGAAGTTGCCCTTATAATGGAGGCACAAGCCAAGCTGGAAGCCGAAGGGATATCAACTCGCGTGGTAAGTATGCCATCGTGGGAGTTGTTTGAGGCGCAGGACGCTGCTTATAAAGAGCAGGTGTTGCCTAAGGCGAGCCGCAAACGCTTAGCTGTTGAAATGGCATCACCAATGGGATGGCATAAATACACTACCGACGAAGGCGATATGCTGGGCATGACCACCTTTGGCGAATCGGCCCCGGCAGATGAGTTGTACAAGCACTTTGGCTTTACAGTGGATAACGTAGTTAAAAAAGCGAAAGCATTGTTATAATAGATACAAGAGGTTAAGAACCAAGAAACAGGATAATCCTGGCTCTTGGTTCCCGGCTTCCTGATTCTTTAACCATGAGTTTAATAAACAACCTGCAATGGTCTTCCGAGATCATTAACCAAAGCGGCAAGCAAAAGGTAGCCGCTGAAATTGCCGCGAAGGTAAAGGATGGCGATGTGCTTGGTGTGGGTTCGGGTTCTACGGTTTATTTGGCATTGCTGGCCATTGCCGAACGCATAAAGGCTGAAAAGCTAAATTTGCTGGCGATCCCTACATCGTTAGAAATATCGATGTTTTGCAGCAAACTAGGCATACCCTTAACTACCTTATTTGAGCACAAGCCCGATTGGTTATTTGACGGTGCCGACGAGGTTGACCCTAATAACAGCCTGATAAAGGGCCGCGGTGGGGCAATGTTTAAAGAGAAACTATTGATAAGCAGCAGCCCTGTAAATTATATAATTGTTGATGATAGCAAGATAGTTGACAAAATAGGCACTAACTTTCCTATCCCCATCGAGGTGTTTCCGCAGGCATTGCTGCATGTTGAGGAAGAGTTGGAAAAATTAGGCGCTAACAGCATTAAGCTACGCCCGGCTGTAGGTAAGGATGGCCCAATTATATCAGAGAACAACAACCTGATATTGGACTGCCACTTTAATAGTGTACCCGATACTTTAGAACGGGATATTAAAGCTATAACAGGCGTAATAGAAAGCGGATTATTTATAGGGTACGATCTGCAAATAATGGTAGCATCAAACAGGTAAGGAGTTTACACGGCTATAGCACAATTAGGAGATTGCCGTTACAATATTAAATATATTAATTTAGACCTTTATATAAAGAGAACATCGAATTATGGAAAATAAAGTAAAAAAAATACATGATTTCGGCCAAAGCATCTGGCTTGATTTTATTGACCGCGAGATAATCAGCAGCGGTAACCTGCAAAAATTAATTGACGAGGATGGCATCCGTGGGGTAACATCCAACCCTGCTATTTTTGAGAAAGCAATCTCAAGCTCGTCAGACTATGACGCTGACATTGCAGAATATGGTAAAGACAGCGGAACAACCGAAGAGTTATTTTTTAAACTGGCTATAAAAGATATACAGGCAGCTGCCGACCTTTTTAACCCTTTATACAACGAAGGTGTTGTAGGTGCCGATGGTTACGTAAGTTTAGAGGTGTCGCCATTTTTAGCACTGGATGCCGAAGGTACTGCCAAACAAGCCGAACTGCTTTGGAAGCAGGTAGACCGCAAAAACGTAATGATAAAGATACCGGGTACCAAACCGGGTTTAAAAGCCATACGCGAAACCATTGCTAAGGGCATTAATGTAAACGTTACCCTGCTTTTTGGTTTAGAGCGCTACGAAGAAGTTACCGAAGCCTATATTTCGGGTTTAGAAGACCACCTGGCCGCAGGCCATAATATCGAGCACATATCATCGGTAGCCAGTTTCTTTTTAAGCCGTATAGATGTTGTGGTTGACCCATTATTAGAAGAAAAAGGCTTAAAAGACCTTGTAGGCGAAGTAGCCGTTGCATCAGCGAAAAAAGCATACGAAATTTATAAAAGAGTGTTCAGTACTGAGCGCTGGAAAAAACTGGAAGCTAAAGGCGCCAAACCACAGCGTTTGCTTTGGGCCAGTACCGGTAGTAAAAACCCTGCGTTTAAAGATACTAAGTATGTAGAGGCGCTTATTGGCCCCGATACTGTTGATACTGTTCCGTTAGAAACCATCGAAGCTTTCCGCGACCATGGTATTGCAGCCGATACTTTAATGCTGGGCTTAGACCAGGCAACCGAAACTTTAGCCAGGATCAAAGCCGCAGGTATTAACCTTGACGAGATCACTCAGAAGTTGGAAGATGAAGGCATCGATAAATTCAACAAACCTTTCGAAAAATTACTTAAGGCTATAGAAGATCAAAAAAGCAAGGTTTAATCGCGTTAAGTAATGAATAACTCCGATCTTAAAATACTCTTCTTTGACGTTGGGGGCATATTGCTGAGCAATGGCTGGGGGCACGAATCAAGGCACGAAGCGGCTAAAAAGTTTGGGTTAGATTACGAAGAAGTGAACGCGCTGCACAATTTCATTTTCAACGTATACGAAATTGGCAGCATCACTTTGGATGAATACCTTGATAGGGTGATTTTTAACCACCCGCGCGATTTTGTGCGAGAGGATTTTAAAGAGTTCATCTATGCGCAATCTGTTGAACTACCCGATATGCTCAAATGGTTAAAGCAGTGGAAAAAGGATTGCGGTTTCCGTATCATATCCATTAACAACGAGGGTAAAGAACTGAACGATTACCGCGTGCAAAAATTTAAACTGCACGAGTGTTTTGATGCCTTTATATCATCGTGCGAGGTAAAAATGCGCAAACCCGACCCGGGTATATGGCAGCTGGCAATGGGCATTGCCCAGGCAACGCCAAGCCAGTGTGTGTATTTTGACGACCGGATAATGTTTGTACAAGCGGCAGAGCGGCTGGGCATACGTGCTTTCCATCATACCAACTTTGAGCAAACAAAAAATATATTAAACGATCTTAAGAACGAAAAATTCAATTAACATGAGCTCAACAACAGATAAATATGCCTTTGGCATGATAGGCTTAGGCGTTATGGGCCGCAGCTTGCTGCTAAACATGGCCGACCATGGTTTTGCAGTAGCAGGGCATGATAAAGATACAGGTAAGGTAGCATCGTTAAACGAAGAAGCCGGCGACCGTAAGGCAAAAGGCTTTGGCGATGTAAAGGAATTTATACAAAGCTTAACCTCGCCGCGCGCCATTATGATGCTGGTGCCTGCCGGTAAAATTGTTGATGCCGTAATTGAAGAACTTACCCCCTTGCTTGATAAGGGCGATATTTTAATTGATGGCGGTAACTCGCACTTTACCGATACAAACCGCCGTGTAGACGAGCTGGAGGCAAAAGGCCTGCACTTTTTTGGCATGGGTGTATCTGGTGGCGAAGAAGGTGCGCGCAAAGGCCCAAGCATGATGCCGGGCGGCGATAAAGACGCCTATAACGTGATGAAGCCCATATTTGAAGCTATTGCCGCTAAGGTTGATGGCGTTCCGTGTGTAACCTACATTGGGCCGGGCGCATCTGGTCACTTTGTAAAAATGGTGCATAATGGTATCGAGTACGGTATAATGCAATTACTGGCCGAAACCTACGAAATAATGAAGAAAGGCCTTAAGATGGATAACGATGCCATTGGCAAAGTATTCGCTGAGTGGAACGAAGGCCGTTTGCAATCATTTCTGTTGGATATTACCAAAGACATATTTAAATATAAAGCACCCGGGACAGACCATCTGTTGTTAGACGATATTAAGGATGAGGCCCGCGCAAAGGGTACCGGTAAATGGACATCGCAAAGCGCTATGGACCTGCAGGCACCCATCCCTACGGTTGATACCGCTGTAGCAATGCGCGATCTTTCTAAATACAAATCGCTGCGTACAAAGGCGGCGGGCATTTACAGCACTACAGACCACGAGGCTATTGAGGGCAATGCTGCCGAGTTGTTAACCGCTATGGAGCAGGCCTTTTATTTCACCATGATAATTAGCTACGCGCAAGGCATGCACATGTTATCATTAGCATCGGCGGAGTATAAATATGAGCTGAAACTGGATGAGATAGCCAAAATATGGCGCGGCGGATGTATCATCCGTTCAAAATTCTTAGAAAACATTTACGGTGCTTACGGCAAGGATAAAACACTTGAACATTTACTGTTAGACAGCGATGTAGCAGCTTTGGTTGAAGGCACACTGCCCGGCATACGCAAAGTGGTTGCCGCGGCCGTTACCGCAGGTATTGCAGCACCGGCTTATGCCTCATCATTAAGTTATTTTGATGCTTTCCGCAGCGAGCGTATGCCGTCAAACTTAACACAGGCACAACGCGATTACTTTGGCGCGCATACCTACGAATTGATAGGCAAGGAAGGTACTTTCCACACACAATGGGCACCTACTAAAGATTAAAAATAGAGCCAGGAGATAAGAATCAAGTCAGAAATCGATCAAATTAAATTGCGGTCTTGATTCTCTCTCAAAAAAATATTATCATGAGCACAACCACTAAGTCAGAACCTACCATATTCATCATTTTTGGTGGAACGGGCGATTTAAATTCACGCAAAATTGCACCGGCCCTTTATAATTTATTTTTAGATGGATGGCTGCCAAAGCAATTTTCCATAATAGGTACTGGTCGTACCAAGCTTACCGATGAGCAATTCAGGGAAAACCTGCATAACGATATTAACCAATTTTCGCGTAGCGGTAAAAGCGACCCGAAAAAGTGGGCCGAGTTTGAAAAAAGCATTTACTACCAGGTATCGGATGCTACCGACTTTGAAACTTATAAAGAATTTGGTGTACGTATTGATAAACATAACGCCGAGTGGAAAACAAAGGCAAACGTGTTATTTTACCTGGCAGTAGCGCCAAACTTCTTCCCAATTATTGCTTCCAACATATCAAAGGCAAAACTGGCCGAGGATAAAAATAAAGTAAGGATAATTATCGAGAAACCTTTTGGCCACGACCTGGAAACAGCCAAAGAGCTTAACACCCTGCTTTCGGGTATATTTGATGAATGCCAGATATACCGTATAGACCATTACCTGGGTAAAGAAACCGTGCAAAATATTATGGCTTTCCGCTTTGCCAACTCTATTATGGAGCCTTTGTGGAACCGTAATTATATAGAGCATGTGCAGATATCGGTAACCGAACAACTAGGCGTTGAAGAGCGCGGCGATTATTACGATGGATCTGGCGCTATGCGCGATATGATACAAAACCACTTGCTGCAATTGCTTTGCCACATAGCAATGGAGCCCCCTGTTAGCTTTATAGCCGACGAGGTGCGCGACCGCAAGGTGGATGTATTAAAGGCTATGCGCAGGTTTACGCCCGAAGATGTACGCAACTCGGCCGTTAGGGGCCAGTACGGCAGCGGCTGGATGAAAGGTAAAGAAGTGCCCGGCTACCGCGAAGAACCAAAGGTTGATCCGGATTCGAACACCGAAACCTTTGCCGCGTTTAAGTTTTTTGTTGACAACTGGCGCTGGCAGGGCGTACCGTTTTACGTTCGCACAGGTAAAAGAATGCACCAGTCATCATCGGTTATTACCATTCAGTTTAAGGATGTGCCGCATTTGATATTCCCTACCGAAGCAGCCGAAAGCTGGCAGCAAAACAGGTTGATCATTAGCATACAGCCCGAAATGAGCATTCGTTTACAGGTGCAGGCCAAACGCCCCGGTATTGATATGGTGTTAAACGTAGTAGATATGGTATTTGATTATAAGGGCACTTATGCCAACCAGGCACCCGAAGCCTACGAAACGCTAATATTAGACACTATGCTTGGCGACCAAACCCTGTTTATGCGCGGCGACCAGGTAGAAGCAGCCTGGGATCTGGTGATGCCGATACTAAACACCTGGCAAAATAAAAAGAGTTTGAACTTCCCTAATTATTCTGCCGACTCGTGGGGCCCCGAATCTGCCGAAGCATTAATAGCGCGCGACGGGTTTAACTGGTTCACCCTGCCGGTTAACGGTAAAAAGTAATAGCTATGGAACTTAAAATATTTAAAACGGATACCGAGGTACTGCAAAACTTAGCAGAATATATTGCAGCTGTAGCTGCAAAAAGTATTGATGCGAATGGTCGTTTTTCTATCGCATTATCAGGCGGCAGCTCGCCAAAAAAATTGTACGAGCTGCTTGCCTCTAACTATGCCAATAAAATAGATTGGGATAAGGTGTTTTTCTTTTTTGGAGACGAACGAGATGTGCCATTAACCCACAAGGATAGCAATTACCTGATGGCTAAAACAGCATTGTTCGACCCATTGAATATTAACCCCGCCAATGTATTTGCGGTGCAAACTAACCTCGGAGCCGAAGAGGCTGCCAAAAACTATACGCTAAATCTCATCAACTTTTTTGATGGGCATAATGCCTGTTTTGATATGGTGCTGCTTGGCCTGGGCGATAACTCCCACACCGCGTCATTATTCCCGCATACATCAGTACTGGCCGACGAAACGGCATCAGTGCAGGCGCTATATATTGATGAGGTAAAAATGAACCGCATAACCTTTACCGCGCCGTTAATAAATAACGCCCACTATATAGTGTTTTTAGTTTATGGTGCAGGCAAAGCCGAGGCCGTTAAACACATTTTAGAAGATAAAACCAATATAAAGGAATACCCCGCCCAGCTTATTAAACCAAGCGGCAATGGCGACCTGCTTTGGTTTTTAGATGAAGCCGCGGCTGCTGCCTTAACAAACAAGCAGGGCTAAGTTATTGTGATAAACTAATTACCAAACCCTGCATAATAGGCCTTTTAAATATTCTCCTTCGGGGAATGATGCCCTAACGGGATGGTCTTCCGGTTGATGAAACTGGTAGATGAATTGCACCTGTTTGCCCGCATCCAGTGCGGCCCAGGCCAATACCTGTTTAAAGGTTTCCATATCCATAGCACCCGAGCAGGAGTAGGTAGCCAGCAGCCCGCCGCTGTTTAGCAGCTGCATGCCCAGGCGGTTAAGATCCTTATAGGCACGTGAGGCACGGTCAAGTGCCGAACGCGATGGCGCGTATTTTGGCGGATCGAGCACCACAATATCAAAAAGAGCTCCCTCATCCCTAAACTTACGCAGCTGTACGTTCACGTCCGATTTAATGGCCGTATGTGCTGCGCCTTCAAATTCATTAAGTCTTATATTTTCGGTAAGTGTTTCCAGCGCGAGTGCCGAGCTATCTACACTGGTTACCGCCGTCGCACCGCTTTTTAACGCATTAAGGGTAAAGCCGCCGGTATAGCAAAAGCAATCCAGCATGCTTTTACCATTGGCATAGCCGGCCAGTAGTTGGCGGTTATAGCGCTGATCGCAGTAAAAGCCCGATTTTTGCCCTTCGGCGATGTTAATGCCATAGCTAATACCATTCTCTTTAACCATCACCAGTGGCGGCGGCTGGCTACCGGCTAATAAAGTATTGTTTGTTTCCAAACCTTCGTGCAGGCGCGATGCCGCGTCGCTTTTATCAAAAATACTGGCAGGTTTTAACAGCGCATTCAGTTCATCAATAATAACCGGCATGGCATTTTGCATCCCCGATGTTAATACCTGCACGGCCAGATGGTCAGCATATTTATCAACTATCAGGCCCGGCAGGTAGTCCGATTCACTGAAAATCAAACGGCAGGTATCGGTACTTCCATCGGCCAAGATATGGTCACGACCGGCAACAGCCATGCGCACTTTTGCCCTAAACCAGTTATCGTCAATGGCAACATTTTCATCCCATTCCAGCAGGCGCACCGCCACCCGCGATTTGTCGTTGTAAAAGCCGTAGGCCAAAAAATCCTTTTTAGCATCCAGCAGGCGTATTACATCGCCATTGGCTGGTTTGCCTTTAACATTTTCTATAGCGCCCGAAAATACCCAGGGGTGCCTGTGCAGCACCGCTTTCTCTTTTCCCTTCTTTAATACAACATCAATCATGCAGCAAAGGTAATAATTAGCGCGATGTGCTTTTTAGTATCATTATAAATAACACATTCGCTTGATTATTCTGTTATTAATCAGGTAAATTCACCCTTATAAGCCTTCTTGTATGGAAAACGAAATAAGATGTCCGCGTACCCTAAAGGACCAGGACCCCAACGACCCATCGCGCCGTAATTTTATAAAGCAGTCTACATTAATAACTGCTGTGGCACTAACACCTGCAACCGCCCTTAAGGCCGCGGAAGAACATGTAGATGATGCCATTGCTGCCGTTTTTGAAAAACTGCCCGTAAAACTGGAAGTGAATGGCACGGTTCACAGCCTATCGGTTGAGCCCCGGGCCACCCTGCTGGATATTTTACGTGAGCAGCTTGACCTTACCGGCACCAAAAAAGGTTGCGATCATGGCCAATGCGGAGCCTGTACCGTACATGTAGACGGGCAACGGGTAAACAGTTGCCTAACACTTGGCGTAATGGCCAACGGTAAAAAAGTAACCACCATAGAGGGCCTTGCCAAAGGCGACGAATTGCACCCTATGCAGGAAGCATTTATTAAGCATGATGGCTTCCAATGCGGATATTGCACCCCGGGGCAAATCATGTCGGCAGTGGCTTGTATAAAAGAGGGGCATGCCAATTCTGAAGCAGAGATACGCGAATATATGAGCGGTAACATATGCCGCTGTGGGGCTTACCCAAATATTGTTAACGCTATACTGGAAGTAAAGAATGGAGGGCAATCTGCATGAAACAGTTTCAATACGTAAGGGCCAATACCCGCGAAGGCGCTATAGCCGCCATTAGCAAACCCGGCACCAAAATTATAGCGGGCGGCACCAACCTGGTAGACCTGATGAAACGTGGTGTAACCGCGCCCGATAAACTGGTGGATATAACCCACCTGCCTTTAAAAGATATAAGCGAATCACAAGGAAATGTGATGACGATGACTGTAGGGGCTTTGGCGTTAAATAGCGTTGTTGCCGAAAACGCACGCGTTAAAGATCTCTTCCCTTTGTTATCAATGGCATTAAAGGCCGGGGCATCGCCACAATTACGCAATATGGCAACTGTTGGCGGTAATATGATGCAGCGCACCCGCTGTAGTTACTTTTACGATACCGCCCTGCCCTGCAACAAACGCGAACCGGGCACAGGCTGTGGCGCAATGGAAGGTTACAACCGCATGCATGCCATTTTTGGTGCAAGCGATAAATGCATAGCCGTACACCCAAGCGATATGTGCGTGGCTTTAGCCGCTTTAGATGCTACTGCTGTAGTAGCGGGTACAAAAGGCGAAAGGCGCATACCATTTACTGATTTTCACCGCTTGCCCGGACAACATCCTGAGCTGGATAACACCCTTTTACCGGGCGAGATGATCATAGCAGTAGAGATTCCTGCCAATAACTTCGCCAAAAATAGTTACTACCTAAAAGTGCGCGACAGGCAATCATACGCCTTTGCGCTGGTATCGGTAGCGGCTGCTTTAGATATACAGGGCGGAGTAATAAAAGGCGCACGCCTTGCAATGGGTGGCGTGGCGCACAAGCCATGGCGCTTGTTTGATGCCGAAAAGGCGCTAATAGGCAAAACGCCAACCGAAGAAAACTTTAAGCAGTCCGCACAAATAGCCTTACAGGGGGCGGTTGCTCATGAGTATAATGCATTTAAATTAAAACTTGCCCCGGCTACCATCACCGAGGCGTTAAAACACGCGTCAGGCTTAGTTTAATACCATGGAAAAACAACTTACAAAAGCAGTACCATCCTCTTCGGATGGTATGGGCCGTATAGACGGACGAGCAAAAGTAACCGGCGCGGCAAAATATTCCGCCGAATATAAACTGCCCGGTATGGCCTATGCTGTACTGGTGGGCAGCACTATTACTAAAGGCACTATTACCGGCATAGATACCAAAGCCGCCGAAAAAGCGCCGGGTGTACTGGCCGTTATCACGCACTTAAACACACCAAAAGTGCCGGGGCACCAAAAGGCTAAAAACCCGGGCAAACCCGAAATAAAGGCCGGGCCGTTATTGGTTTTTAACGATAATAAAATATTATATAACGGGCACCCTGTAGCCATGGTAGTGGCCGATACCTACGAACGCGCCTTATACGGGGCATCGTTGGTTAAGGCGCAATACAATAAGGAGGAGCACAATACCAGGCCGCCAGTTGATATCAGCAAAGGCAGCACGCCCTGGGGCGGTAAAGATTTTACGCGCGGCACTACAGATGCATGGCAATCGGCACCGGTAAAGCTGGAACAGGAATATGTATTACCCAACGAGATACATAACCCTATGGAACTGCATGCCATTATAGCCAAATGGGATGCACCAGATAAACTAACCGTTTGGGATAAAACACAAGGCGTAAAAGCCACGCAGGAAGATATTGCCAAAGCCTTTAAACTACCTGTAAACAATGTGCAGGTAAACTCGCAATATGTGGGTGGAGCTTTTGGCAGCGCGCTGCAAGTATGGCCGCACGAAATTGCTGCCATATTAGGCGCGCAGGTTGTAAAACGCCCCGTTAAACTGGTGTTAAGTCGCCCCGATATGTTTACATCGGTAGGTTACCGGCCTTACACCTGGCAAAAAATTGGTATCGGCGCTAATGCCGATGGCTCGCTGGTTGGTATCACCCACGAGGCCGCGGGGCAAACCTCGTCCTTCGAAGATTTTGCGGAAGGACCAATAAACACCAGCAAGGGATTGTATGCTTGCCCCAATGTAACCACACGTTATAAAATAGTTTCGCTGGATGTAAATACTCCAACGTGGATGCGCGGGCCGGGAGAGGCTACCGGTGCCTTTGCGCTGGAATCGGCTTTGGACGAGTTATCGTACGCCCTAAAAATGGACCCGATTGCCTTACGCCTAAAAAACTACGCCAAAAAAGATCCGGATAACGGTAAAGAATACTCCAGCAAGTATTTGGATGAAGCCTACGAAATGGGTGCAAAACAAATAGGCTGGGAAGACCGTAAAGCCGAACCCGGAACCCTTAAGCAAAATGGCTGGCTGGTAGGCTATGGCATGGGTGGCGGCATGTTTGGCGCCTACCGCGATACGGCCACTGTAAGGGCTATCATGAAAGCCGACGGCACACTTACCCTGCAAACAGCCGTAAGCGATATAGGCCCGGGCACTGGTACCGCCATGGTACTGATAGCAGCCGAACAGACCGGCCTAAGCCCCGATAAAATAAAATTTGAGATGGGCGATTCGTCGCTGCCTAATGCGCCTATGCAGGGTGGTTCGGCGGTAACGTCAACAGTAGGTTCGGCGGTGTACGATGCCTGTAACGTGTTAAAAGAAAAGTTTCAGCAATTAACAGGCAATGGAGGTACCGACAAGCTTGACTACGTTAAAATATTAAAAGATAAAAACCTGCCATCGGTAGAGGTATTAACCAAATCGCAGGGCGGGCCAAATAACGAAAAGTATTCGATGCAATCATGGTCGGTGCATTTTACCAAAGTATTGGTGCACCCGGCAACAGGTGTGGTTAAAATAGACAAGGTAGTATGCGTTGCCGATTCGGGCCGTATCATGAGCCCTAAAACTGCGCGCAGCCAGGTGGTTGGCGGGGCAATAGGCGGTATAGGCATGGCACTAATGGAAGAAGGGGTCATAGACCACCGTTATGGCCGCTACATCAACAATAACCTTGCCGACTACCATGTACCGGTTAATGCTGATATCCCACAGATAGATGCTCTTTTTGTAAACAAACCCGACCCTTATATTAACCCGATGGGTGCAAAAGGCATGGGCGAAATAGCATTGATAGGTATGGCGGCGGCTGTTGCCAACGCGGTATATAACGCTACTGGCAAACGCGTTCGCGATCTGCCTATAACACCCGATAAATTGATATAATTAATAAGCCGTATTAATGCAGAATGCCTGTGTTGATACGGCTTATTATAAAGCAGGTATTTATTAATCCTGCAATATCGGCTGGTGGTGCTTGTGGCATGCTTCGGCGCATTCGCGGCAGGCCTGGGCACATATCTGGCAATGCTGATGCTCGTGCATGCTGCATTCTTTTGCGCACATTATACATATCTCTTCGCAAAGCACTAAAAACTGGTGCGCAATCTCCGATTCGCGCTGTAGCAGGGTGGTTGTCAAGGCGCAAATATCTGCGCAATCCCTGTCAAGGCTTATGCACCTTACCATTGGCTTTACATTTTCTTCGTGTAAACAGGCGGTGGCGCAATTTTGGCAGGCCGCCACACAGGCCAACAATTTTTCGATGAGGGCGGTATGATCATGATTTTCCATAGCTGTATGCATTAATGTTATATTTATAATGCGCTATAGTTAAAAAAGTTTCGATAAATTTAAATTACCAACCTTTCAGCGTTTTAATATAAGCTATTAGCTGGTTAGCAATCATCTCGTGCTCATTAATATCAGGGTGCCCGTCGCAGCCGCTGTTAAAGCTCCGCGAAAAGAAGAATTTGCTCACCTTTTTATCGCCCCGCATATTTACCATGCGCACAATACGGGTAAGGTACTTTTTTAATACTTCTGTTAAGTGCGCATCGGCCATAGGACTGGTAAGGCAAACAATACTGGCGTTGGGATATTTGCTGCGTACTGCAGTTATTAGTTTAATATAGGCACTGCCAAATTTTTCGTAATCCTGCGTTCCATCGTTTTGGCCAAGGCAAATGGTTACTACATCGGCCGGGTAACGCTTAAAATCCCATTGCAGCGAATCGTTGCGCAGGTAAACTTTATCGTACACCTGCGGAAACACTACATCCATATTACAGCAGCTATGCACCATACCAATACCGGCTACAGCCGTTAGCTGCCATTGGGCGTTTAACGCACGCGATGTGCGGGCGCCATAACTCATGTAGGCGTTATGCTGATCGTGCCACTGGCCCTTGCCACAAGGCACTGCCGATTCATCAGCACCCGTACCGGTGGTTATAGAGTCGCCATAATACTCTATACGGCGTGTGGGTTGCACGGGTGGGTTAAGCAGCTCGCTGCATTTAAGCCCCAAAAAGTCCAAATACCCCAGGCCCGATTCGGTGTCTTTACATATTACCACAGTGTGTGCCGTATCAGGCAGGTCTTTAGCTATTACAATTTCGTTTGTTTTGCCTGTAGTTTGCAGGCGCGCAGGGACGCCATCTATCACCACCTCTATATAATTATGTACTGTGCCATACATTACCTCATCGTTCACCAAAAGTGTGCAGGTAGTGCCTTTAAACCTGGCGGTGATGTATACCCCCGCCGCCCAAAACCTGGGCCGCTCTGGCTGTGTAAAGTCGATCCTGCCAACGTATTGAAAACGGCTATCGTTTGCCTTGAAAAAGGTTAACGGTTGCTGGGCGTAGGTTTTAGCCGCGCTTATAAGCAATAAAAGTATGGTGGCGTATCTTTTCATAATTAGTACACATAGCAAAACCTAAAAATAAAGGCAAATGGGCGTTTATGCTAATACTTTATTGCAAATACTTTAAATAAAAAAGGTGGGTGCCATTAAGCATCCACCTTTGTATGGGTTTAATCAATATTACTTGTTGCTGTTATCGTCGTCAGGTTCATCTGCGGCAACACCTACAACTTTATAGATTTTGTTGTTATCGTCGTCGCGTTGCTCCTGGAAATAAGTTCCATCTGGTGCAACATACAGCTTTTCGCCGTTAACAGTAATTTTTCTGCTATCCTGTGGTAATTGCTTAACCACATCGCCCACCTGAAATTGTGGGTAATCGGCACCGGCACCACCATCGGGGGTGTTCAGTTCGCCATCTTTACCGGCAACTTCGTATACGGTTGTACCGTCATCCTTAGTTACCTCGCGGTAGTAAACACCATTGTTTTCGTAATACTGTTCGCCGTTTATAGTTATCGGCTCAGCTTTTGATGGCAATTGGTTTACCTGCGCACCTATAGGTGGCTCAACAATGGTATACTGATCATTATTTTGCTGATAGTAAAAACCATCGCTGTAGTAGTACTGGTAATCGCCATAGTAAAACGGATAATAACCGTAAGGCAATACGCCTATGCTAAAGCCAATACGTGGGTAGTAGTAAGAGTTGTAATAGCCGCGATAGTTATAAAAACCATAGTTAAAATAACGCGGGCCATAATAACGGTAACCACCACGATAACCGTAGCCATAACGGCCATAGTTACCGCCACGATAGCCATAACCATAACGGCCATAGTTACCACGGCTGCCTATATATGGGCGGGCCGATCCATTTACGCCATAACGGCTACGCGGACCAACTACACCAGTATTGCCATTAGCATAACCCCTGTTTTGGAAAGTACCACCGGGACGACTTTGTGCGCCACCATTAAAACCTATTGAAGGGCGCGCACCACCATCCTGGCGAGGAGGGGCTATAGCTGTTGAAGGGCGGTTAAAACCACCTGATGGGCGACTGACGCTACCGCCATTGAACCCGCCCGACGGACGGCTGATGCTACCACCGCCAAAGCCACCTGATGGACGGCCACCACCGCCGCCGCTAAAACCACCACCTGACGGGCGACCGCCACCACCATTACCACCGCCTGCACCCCTGTGCTGTGCACTGGCTGGCAATGCTAAAAACAGACACAACAATCCACCGAATGCTATGCTGAGTACATTTTTATATTTGATATTCATGATGAAAGATTAATAACCGACCGGTTTTTTTGCCGGAGTGTATGTATGACTAAAAAATAACCTAACGGTTTAATTGCTATTTAATTATTTTTAACAAAAAGCAGGCCGCCATTATTGCTAAACTTCCTCTGCTATAAACAGGTACGGCTGCTTAAAGCTAAACGTTACAAAGCCATCGCCGGTGGTTGTAAAATTGCCGTTACCCAGCCCCTGCAAGCCGCTTACCTGCACATCTAAAGATGGTGATAAAATCCGGATATTTTCGCCGGCCGGTTTCCATTTGGTAAAGCCGCTGCTAACGGGGTATATTTTTTGATTATTGTAGAATATTACCAGGTTTATTTTGTCAGCAAAAGGGGCCACATCATCCAGCAGCAATTCGTCCGTTACTATATTAACAGATGGATAGCCCTTATCGGTTAAAAAGGCAAGTCCGGCTTTTAGGGGGTTATCGCCTAATGGGGATATTAGCTTTACATCCGATTGCAGCGCGGCATCAGGCTCATGGGCAATAACCATATCTACCTTTATCCCAAAGGCATCAATCTGCTCGGCAGTTAGCGGCGTAGTGATAACGGTTGGGCTCCACTCCAGCAACTGGCCCAGCATTTCTTCAGAAAAATGATCGAGGCCCAGCACCAAAAGAGCGGGTTCCTGTTTTTCGCGAACGATGTGGTGGGATGACATTTATAATTACTGATTATCTTTATCAAAGATATCAGTTAAGATGGCTTAAGCTAATATTGATGTAAATTTAGCCTCATCCCAACTCTTCTCCCTTGGAGAAGGGCCAAAATATAAATTTTATAAAATTGCAATTCAAAGCCCTTCCTTTTGGAGAGGATTTAGGTGAGGCAAACGAAATGAACCAAATACAACCACAAACCCTGCGTAAAATAATCCATATTGATATGGACGCCTTTTACGCGTCGGTTGAGCAGCGCGATAACCCCGAATACCGGGGTAAGCCCCTGGTGGTTGGCGGCCTGCCCGAGGGCCGCGGCGGTGTAGTGGCAACCGCCAGTTATGAGGCTCGCAAGTTTGGTATCCGCTCGGCCATGCCATCAAAGCAGGCGTTAAAGCTTTGCCCCCATGCCCTGTTTGTAAGGCCTCGCTTTGCTGCTTACAAAGAGGTATCGCAGCATATACGCGAGATATTCAGCCGTTATACCGACCTGATAGAACCACTATCGTTAGACGAGGCTTATTTAGATGTAACCAACGATAAATTAGGCATTGGTTCGGCTATGGAGATAGCGCAGCAAATAAAGCAAGCCATTAAGGATGAACTGAACCTAACGGCATCGGCAGGAGTATCGGTAAATAAATTCGTAGCCAAAATAGCATCAGATATGAATAAGCCCGATGGCTTAACATTTGTTGGCCCATCGTCTATTGAAACCTTTATAGAAAAGCTGCCGGTTGAGAAGTTTTACGGTGTTGGCAGGGTAACTGCCGAAAAAATGAAAAAGCAAGGCCTGTTTACCGGTGCCGACCTAAAACAACTGACCGAGGAGGACATGACCGGCCGCTTTGGCAAGGCGGGCGCTTTTTATTACCGCATTGTGCGGGGTATTGATGACCGAGAGGTGCAGCCGCACCGCGAAACAAAATCGATGGGGGCCGAAGATACTTTTGCTTACGACTTGACCACACTTGATGAAATGAACGCCGAACTGGATAAAATTGCCAGGTTGGTTCACGACCGCCTGTTACGTTACCAGTTAAAGGGCCGCACCATTACCCTTAAAATAAAATACAGCGATTTTAGACAGATAACCCGAAGCCAATCGTTACCAGACATGGTAGATGACGAAGCGACAATAAGCACTGTTGCTAAAAACCTTTTGCTGGCAACTGATATTGAAAACAGCCGGATAAGGCTTTTGGGCATAACGGTTTCAAATTTTTTGCCCCCACCCTCCAAATCGCCACAAATCAGCGATCAATTAAGCCTTTTTTGACGTAGTTAAGCAAGTGTTTGCCGCTTTTTTGGCAACTATCAACATATTTTCATCAGTTTTTAATATGTAGTACCATTTTAACAATATATTATATAATCTTAGTAGATTTATTATTAAAAGACGCGTAGTTGGCTATTTTTAATAATAAATTTATAAATAAATATCATTTTTCTTGACAAAATGATTTTAAAATTATAATTTAGTCTTATGTCACTGAGAAAATTTAAGCGAATTATAACCGCCTTCATGTTATTTGAAGCGTTATTGCTTTTATTTTTACCCTTTGCCGAGCAAAAAGAAACATCTTCTCCGGTTTCTTCGGTAAATTATAGGCATAACCAGGAAAAACGTAATATTAGCGCTGCTTTTTACATTAAAAACCGCAGCGGGAGTTTCCAAAGTCATAAATCGCGCTTCCAATCTGTAGTAAAGGAAACGTGCACCGTTTTAAATTCAGGCTTCTCTTTCCTGAAGAGTGATTACCATCAGCGCAACCTCTCTGTAGAGTGGTTAACCAAGCTGATGCTGTTTCCGTACCACTCCTTTTGGTAGGAAAACAGGGGAACAAACAAAGCATTTATTTCTGTCTGTTAATGATTATTCATTAAGTTTCCCGCACGGGTAACTTTTTGATAATACCTGCCGGAAAAGTAACCTTTTGTTGTTTCCACTTTTTTGTATAGCGCCCACCAACCATGGGCTTTCCCTACCATTAATTTACTCACTTATCACAACAACAAAATGAAAAAATTTGTACCATTTGGCATACTTGTAATTGTAGTTATCCTGGCCTTTATGTACCAGGGAAACGTAGCCGCCGCCAAGCCGGCCGAGTTTAACGGCGCCGATGTAGCCTGGTTGCTTATATCCACAGCGCTTGTTTTATTAATGACACCCGGCCTTGCTTTTTTTTATGGCGGTATGGTGCGCAAAAAGAACGTTATATCCACCATGCTGCAAAGCTTTGTTTGTATGGGCTTGATCACTATTATTTGGGTAGTGTTTGGATTTAGCATGGCATTTGGCGAGGACGTTGGGGGCTATGGCATAATTGGTAACCCTAAATCGTTTTTTATGATGCAAAACACCTTAGGTGTTGCATGGTTAGGGGGCACTTTACCGGTTATACTTTTTGCCATGTTCCAGTTAAAATTCGCGGTGATAACACCCGCGCTGATAACCGGTGCATTTGCCGAGCGTATACGTTTCAACTCTTACCTGATCTTTATCACCCTGTTTATCGTAATCATTTACATACCGCTTGCACATGCAACGTGGCATCCACAAGGTTACTTCTTTAAATTAGGCGTGTTAGATTTTGCCGGTGGTACTGTTGTACACATGAGTGCTGGTTGGGCTGCATTAGCCTCGGCCTTATATCTTAAAAAACGTAACGAAGTGCCTGAGTCGCACACACCGGCACGCATCAGCTACGTTATATTAGGCACAGGCTTACTTTGGTTTGGTTGGTTTGGGTTTAACGCGGGCTCGGCATTAGGCGCCGGCGAACTTGCCGCTACCGCATTAGCAACCACAACTACAGCATCTGCCGCAGCTGCCATGTCGTGGATTTTCTTTGATATCCTGAGAGGCAAAAAGCCATCTGCAATGGGCGCTTGTATTGGTGCTGTTGTAGGTTTGGTTGCTGTAACGCCTGCTGCAGGTTACATCACCGTATCAAGCTCATTAATAGTAGGTATAGTTGCTGCCGTTGTTAGTAACCTGGTGGTTATATGGCGCAGCAAAACTAACATCGATGATACTTTAGATGTATTCCCTTGCCACGGTGTAGGTGGTATGGTAGGTATGTTACTGACTGGTATATTCGCAACAAAAAGTGTAAACTCTGCCGGTAACGATGGATTGCTGAATGGCAACGCAGGCCTTTTTGTTACCCATCTTATCGCGCTGGTTACTGTTTCCGCATTTGCTTTCTTCGGATCTCTTCTATTATTGAAGATAACAGATATGATAAGCAAGTTGCGTGTATCTGAAGCTGACGAAATTGCTGGTCTTGATATGAGCCAGCATGACGAAGAGCTATAACTATACATCGAACATGTTTATAAAAAGGGGGCGCACATGCGCTCCTTTTTTGTTTATATGGAATGTTTTTACTATATTGGTAACAGGCACCCCAACAAAAAAATGGAAAAATTTAGCTGTACCCCACAAAAAAACTGCAATAATTTATAGCGGGGTGTATAATTAAAACTGATGCAAACCTAAGCCGGGCTCATTATTCAGCACCCACTTACCGTCAGTAAAAGCGGGCGTTTGATATGGGTTGTTGGCTGTAAGAAAAGGCCCGTCAAGGTCAGCCCAATCGCATTGAGGGGCAAGGGCGGCGGCGCCAAGGGTGGCGCAACTTGTTTCGCTCATACAGCCAATTAACGTACTCATGCCTAGTTCTTTAGCCTTATTTATCATTAACTGTGCTTCGTGCATTCCGGCACACTTCATCAACTTAACGTTAATGCCATGATAAACGCCTTTAGCAAGGGCTACATCAGGCAAACGTTGTACTGCTTCATCGCCAATAATGGGTATGGGGCTATTTTCGGTTAACCAGGCATTGCTATCTATATCTGTTTTTAAAAATGGCTGCTCTATCAGCTTAACACCTTGTTCTTTAAGCCAATACGCCATATCCAAACTTTGCTTGCGGTCGGTCCAGCCCTGGTTGGCATCTACATATAATGGCACGTTAGTAGCTGTGCGTATCGTTTGTATCAGCTCCTTATCACTATCGCGGCCAAGCTTTACTTTGATGATTCTCAATCCCTTAGCCTCGTTAACCTTTTGTATGATCACCTCCGGCGTATCAATGCCTACAGTATAGCTGGTAACAGGCATTTTTGACGGGTCGCTGCCCAGTAGTTGCCAGCAGGGTTGGCCTTTAATTTTGCCATCCAAGTCGTGCAGAGCGATGTCTATAGCTGCCTTTATAGCCGGGTTACCAGGGGCAATACCGTCTAAATAGTTGATAATGCTTTCAAAATCAAAGGTATATTTAAAGGCTGTTACATCAACCTTGTTTAAAAACGCTATTGCTGTTTCGTGACTTTCGCCCATATAGGGCACCATAGATGCTTCTCCATACCCTGTAAATCCCTCATGGTTAAGCTGCAACAACATAACAGGGGTTGATGTGCGCGAAAATTTAGCGATGGTAAAAGGGTGCTTTAGCTGTAATTGGAAGGGTTGATAAGTAAGCTGCATGTCAAATATCAAAGCTAAAGTTTTACAATTAAAATCCTGATTATCTTTGCGGCTATGCCGGCACAAATTTATGCTCCTTTCGAAAGCTTTAACTTTAGTAACAATAAATGCTTTTTAACCGGGCAAGCACTCAACAGCGAAGAAGAAAAAATACAGGTTTTCCCTCAATGGCTTATGAGCCTTTACAATCTTGAAGAACAGCCCTTTAAACTGCTGGACGAAACAATTGCGACCTATAAAGATATTAAGATCCCCTGCTCGGCCTATATTAACGATGAATACCTGGGGCCTTTAGAGCAAACTATAGCCCACGCCTTTGCTGGCGGATATGAAGGCGTTAAAGCGCTTGATGAATTAAAATTGTTTCAATGGGCGGGTAAACTGATGTACGGTATCATATTTAACGAAATACAGGCCGGTATAAAAATGATGCATGCGCAGGGTGAAGAATTTAATATTTCTCAATCCATAATACACAAATTCAGCCATTTACATTTAATGCTGCAAAGCATAAACCTGCCGCTGCACTTTGATGAATTTGTACCTTATAGTCTGTTTATTTTTAGGGTTGATAACAAAGTAGATGAGTTTGCTTATCGGGATGAGATAAATACCCAAACTTTTGCCTTACGTATACAGGACTTTGGCCTGGTGATGTGCCTGCAGGATAACGGGGCCAATGCATCTTATCACAAAGAAGTGTATGAAAAGATAAAGAACGACATCCTGCACCCCATACAGTTCGAGGAATTTTCGGGGAGGGTATTTTATTCTAACTACCTGTTTAATAGACTGCCAGAGTATAATATTTTACCGGTGGAGGATGAGATTTATATAGATGCCATGCCCCTGCGTGGCATAAGCAGCAAGCCCTTATTTGACGACTGGATGAATAAAACCTATGGCCAGGTGTTAGAAAACTTTTGGAAAAACTGGGGTTTTCTGTTGTTAGAGATCATTAAAGACCCTGAGAAACCGATGAGTTTTTTGTTTGATACCGATGGCAACAAAATCAGCACTGAATCAATTAAGCTGCCCAATTAAAACTTCTCGATAAAATTGTGCACTACATGCGGGTTTAAGGCTATGGTGATAATAACGCCGCTTAACGCGCCAAACAAGTGGGCATCGTGGTTAACATTATCGCGCGCGTGCTTTGATGCAAAGTGGCAATACACCAGGTACAGTATACCAAATATCCATGCCGATATAGGTATAGGGATAAACAATATGCCCATTTTAGCCAAAGGATCATACATAATATAACTGAATATAACCGCGCTGATAGCACCCGAAGCGCCCAGGCTGTTGTACCAGATATCTTCTTTGTGCTTTTGAATAGATGGCAGATCACTTAATATTAAGCTGAGTATATATAACACAGCAAACTGCCAATGCCCAATTAAGCCCTCCAACTGAAAAGCAAAAAAGTAATAAGACAGCATATTAAAAAACAGGTGGTTCCAGTCTTTATGGATCAATCCGCTGGTGATAACAGTGTAAACACGTTTTCCCCGCGATACGTTCCATGGGTTCATAATAAACTTGCCATACAGGTCTTCACTCGAGAAAGCCATTAACGAAGTGATAAGGGTTATAGCGAATATAATTGATGCTACAGGGGCATATTGCAAGTATTCTATCATTTAAGATCGAGTTTGGTATCGGTTAGTAAGCGGCCTATAGGGTAACGCATGGCAGTTTTTTCAAAATAAGGCGAGTTTCGGTAAACCCAGTTAAGCTGGCCTACGGCACTGTTGGCTATTTGTGGATTTTTGGCTTTTTCTTCGTCAAGTTTTTTGCGTAATTCGGGGTCGGCCTTTAATAATTCGGCTGCTTTATCCTCAAAAACGTAATCAGAAAAGTATTCCTTTTGCCCTAACATCGAATCAAAAAAGTTCCAGGCAAAAAAAGAATCTACGCCTTGGGGTTCTAACGTTTCAACAATGTAACGGTTTATTGGCTGGTTCACATATACCACATAGTCGCCTTCGTAAAACTTTATTTTGCTATCAACCGGGTTCAATTTTACGCCGGTGTGTACGTAGTGCCCCTCGTAGGGCCTTGTACCGGTCTTGTAATCGCTTATATAATACATCTGCAGGCTAAGTGTAGTATCGTGGCTTAAACGGCGCATAGCTACTCTATTTAGCTTAAACAGGTCGATCACTTTGCCCCATGCCTGCGGGATAACATAAGCCACAGGTTTATCGGCGCTGGCCGATGCTTTATAGGTATTATAAAACTTAACTGTTTTTGTATATGGCTTGCTTCTGTCGTAATACAGGCGTTTAAGGCCGCTCACATCACTTTCTTTATATGCCGCAGCATAACCCTTAAATGTAATCGTATCTATCTTTGAATCGTCTAATTGCCAGCTCAGGTCAAACGTCTTTTGGGCGCTTACTTCGGCGTCCACCCGCTTTTTCATATCACCCAATACTTTGGCATCGCGCTGGCAAATATCAATAAGGTGCTGCATAAAGTAGTATGTAGCGTATACTCGCTTATCATACGGTTTTAGCATATGTGTCTCGGTCATGTAGCTAATTATATTATGCTGCGCCGCATAACCTGTAGAAAAGCGGGGTGTTTCCATAAAGCTTACAATCCCCGAATCAGGCAACCCGCTTTCACCTGCGCCATAGGGAATCATTTCAAAACCGCTTTGTTTCATTCCTTTGTACAGATCAGGGGTAAGCGTTTTGTCGGTATAAGCCGCCAGTACAGGGTTTTGCTTATCCTTTTGGGTTTCTATCAACGTCATTACATACTGATAGTCGGCCCCATCGCTTACATGATTATCCAGCAATACCTCGGGTTGCCAGGTATTAAGTATCTGAGCAAACGCAAGCGCGTTTTTACTGTCCGACTTTATAAAATCGCGGTTAAGGTCTAAATTGCGATAATTGCCCCTAAAACCATAGGCACGCGGCCCGTTTTGGTTGGCACGCGATGTGCCGCGGTTCATGCTGCCATCAATATTGTATAGGGCAATAAAGCATAGGACTACATCTTTAGGCAACAGGTTCTTTTTAAGCAGATCGCGCACTAGCATCATACTGCCATCAACCCCATCGGGCTCGCCGGGATGAATCCCATTATTAATGAGTATCACCCTTTTGTTTTGTTTTTTTATTAAAGCCGGGTCAAAAACCTTGTCTCGCGATAATACAACCAGTGTTAACGGCTTGCCTACATCTGTTGATCCATACTCAAACAAATGCATTTGCGGCTGCTGTTTAGCTAAATTTTTATAGTAGGCAATGGCTTCGGCATGGGTAGCCGTATAGTTTTTATCCTTACTTAATTCAAACGGGGTTAATTGCGCATTTACCCGGGCGGTAAAAGCAATGGCAATAAGCAGTAAAATGGTTTTTTTCATATCAACAACTACAACAAATATAGCTGATGATATCCATCAATTGTTAGCCGCTGTAATTTCGGCCTGTAACTTTTTAGATAAACTTTTAAAAACCAAGCTGTAAGAGTGATCGATCATCCCTTTAAGCTGTTTGTTTGTAAGCGATCCGCTCATATAAACAGTGTTCCAGTGGGTTTTATTCATGTGGTAACCCGGCTTAACTTCGGTGTGCTGCTCGCGTAATTCTACAGCCAGTTCGG
Source organism: Inquilinus sp. KBS0705 (assembly GCA_005938025.2). Lineage (NCBI taxonomy): Bacteria > Pseudomonadati > Pseudomonadota > Alphaproteobacteria > Rhodospirillales > Rhodospirillaceae > Inquilinus > Inquilinus sp. KBS0705. The sequence goes on along the minus strand of VCCI02000002.1, from coordinate 430,917 downwards.
GGTCGCATTTGGCATTAAAATGGCGCCCGTCCTCTAATCCTGCAAGCAGGAATATCTTTTCGCCAACCTTAAATACAAGCGTATCTTCTCCGAAAGGGAAACTTTCGGTAACTGCTGGTTTTTGCAGGCAATAATCGCGTAGTTCTTCTATGTTCAAATTAAAATCCGCTTATCGATTTATCGTATGACGATTCACCTCCAAAGTTAAATTTAATTCCAATAGTTATTTGACGATATTGATCAAGCGCATTGTTTTTAAAACTAACCGCTCCGTCGTTATACCCATCTAATCCCTCGCCAAACGTCATATTATGCTGATAGCCAATATCCAGGCGAATATTTGGCTCATCGTAGCTGTTATATATTTTAAATTCGTAGCCAAAACGTATAGGGATAACCATGTTAAAGCTGTTATCCTTACCCGGAAAGCGGTAAGTGGGGTCAATAACGCTGTATCTGTTAGCATCCACTTTATTTATCATAAACCCAAAACCCGAACCCAGATAAAAGTTTTTTACCACGTTCATAAAAAAGTCGCCTTCGTAATCTATTAACTCGCCCAGTTGTATGTTGGCATGTAATAAAACTGCTTTAAAATTATTATTAAAACGGCGGGTAGCAATGTCTTCGGCAATAGTATTGCCACCACCACGCAAGTGACCGGCCTGAATCTCGAGAGTGATTGGCAAGTATGGCGAGTAATAGTAATTTAAGTTTACATTGTAAATGCGGTCATCATAATTCCGCTTCAAGTCGGCAAATGGGCGGGCGTAGCTGGCGCCAAAACCAATACCATATGCTGCATAATTATAACTATCCTGGGCTTTTAACTTTACCGAGCTAATTATTATTAGAATTAATAAAAAATACTTTCTCAAAATAATTAATGTTATAGATATTTACTATCTGTGTACCCATACAAACAAAAATCGGGCTAACAGGCAAAAAACACCTCTATATGCATTTTAACGAGTATTTACGATATACAGTTACAGAAAGATTTCTACGATATGTAAAAATAGATACCCAATCTGACCCATCTTCGCCCACTTGCCCATCTACTGATAAGCAAAAAGACCTGGGACGGTTACTTGTAGCTGAGCTTTTAGAAATGGGCGTAGTTGATGCGGATTTAGACGAGTATGGCTATGTATATGCTACCATTCCTGCAAATACGGATAAGCCGGACGTACCTGTAATCTGCTTTTGTTCGCATATGGATACCGCGCCTGACTGCAGCGGAAAAAATGTGAAGCCATTAATACACGAAAATTACAACGGCAACGATATTATTTTACCCGATGATACTACACAGGTGCTGCGCCTGAAAGATCATCCCGACCTTATAAACCAAATGGGTAATGATATCATCACTGCATCCGGCACAACGTTACTGGGAGCCGATAACAAAGCCGGCGTTGCCGAAATAATGGATGCCTGCTATCAATTAATGAGCAACCCGGCCATTAAACACGGTAAAATAAGGATATTATTTACTCCGGATGAAGAAATAGGCCGGGGAGTTGATAAGGTAGATATTGCCAAACTAGGGGCATTTGCAGGATATACGATTGACGGCGAAAGTGCGGGAAACATGGAAAACGAAACATTTTCGGCAGATGGGGCGCGACTAACCATACAAGGCGTAAGCGCACACCCGGGTTTTGCGAAAGGCAAAATGGAAAGTGCCATAAAAATAGCCGGATTAATTATTGCAGCGTTACCGCATAACCTATCGCCCGAGGGAACAGATGAGATGCAGGGCTTTGTACACCCAGTAAATATAGAAGGCCATGTAGAAACGGCTACTATAGATTTCATAGTACGGGATTTTGATGAGGAAAATTTAGCCGCTCATGCAGCCGTTATCGATAAAATTGCAGCCGACGTTTTACAAGGTTTTCCAAACTCCAGCGCCACTTTGCATACAACACCGCAATACCGGAATATGAAAAATATGCTGGCCCAACACCCGCAAATTGTTGAATATGGCATGGAAGCTATAAGGCGCGCCGGGCTAAATGCCAAACTATGCAGCATACGTGGCGGTACAGATGGGTCACGTTTAAGTTTTATGGGCTTGCCCTGCCCTAATATCTTTGCCGGCGAGCATGCTTTTCATGGCAAGCAGGAATGGGTATCGGTACAAGACATGCAAAAAGCAGTACAAACTATACTGCATTTATGCATGATTTGGGAAGAACGGGATTAGTATAGCAAGTTATCGTAAGGATAACGCTCTGTATGTATTTTCTTTACTTCTTCATACAGCAACTCTCTAAATTCTTCTACATTCTCTTTTTGAGTGGCCGATATGAATATAGCCGGGCTGTTGTTTTTAGCCATCCAGCTATGCTTAAAGTCGTCGAGTGTTAAAGGGCCTTCTGTTATATCAACATTGTGCTGTTCGGGTTCAAAGGCGTCTATTTTATTAAAAACGGTTATTATACGTTTATCAATAGCACCCAGGTCTTTCAGCGTTTCGTTCACAGTACGTATCTGGTCTTCAAACGTAGGGTGCGATATATCTACCACGTGTATTAATATATCGGCTTCACGCACTTCATCCAATGTAGATTTAAAGCACTCTACCAAATGGTGAGGTAGCTTGCGTATAAACCCTACCGTATCTGACAGTAAAAAGGGCACGTTTTCAATAACCACTTTACGCACGGTAGTATCCAGCGTGGCAAACAGCTTGTTTTCGGCAAACACTTCAGATTTTGCCAGCATATTCATAATGGTTGATTTACCCACGTTGGTATAACCAACCAAAGCTACACGTATCAATTGCTGGCGGTTTTTCCGCTGTGTTTCATTTTGTCTATCTATCAGTTTAAGGCGCTCTTTTAGTAACGATATTTTGTTCAGAATCAATCGCCTGTCCGTCTCAATCTGCGACTCGCCCGGTCCGCGCATACCAATACCACCTTTTTGGCGCTCAAGGTGAGTCCATAAGCGGGTTAGGCGGGGTAATAGGTATTGCAACTGAGCCAATTCTACCTGGGTTTTAGCCTGCGCGGTTTGGGCGCGGCCGGCAAAAATGTCCAGTATCAGATTGCTGCGGTCCAATATCTTCACCTGTAGCTCGCGCTCAATATTACGCAGTTGCGACGGCGAAAGCTCGTCATCAAACACCACAATATCTATTTCTTCGGATGTAACATATTCTTTTATCTCTTCCAGTTTGCCTGTACCTACAAAGGTCGATCGCTCGGGCCGTTGCAACTTTTGGGTAAAGCTTTTTACTGTATCGCCACCAGCGGTAGCAACCAAAAATTCCAACTCCTCTAAATATTCTTTTTCCTGCGCCTCGGTTTCGTTAGGTGTAATTACCCCTACCAGCACAACACGCTCCTGCTTCACAGCAGTATCATAAAATTTTTGTTTCATAGATCCTCTCCTGCAGTAATAACAAAGTTAATAAAACTTGTTTGCCTGCGTTTCAAATTATACGGCCTATAGGCCTTTTACAAACTCCCGCATGGCAGCGCCTGGGTCTTGTTGTTTCATAAAGTTTTCGCCAATTAAAAAGCCGTTAAAGCCAACCTTTTTCAACTGCTTAATGGTTTCAGTATCGCTAATGGCACTTTCAGATATCTTTAAAAACTCCGCGGGTATTTTATCAACCAGTTGATAAGAGTTTTCTACCGATACTGTAAAATCGGCCAGGTTACGGTTGTTTACGCCAATGGCATCTAAGTTGGAATCTATGCTGCGCTCCAGTTCTTCCAGGTTATGCACCTCGAGCAAAACATTTAGCTCCAGGCTTTTGGCAAGAGCAGCAAAACTCTTTATCTCTGCCGGGGTAAGTATAGCGGCTATCAGTAAAATAATATCGGCACCTAATGATTTTGCCTCTACTATCTGGTACTCATCTATCATAAAGTCTTTACGCAGTACGGGGACGGTATTGGCCCTGCGAGCCCTTACCAGATCAAGCTTGCGGCCACCAAAAAACTGCTTATCGGTTAAAACCGACAGCGCTGAAGCACCAGCATCCGCATATTGCTTAGTTACTTCTTTTACAAGCGCATCATTATTGATGATGCCTTTTGATGGCGACTGCCGTTTAAATTCGGCTATGATGCCGGTACGCTCAGGTGCCAGTAAAAACTCTTTAAACGAGTAGGTATCGCGGCGAAAAGACTCCGACTCCTCTAACTCGGTATAAGTTGTTTCTCGCTTATCCCGGTCAACTTCCTTTTTTTTATGAGCTACTATTTTATCTAAAATATTCATTTATCCCCTTGTTAGGCCAAATAGCGATTTTGATTTTTGTAAACTTAAGCATTTAACCAGTTCTGCATCATTTCTTTACCATACTCGGTTAGTACCGATTCGGGATGGAACTGTACGCCGCGCACATTATATGTTTTATGTCGCAGGGCCATTACCGACCCGTCTTCTTCATCTATAGCAGTGGTTACCAATACTGCGGGCAGATCCTTTTCAACCACCCACGAGTGATAACGGCCAACCTTGATGGTATCGGGTAACCCATCAAAAAGTTTTTCGCTGCTATCAGTTACTTTTATGGGGGTGGCAATACCGTGCATAGGCTGCGGCAGATTGTATAACTGTCCGCCAAACACCTCGGCTATGGCCTGCTGCCCCAAACATACGCCAAACATGCTTTTTGTTGGGGCATACTTCTCAATCACTTGTAAAAGTAAACCAGCCTCAGATGGAATGCCCGGCCCCGGCGAAAGGATAATGTGGCTGTATTTATCAACATCGTTTATATCAAACTGGTCGTTTCTCCACACATCACATTGCAAACCTAACTCGTTTACCAAATGCACCAGGTTGTAGGTGAAAGAATCGTAATTATCAATTATTAATATGTTTTTCATTTTTTCTAACTTTTATTTACAGGATTTAGCTCCTCATTCCTGTTATGCTTGCCTAATCCCTATTCTCTAACTACCAATCAGCCGCTATAATTCCTCTGCAAGCTCAATTGCTTTGCGCAGCGCGGCTATTTTATTGTCAACCTCTTTTAATTCACTTTCGGCTACCGACCCGGCTACAATACCAGCCCCTGCCTGGTAGTGCAAAGTATTGTTCTTACTTAAAAACGAGCGTATCATAATGGCGTGGTTAAAATCGCCGTTAAAGCCAAAAAAGCCAATAGCGCCGCTATAAAAGCTACGTTTGCTTTTTTCGTTTTCGTCTATTATCTCCATAGCACGGTATTTTGGCGCCCCGCTTAATGTGCCTGCCGGGAAAGTATCGGCCACAATTTTAAATGATGATGTGCCCTCTTTTATTTTACCACTAACATGCGATACCAAATGTATAAGGTGCGAGTAGTATTGCACCCCTTTAAAGGCTTTTACACTAACCTGCTCGCAATGGCGGCTAAGATCGTTACGGGCAAGGTCTACCAGCATAACATGCTCTGCAGATTCCTTTGGGTCGTTTTCTAAATTACGGGCTATCTCTGCATCTTTTTCGTCATCCCCGCTGCGCTTAAACGTGCCGGCAATAGGGAAAATGCTGGCTACACGGTTTTTAATAGTAATCTGCGCCTCGGGCGATGAACCGAATATCCTGAAGTCACCATAATCAAAATAAAACAAATACGGCGATGGGTTTATTGAGCGCAGCGCCCTGTACACATTAAATTCATCACCTAAAAACCCACGCGAAAATGCCCTTGACGGTACTATCTGGAAAACATCGCCGCGGTAAATATGCTGCTTCATTTTCTCCACTATCGCTATAAACTCGTCGTTCGTTAAGTTTGATTGTTCGGCTTCATCGCTTTTAAAGGTATACTCGGGGAAGTTTTTATTTTTAATAAGGTCTTCAATTTTCTCCAGCCCATTTGTTTCCTTTTGGCCCTCAACATGGTTATGGAAAATATACAGTTCGTTTTTAAAGTGGTCTATAGCTATAATATAACTGTAAATATGGTACTGCATTACCGGTATTTTACGGGTAGTGTCGGTACTTTCTTTTAAGCGGATGGTTTCGAAATGTTCAACCGCCTCGTGGGTAAAATAACCAAACAACCCGTTTGATAATATTTTAGATGTGTTAGCTTCTACCTCAAACCTGGCCGAAAAGCTGTTGATCTCTTCGGTGATATCAAATGTACCCGGTGCGATTATCTCTTCTGCTCCATCCGGGAATTTCTTTTTTAGCTTACCCTCGTCTAAAACCAAACCGCTAAAAGGGGCACAGCATACAAAACTAAGGCTGTTTTCCCTGCTATGATAGTCAGAACTTTCCAGTAGTAACGAGTTTGGAAAAACATCCCTAAGGCGCAGGTAAATACTTACAGGCGTTGTAGTATCGGCCAGCAGCTTCTTTTGGATTGTAGTAATTTTATATTTTTTCATGTTATTCTCAAAAGGACATTAAACAAAAAAACCCGGCGAATTGAGCGTTCGCCGGGTTTCAAATTAGGTTTACATTTGATTAGTAATGCACATTAAAAACTATCCGGCCGCCAAAATTTATTTGAGTGCCACCAATTTGTTGTATGGTTGATTTTTTTCATTGTGCGGAACAAATTTATAAAGAAAAATGAATTTGCAAATTTTTTGTGCAATTATTTTAATGGGTAATGCCCAAAAAGGGCCTTTTACTGGCCACTATAGCTATAACTACTATAACAAATGCTATAGTATAAAAAATAGCAATAGCCTTGTTTTTTGCCACGGGCGTTAATGCTCTTTTTGATTTTGAATGCCCGATGGTAATTAAAACAATGGCGATCAGCATCATAGTAATATGTTCAACCGTCCAGTAACGGGTGTCAAAATTTTTCATGGTTGTGCTGTTGAACTGTACATAAGGGCTTAAAAAGTACAAGATAATGCCCAACAAAAACTGCGTATGTGCCGATATCATGGCAAACAGGTTAAGCTTGCGGTTGCCCTCGGTGTAAGGTTTTTTGCCTGCCCAGTCGGCAAAGGCGCGTACAATAGCTATTACTACCAATAGCACTACTATATAACGGAAACCCGAGTGGAAGTACTTAAAAAAGCTATATAAATTCATAATGTGAAATTTGGTTCGAATATAAGAAATACTTGGCTTAAATCACCCCGCAATTTGTCGCAGATGGCCTTCAGCCTATCCGCTGTTTCTGCTATTTTTACTTAATAAAACTAAAACCAACCCAAATGAGAACAGTAACCTACGGCATGAATATTAGTATAGATGGCAACTACGACCATACTAAATTTAACGGCGACCGGGAAATTCATGAATATTTTACAGCACTGATGGAAGATGTTGACCAGATAGTTTATGGCCGTAAAATGTACGAGCTAATGTTCCCTTATTGGGCTGATGTGGCCCGTGAAGGAACAGAATCGGCGGATACGCTTGCATTTGCCAAAAGGATCACCGAGATAGATAAGATAGTTTTTTCGAAAACATTAACCAGCGTCGAAGGGAATGCGGTAATTATGCGAGATAACCCCGGCGAGGTGATACGTAAGCTAAAGGAGCAGCCCGGCAAAAGGATATCTATAGGGGGAGTAAATTTGCGTGAGCAGTTGACAGTGCTTGGCCTGGTTGATGAATTTTATTTTGTTATACACCCGGCTATTGTAGGCAAAGGGCGAAAGCTGTTTGATAACTTCGACATCCCCGAGAAGATCAACTTAACACTGGCCAACTCCAAAGTTTTAAAAAATGGGTGCATCGCGCTACATTACGTTAAAGAGGAAGTTTAAGTATACCTACTGCGGAAAGCTAAACTTACCCATCAGCACAGCGGGGTTATTGCCAATTTTTATTGGGTTTCCACACAGGGCCTCGTTACCTAACAGCGCAAACAATATAGCTTCTTTGGCATCGGGGTTTAAACCCAGATCGGCAGTGTTGCCTATGCTTGCGTTGGGTAATGTCTGCTTTAAATAGTTAACCACAAAAGGGTTGCGTGCGCCGCCGCCGCTGGTAAACACATGAAGATCGTCTGCCTTAAAATTGGCCTGTATAAATTGGGCGATAGACCGCCCTGTAAAGGCGCTAAGTGTAGCCACTAAATCTGCCTTGCCAATGTTGAGCGTGCGCGATGCCTGTTGTGCGTTACCTACGAAAGATAAGTTAAACAGCTCGGGCCCGGTGGTTTTAGGTAAGTTTTCATTAAAAAACGGGTGGTGCAGCAATGCTTCCAACAATTCCTCATTCACCTCGCCCGAATAGGCAATAGCCGAATCTTCGTCATACGCTTTGTCAAAATATTCGCGGCAGGCAGCATCTATCAGCGTATTGCCGGGGCCAATATCTGTGCATAATACGTTGTCTGTATTGCCATCAGCGGGTAGGTAGGTAAGGTTAGCAATACCACCGATATTCAGCAGTATGCGGTTTTCGCCCGGCTGGCTTCCTAATAAGACATCGCCGTATAAAGCTAAGGGGGCGCCCTCGCCGCCTACTGCAATGTGTTTCTGCCTAAAATCGCTAACGGTTAATATCCCGGTTTTAACGGCCAGGTGGTCGGCATCACCAATTTGCAATGTAGCATTGCTATAACCCGGTTGCTTGTGCTGGCTTTTAGGCGCATGATAAATGGTTTGCCCGTGACTGGCAATAAAATCCACTTCGGCGGGTGCTATTTTCCATTCGGAGAGTGCCTGTAACACCAATTTGCCATGGAAGCTGCCTATAAATTCATTTAGTAAACATACTTTCTCTAAACTCACCTGTTTTTGCGCGAAAACTTGCTGCACCTCTTGTTTAAACTGTTGTTGGTAGGGTATGGTGATAAATTGCTTTAGCTTAAATTCGGTATTAACTCCGTTCCCTTTAAAGCTGCATAGGGCTATATCCAACCCGTCTAATGATGTACCCGACATTAGCCCAACACCCAACTTTTCGTCTTTTTTGGCGATAGAAAATAGCTTTTGCAGGTTAACATTTAGTTTTGGCATGCCCTAAATTACATTTTTACCCTGCTTCACAAAAGATAAATTAAAATGCCCTGTATGTAAATATCTGATATATTTGTTTTTACCCTTTATATCCTATTACAACCCTATTTATATGGCCAGATTAAACCTACTTGAAGAAACACGCTACGAAAAGCTACCGGTAACCGTTTATGCCGATCAGCGCACAGCATCGTTAGCGGTAGCGGCACGCATAGCCAAACTGATACACGAAAAGCAAGCCGCCGGCCAACCGGCAGTACTTGGCCTGGCAACCGGCGTAACCCCCATACAGGTTTATGCAGAGCTGGTTAGGATGCATCAACAGGAGGGATTATCATTTAAAGGTGTAATTACCTTTAACCTCGACGAGTATTTCCCGATGCAGCCCGATGCGGTGCAAAGCTACGTTACCTTCATGAACGAGAATTTATTTGACCATGTGGATATTGACAAAAATAATGTACATATCCCTGATGGTACATTATCTGCCGAAGCGGTAGCTGCCTTTTGTTTGAACTATGAGAAGCAGATAGAAGAATTAGGCGGCTTGGATCTACAGCTATTAGGTATTGGCCGTACCGGCCACATCGGCTTTAACGAACCCGGTTCTGCACCTAACTCCGGCACCAGGCTGGTTACTTTGGATGATTTGACCCGCCGTGATGCTTCGCGCGATTTTGGTGGTAAAGAGAATGTACCCACCAAAGCCATCACCATGGGCGTGGGTACTATATTTAAGGCCCGCGAAATATTGCTGATGGCATGGAGCACTAAAAAAGCACCCATCATTCGCAAAGCTGTAGAGGGTGAACTATCGGGTGAAGTGCCGGCCACTTACCTGCAATTGTCAGATCATGTTGAATTTATACTGGACGAGGGTGCCGCATCAGCGCTCACCCGTTTTGATACACCATGGCTGGTAAAAGACTGCGTATGGGATAATATGCTAAAAAAGAAAGCCGTGATATGGCTATCGGGTACTGTAGGCAAACCCATTTTAAAACTAACCGAAGAAGATTATAACGCACATGGTATGGCCCAACTGGCTGTTGAACAAGGCCCGGTATACGAGATTAACATTGATATATTTAACCAGGTGCAGCATACCATCACCGGCTGGCCGGGTGGTAAGCCGGGTGCCGATGACAGCCAAAGACCTGAAAGGGCCGAGCCCGCTAAAAAGCGCTCCATCGTATTTTCTCCGCATCCTGATGATGATGTAATATCGATGGGTGGCACGTTCATCCGTTTGGTAGACCAGGGGCACGATGTGCATGTAGCCTACCAAACATCGGGTAACACGGCTGTTTGGGACGATGACGTGCTCCGCTATGTTGAGTTTGCTATCGACTTTAAAGAAAGCGTGGGCGAGGATGCAAGCAAATTAAAAGGCATTTATGCCGATATGCGCGAGTTTGTAAGCCATAAACGCCCCAACCAGATAGATACGCAGGAGATACGTAACGTAAAAGGCTTCATCCGCAAAACCGAGGCCATATCGGGCGCGCGCTATGCGGGGCTGCCTGATAGTAATATCCATTTCCAGGCCCTGCCGTTTTACGAGACCGGGAAAACACAAAAAAATTCGGTTGGCGAAGAAGATGTAAAACTAACTATGGAATTGCTGCAAAAAGTAAAGCCCCGACAGGTTTTCACCGCCGGCGACTTTGCCGACCCGCATGGTACGCACGTAGTTTGTTTTAATATTATTATTGCCGCCCTAAGAAAATTGCGCGAAACAGAAGATTGGGTAAAAGATTGCTGGGTATGGATGTACCGCGGTGCATGGCACGAGTTTGCCACCCACGAGATAGAGATGGCGGTACCCTTATCGCCAAATGAAGTGCTGCGTAAACGCTATGCCATTTTTAAGCACCAGTCGCAAAAAGATACGCCGGTTTTCCCTGGCGATGACATGCGCGAGTTTTGGGTACGCGCTGAGGACCGCAACCGCGAGACCGCCCAAAACTACGACAAGCTGGGTATGGCCGAGTATGCAGCCATGGAAGCCTTTGTACGGTATAAGTTTTAAAGGGTTGTACGTGATACGTTTTTCGTAATACGTTTTGATTAAGCAAAAAAGAATAATTAAAATAATGCAAAACTTTAAAGATTTACTTTTATGGCAGGAAGCGCATAAACTGTCATTAAAAGTGTATGAGTTTTCTAAGGGTTTCCCTAAGGAAGAAACCTTTGGGGTAACATCTCAACTCAGAAGAGCATGCGTATCAATTGCTTGCAATATTTCTGAAGGATGTGGACGCTATACGGCGCAAGATTTTGCTAATTTTCTACAAATCGCATTAGGATCGGCTAATGAAACTGATTACCTAATAATTTTGGCTTAAGACCTTAACTATTTATCCATGGAACAGTTTGTAATACTGCAAGAACACGTAAATAAGGTAAGAGCAATGAATATTAATCTAGTCGAAAAAGTAAGGAAATAACGTAAAACATACTACGTCAAACGTAAAACAAATGAATAAAAACATTACCAAACCCGGACGACTGCTCTCTCTTGATGTTTTTCGCGGGTTAACCATTGCCTGCATGATATTGGTTAATGACCCCGGCGATTGGGGGCATATTTACGCACCGCTGGAGCACTCCGAGTGGAACGGCTGTACACCCACCGACCTGGTGTTTCCTTTTTTCCTGTTTATGGTGGGGGTATCTATAGTGTATGCTATGGAAAGCAAAAAGGCAAGCGGTGCCAGTCAGTCTAAAATGATCTTGGCCGCTTTGCGCCGTACTATAATTTTACTGCTCATCACCTGGTGTTCGCAGCTTATTCTTCGTTGGAACTTTGATGTGTCTAAACTTAGGTTACCGGGTGTATTACCACGTATTGCACTGGTATACTTTATTTGCACTATACTATACTTAAAAACATCACAAAAAACCCGCGATTGGCTGCTCGTAGCCGTATTGATAGGCTATTATATCATCATGACGTTTATACCGGTACCGGGTGTGGGTTATGCTAACCTTAACCCCGAAACCAATATGGGTGCCTGGATAGACCGCCTGGTATTTACTACCGACCACCTTTGGCGATCATCAAAAACCTGGGATCCTGAAGGCTTGCTGGGCACATTGCCTGCTATAGGCACGGGCCTTTTTGGTATACGCGTGGGCAGCTGGCTAAAACGTAAAGACCGTGACGACAGCACAAAGGTGAGCTGGATGTTTACCTACGGCACTATAGCTGTTGTAATAGCCTTGTTTTGGGATCTGTTCTTCCCTATTAATAAAGCTTTATGGACAAGCTCGTTTGTATTGTACACTGGCGGGCTGGCTACTATAGGTTTGGCCATATCTTTTTGGCTGATAGATGTACAGGGGCATAAGCGCTTTACTTATCCGTTTGTTGTCTTTGGCGCTAACGCTATAACAGCTTATGTATTATCGGGCTTTATACCGCATTATTTAAACTTAGTGCATATTGGTAAAAAGTCTATTTATGAGTTTTTCTTTGCACCATATTTTTCTCCTGTAAATGCCTCTTTGGCTGGTGCAATATTTATAGTAGCGGTATTGTGGCTGGTAATGTGGGTGTTTTATAAAAATAAAATATTTATAAAAATTTAAATTTGTTGTCTCTGCTTCATCAAAAGCTATTTTACAGCTATTAAAACAATTTGCAACTAAAAAATTCGTTTTGCATCTTAGTGCTTTAATCCCTAATTAATTTATGAATTTGAACAGAAAAATTTCTGTAACCGCGTTAGCTTTTGTTATAGCAACGGGTTGTGCATTTGGCCAGGTTAAAAAGAAACCAAACCCATCACCCAAACGCAAACCGGTAGCGGCTGCCGAGCAGCTAAAACCAACAGCTTTACCTATTGATGCCGCTGTTATAATTGGTAAATTACCTAACGGCTTAACGTATTACATTCGCCATAACGAGCAACCACAAAAACGTGCCGACCTTTACCTGGTTAACAAAGCCGGATCGATATTAGAGACAGACACACAACTGGGCCTTGCACACTTTACCGAGCATATGGCTTTTAACGGTACGCGCGATTATCCGAAAAACCAACTGGTAGATTATCTTCAAAAATCTGGGGTGAAGTTTGGTGCCGATTTAAATGCCTATACCTCTTTTGACGAAACTGTATATCAATTACCCTTACCTACCGATAGTGCGCAGGTTTTTGAGAAGGGCTTTAACATATTGGCCAACTGGGCGGGCTATATCACCTTTGACCAAACCGAACTGGACAAAGAGCGTGGTGTAGTGTTAGAAGAAGAGCGCCTTCGTGGTAAAAACGCGCAAGAGCGTTTAAGTCTGCAAACACTGCCGGTATTATTAAATAATTCGAGATATGCAGCACGCTTGCCTATTGGTAAAGAAGAAATACTAAAAAACTTTGATGCCGCTACTATAAAAAGTTTTTACGCCGATTGGTACCGGCCAGATATGCAAGCCGTAATTGCTGTTGGCGATTTTGATGTAAAACAGGTAGAGCAGCTTATAAAAGCAAATTTCTCGGGTTTAAAAAACCCGATTGCCGAAAAACCAAGGCCCGATTATACCGTTGCACCAACGCCGGGTACTGTAGTAAAAATAGCTACCGATAAAGAATTTCCTTACACACTTGCACAAATTGTGGTGAAGCACCCGCAAAAAATAATTAAAACCGCCGCCGGCTATATGGATGGTGTGCGCGTATCATTATTTAATTATATGCTAAACCAGCGCCTTGGCGAGCTTTTACAAAAACCCGAGCCACCATTTTTATTTGCAAGGGCTACCTATGCACCATTAATAGGCAAGCAGGATGCTTTTACATCTATAACAGTATCGAAACCCGGTGGCCTGGAAACAGCGGTTAAAGCCCTTGTTGCCGAAACTGAACGTGCCCGCAAATTTGGATTTACACTTACCGAATTGGAGCGCGCCAAGCAAGCGTCGTTAGTTGGCATGCAAAATTCTTATAACGAGCGTGATAAAACAAATTCATCAAGCTATGTGCGCGAGTACCAGCAGCACTTTCTAAAAGGTGAGGCAATACCGGGTATCGAGTTTGAATATAGTTTTTATGTTAATAACATTAATAAAGTAACCCTTGAAGATGTAAACGCTTTAGCCGGCAAATTTATCAGCGACCAAAACCGTGTAGTAATTGTTGAAGGACCCGAAAAAGAAAAGGACAACCTGCCGGATGAAAAAACAGTATTAAACTGGATAGGCACTGCCGGTAATAACATTAGTGCTTATGTAGATAATGTTACCAGCAAGCCGTTAATGAGCAAATTACCCGAAGGCGGTACCACTGTGGTAAACGAAACAACCGACGAGTCTATCGGGACTACCACTTATACTTTGGGTAACGGCGTAAAGGTAATTTTAAAGCCAACCGATTTTAAAAACGACCAGATACTAATAAGCAGCTTTGGCTTTGGCGGTACATCATTAGCAAGCGATGCCGATTATACATCGGCCAACTTATCAAGTGCCATTATTGGTAATAGCGGGATATCCGAATTTAACCAGGGCCAGCTTGATAAAATGCTGAGTGATAAAAATGTAAGTGTTTCGCCATATATAGGCGAAATTACACAGGGTGTGAGAGGCAGTTCTTCCCCTGCTGATTTTGAAACGGCCTTACAATTGATCTATTTATACTTTACCCAACCTCGTAAGGATGCCGATATATGGCAGGGTAACATAAGCCAAACAAAATCAATTTTAGCTACCCGTGGTGTTGACCCTGGCAGTGTTTACCAGGATACCATATCGGCCGTTTTAAGCAATTATAATTTCCGCGGAATGGTAACTACCATCGATCGCCTAAATTCCGCATCGTTAGATAAAGCTTACAGCTTTTATAAAGACAGATTTGCTGATGCCAGCGGTTTTACCTTTGTATTTGTTGGGGCATTTAAACCTGTGTTTGTAAAACCGCTTATAGAGGCTTACTTAGGTGCATTGCCATCAACCAATAAAAAGGAAACATTTAAAAATTTAAACGTTCATCCGCCAGCGGGCCAAATCACTAAAACCGTTTATAAAGGCTTAGATGACAAGGCAAGCGTGCAAATGGTATACAGTGGCGACTATGTTTTTAACGACGCTAACAACCTGCAAATGGATGCCCTTGAAGAGGTATTGAATATTAAGCTGATACAGCGCCTGCGCGAACAGGAAAGCGGCGTTTATGCGCCCGGCGTTAGGGCAAGCTATCAAAAAAATCCGGCGGGGCGTTATTCTATCACTATATCGTTCACCTGCTCGGCTGCTAATGTAGACAAGTTGATAAATGCAACTACAGAGGAAATAGCGAAAATTAAACAAGCGGGAGCACAGCCAGAAGACATACAAAAATTTGTATCAGAAGAAGCACGTTCTACACAGGTGCAAATGAAACAAAATATCTCGTGGTCGGGCTTTTTGGCCGCTGCCGCGCAAAACGATCAAAACCCGGATGAAATACTTAGCCACGTAAAAAACCTCGAACAAATAACTGTGCAAAGCACTAAAGATGCTGCAAATAAATACTTAAGCGGTACCAACCTGATAAAGCTTATCCTGATGCCCGAAAAGAAATAAGGATTGTTTTTATGATCAAAAGACGCCTTAAAATACAAGGCGTCTTTTTTATTTTACAGGTTTAAAATCAGGATAAAAGGGCAAGTAGGTGGCTCCTGCTGCCTTGCCGGGTTCATAAACCACTATTCCTGTACAGATATCGTGGTTATTAGCCTCAAAGGCTATGCCCGACGTTGTATCGTCGTAAATGGTATAGGTATTACCTTTCTCAGTAAACGTTCCGGATGGTGTTAGTTTAAAAGCTTGTGCCGCATTTTTTAACGGCGCACCGGCGTGTATGGCATCGCTCACCTTAAACCACGGCGATGTAACACGTATTTGTTTAACACGGCTGGTTTCATCGTTACCCATGTTTCTCGAAAAATATATCTGCGTTTTGTAGCCGACAGTATCATGGTTAGCATACCAAATGCTCATGCTTTTACCCATGGCCGCATCGCCATCGTCGGCATTGCCCAGTTTTTTATGTACACTTTCGGCGGCTTCGTTTATAGTTGTTTGCCCAACGCTTTTGCCGGGCACTATTAGTTGTGCCGCTGTTGGCGATTTCGAAGTAGTGGTATCGGCTTTTATAACAGTATCCTTTTCTACTTTCTCGTCTACTGTATTAGTGCTGTCACTATTTGCCCGGGTAGGTGATGGCCGCCCGCACGATACCGCTGTTACAGCGGCAAATAGTATCAGCGCATATGTATATCCTTTAATGGTCATAACATTTTAATTGTTTAATGGTTGATACATAACCCGCAAAAAGCTATTTTGTTGGTTATTAATAATGGCGTCAAAAGGTCAGCAGGTAATACAGCAATGGTATAAGGATAAGCACTGGAAACAGTTTCCGTTTCAAAAAGAAATGGAAGGGGCTTATCTTTCGGGCTATTCGGGCCTGTTAAATGCCCCAACAGGCAGCGGTAAAACATTTGCGCTGTTTTTGCCCTTCCTTGCGGATTTCATTAATAAAAACCCCGATAGTTACACCTCCAAAAAAAATAACGGCTTACTTATGCTTTGGATAACGCCATTGCGCGCCCTAACCAACGATATACGCAAAGCCATGCAGGAAGTGTGCGACGATATAGGCCTGCCTTGGCGCATCATGACGCGTACCGGCGATACATCGGCAGCCGAGAAAGCCGCGCTTAAAAAGAAACTACCCGAAGTATTACTTACCACACCCGAAAGCCTGCACTTAATGCTGGCGCAAAAGGAGTATCCAAAGGTCTTCCAGGGATTACAGGTAGTAGTGATAGATGAATGGCACGAGTTATTAGGTACCAAGCGTGGGGTACAGGTGGAGTTGGGGCTTTCCAAGTTGAAAGCCTTAAGTCTGAAGTCTGAAGCCCCCGCGACTTCCAGACTTCAGACTTCAGACTACAGACTTAAAATGTGGGGTATAAGCGCAACCATTGGCAACCTGGAGCAGGCCGCCGAAGTATTGTTGGGTAATGATTTTCCGGCGGATCAAATTAAAATGGTTAGGGCCAATATTGATAAACGCCTGGTTATACAATCCGTTATCCCCGATAATATCGAAAACTACTCGTGGGCAGGGCATATAGGGGTAAAGTTGCTGCCGCAGGTGATGGAAATTGTGGCCCGCAGCAAAACCACGCTGATATTTACCAATACAAGGTCGCAGTCGGAAATATGGTACCACGCCATTTTAGACAACTACCCCGAATATGCCGGGGTAATGGCCATGCATCACGGATCGTTAGATAACGAACTGCGCAACTGGGTTGAGCAGGCCCTGCATGCCGAGATGCTCAAGGTGGTAGTATGCACATCAAGCCTTGACCTGGGGGTTGATTTTAGGCCCGTAGACACCGTTGTGCAAGTTGGCAGCCCAAAGGGAGTGGCCCGCTTTATGCAACGCGCAGGGCGCAGCGGGCACCATCCGGGGGCCATTTCAAAAGCTTATTTTGTGCCCACCCATTCTTTAGAGCTTTTAGAGGGGGCCGCGTTAAAACAGGCCATTAAAAATGGCGTATTTGAAAGCCGTGACCCTATGCTCCTTACTATGGATGTATTGATACAATACATGGTTACGCTTGCAGTATCAGATGGATTCAGAGCCGATGAATTATATAAAGAAGTAAAAAGCAGCTTTGCCTTTGCCGATTTAAGACGCGATGAATTTAATCAGCTTTTAGATTTTATAACAAACGGGGGTAAAACTCTTGCCCAGTATGATGAATTTTTGAAAGTTGAAGTAGAAAATGGCTTGTATAAAGTAAATAACCGCCGCGTGGCTATGCGGCACAGGCTAAGTATTGGCACCATTACCAGCGAGCTGAGCATCAGGGTAAAATGGTTAAGCGGCGGCAGCTTGGGTACTTTAGAGGAGGGCTTTATAGCCAAATTAAAACCGGGTAATACCTTTTGGTTTGCCGGTCGCAGCCTGGAGTTTATTAAGGTGAAGGAAATGACGGCCTATGTAAAAAAGTCTACCAAAACCAAAGGGCTTATACCAAGTTGGGCAGGTGGGCGTATGCCGCTATCGTCGCAGTTATCAGCCGTGTTCCGCGATAAGTTGGACGAGGTGGCGCATGGGATTGAAACCGATGAAGAAGTTGTTGCCCTGAAACCATTATTTGACCTTCAGGCTAAATTGTCGCATTTGCCGCAAAGCCACGAGTTTTTGATAGAGTCGTTTAAATCGCGGGAAGGGCACCACTTATTATTTTACCCATTTGAGGGCAGGCTGGTGCATGAGGGGATGGCATCGTTACTGGCCTACCGCATATCAAAAATAAAACCCGCCAGCTTTTCAATCGCCATGAATGATTATGGCTTTGAACTGCTTACCGACGAGGATATACCTATAGAGCAAGTTTTGGAAGATGCGGATTTCTTTTCTATAAACAACCTTATAGCCGATATACAAAACAGTTTAAACGCCAACGAGATGGCCCGTCGCCGTTTTAGGGATATTGCCCATATTGGCGGCTTGGTTTTCACCGGCTACCCGGGGCAGCAGGTAAAAAACAAGCACCTGCAAGCTTCTACTTCGTTGTTGTTTGAGGTGTTTAACGAGTACGAGCCCGACAACCTGCTGGTGCGCCAGGCCTACAACGAAGCACTGGCCTTTCAGTTAGAGGAATTTAGGTTGCGCGCCGCCTTGCAGCGTATAGCCACCCAAAGTATTGTATTAAAAGTTATTGAACGCCCTACTCCGTTTGCCTTCCCTATATTGGTTGATAGCCTTGGCCGCGAACGCCTTAGTACGGAGACAATGGAAGAGCGGATTGCTAAAATGGCCCGCAGATACAGCGTAGATGAAGAAGACGCTGAAAAAATATCGCCTAAGCCGCCACGCCGCATTGGTGTAACCCGTAAAAGGGGATTTTAAATAGCGATAAACAAAAAAAGGACGGCTAATAGCCATCCTTTAAAAATATTTAGTAGAGGCGCGATACTTCGCGTCTTTTTAGCACTTAGGTAAGCTTACGTTTTACTTCTACGTTTTCGTATGCTTCAACTATATCGCCAACTTCAATGTTGTTGTAGTTTGCAATATTTAACCCGCATTCGTAACCGGTAGCTACCTCTTTAACATCGTCTTTAAAGCGTTTAAGTGATGCAAGCTCGCCGGTATGTACAACTACGCCATCACGGATGATACGTATTTTGCTGTTACGGTTTATCTTACCATCTAATACCATACAACCTGCAATGGTACCCACTTTGCTAATTTTAAAGGTTTCGCGTATTTCAACGTTAGCTACAATCTTCTCTTCAAATGTTGGGGCAAGCATACCTTCCATCGCCGCTTTTATCTCGTTGATAGCGTCGTAGATGATGGAGTAAAGCCTGATATCAATTTGCTCAGCCTCGGCAAGTTTACGGGCACCGCCTGATGGGCGTACCTGGAAACCAATGATGATCGCATCTGATGCTGATGCCAGCAATACGTCCGACTCTGATATCTGACCAACTGCTTTTGATATGATATTAACCTGTATTTGCTCGGTAGATAATTTTAATAACGAATCTGATAAAGCCTCGATAGATCCATCCACGTCACCCTTAACAATAATGTTAAGTTCCTTAAAGTTACCAACTGCCAAACGGCGGCCTATCTCGTCAAGTGTAATGTGTTTCTGAGTACGTAAGCCTTGCTCGCGTTGTAATTGTAAACGTTTGTTTGCAATTTCGCGTGCTTCAACTTCGCTGTCTAAAGCGTTAAACTTATCGCCCGCTGTAGGTGCGCCCTGCATACCCAACACCTGTACCGGCGTTGATGGCCCTGCCGATTCAACCCTTTGGCCACGTTCGTTGGTTAAGGCTTTAACACGCCCGCTATAGCAACCGGCTAATATTGGGTCGCCCACTTTTAGGCGGCCTGCCTGTACCAATATAGTAGTTACTATACCACGGCCTTTATCTAAGGCTGCCTCAATTACGGTACCTACGGCACGCTTATTAGGGTTAGCCTTTAATTCAAGCAACTCGGCTTCAAGTAATACTTTTTCTAACAGCAATTCAACATTTAAACCGGTTTTGGCAGATATTTCCTGGGTTTGGTATTTACCACCCCATTCTTCTACCAATATGTTCATGGCCGATAACTGCTCGCGTATCTTATCGGCGTTGGCACCCGGCCTGTCAATTTTGTTAAAGGCAAATATAATAGGTGCACCTGCAGCCTGCGCGTGGTTTATGGCCTCGCGGGTTTGCGGCATCACGCTATCATCAGCAGCAATAACTATAATAACAATATCTGTTACCTGTGCACCCCTTGCACGCATGGCGGTAAACGCCTCGTGACCCGGTGTATCCAGGAAAGTTATTTTTCCTTTTTCTTCAGGTAAAGTAACTTCATAAGCGCCAATGTGCTGGGTTATACCCCCTGCTTCGCCGCCTATTACGTTTGTTTTGCGTATAAAATCGAGTAACGATGTTTTACCGTGGTCAACGTGGCCCATTATGGTCACAATTGGCGCGCGCGGTACTAAATCAGCCGGATCATCTTCAATGTCCAAATTGGCTTCTTCGTCCTGTGGTTTTACAAACTCAACTTGGTAGCCAAACTCATCAGCAACAATGCTTAATGTTTCGGCATCCAAACGCTGGTTAATAGACACAAACATCCCCAAGCTCATACAGGTAGATATGATCTGTGTTACAGATACATCCATCATTATGGCCAGCTCATTTGCTGTAACAAACTCGGTTACCCTTAATACTTTCGATTGGGCATCCTGCTCCATTGCCAGTTCTTCGGCAGTTGCAGCCACATCATCACGTTTTTGACGACGGAATTTAGCACGCTGGGCAAACTTACCGCTTTTACCTGCGCCGCTTAAGCGTGCAAGTGTAGCTTTTATCTGGTCTTGTATATCCTTTTCAGATGGTTCTTCTTTAGGGCCGCCTGTAGGTGGCGCGTTTCTGCCTCCTCTAAAATCGGGACGGTTACCACCTCCCGGAGGGGCAGTTGGCCTGTTCCTGAAATCGGGACGGTTTGGATTGATATTGCCTGTTGGCGGGGCCTGCTGGCCACCATTGCCACCCTGGCTATCTTTACGCTTACGCTTACGTTTCTGATCGGCAGCGTTACCTGCTGTGTTAGACGACGAGGCTACCGGGTTATTACGCTTAGGCGCATTAACAGGTAACTGTATCTTACCAATAATTTTAGGGCCTGTAAGCCTTTCTGCATTGGCGCGTATTACTTCATCTTCAGGCGCGTCATCGCCGCTTGTGGCTGCATCAGCAACCGGGGTTTCTGCAACAGGTGCAGCAACTTCTTTAACCGGTTCGGGTGCTTTTGGCGCTTCCGGGGCTTTTTCTGCTACCGGCTCGGCTGCTTTTGGTGTTTCTGCAATAGGTGCGGCAACCTCTTTGACAAGTTCCGGCGCTTTTGGCGCAGGTGCTTCTACAACAGGTGCGACAGTTTCCTTAACTGGCTCCGCAGCTTTGGCCGGCTCGGGCTGTGCTTTTTCTGCAACAGGTGGTTTAGCACCAAGGTTATTAAGGTCTATTTTACCAATTACCTTAACACCGGGCAATGATGCATCGGCACGCTCTTCGGTTTTAGCCGGAGCAGCCGGCTCTGCCGGTTTTGGCTTATCGGCCGGGGCCGGAGTAAAGTGGCCGGTGTTTTTAATCAGTATCTCTTCGTTCTCGAAATCTCGCGAACGACGGCCCTCAACGGGCTTAGTAGTTTCGGGCACTGCACCAGGTTCTTCTTTCCTGATTTTGCCTATACTGATCTGCTTGGCCTCCTCCTTAATAATTTTATCAACAGCAAACTCCTTTAACAGGGTTGTGTACATATCGTTATCCAGCTTGGCCATTGGCTGCTTTTCTACTTTGTAGCCTTTGGTCGCTAAAAAATCGACAATGGTACCCATACCAATGTTTAATTCTTTTACCGCTTTTATTAATTTTATGGATTTGTCTTCTGACATTTATTAAATTTTCTCTGCTAATTATCGCAAAAATACGATTTTAATTTTTGTTATTCTGTTTATTCAAATTCTGCCTGCAAAATTGATAACACATCTTTAACCGTTTCTTCTTCCAGATCGGTACGTTTAACCAACTCACCAACGCTTAATGCCAATACCGATTTTGCAGTATCAAGCCCAATGCGTTTAAATTCGTCAATTATCCAGCTATCAATTTCGTCTGAGAATTCTTCGATGTCCACATCCTCATCATGCTCATCAGCCTCGCGGTAAACATCTATTTCGTAACCTGTCAATTTACCTGCCAATTTTATGTTATGGCCACCACGACCGATAGCTAAAGATACCTGATCGGGTTTTAAGTATACTGCGGCTGTTTTTTTCTCATCATCCAGCTTAATAGATGTTATTTTGGCCGGCGATAGTGCACGCTGTATGTATAGTTGTATGTTGTTTGTGTAGTTAATAACGTCAATATTTTCGTTTTTTAACTCGCGCACTATACCATGTATACGCGACCCTTTCATACCTACGCAGGCACCAACCGGATCAATACGGTCATCATACGATTCTACCGCTACCTTAGCTCTTTCGCCCGGTTCGCGAACGATCTTTTTGATCGTGATCAAACCATCAAAAATTTCGGGTACTTCCAGCTCAAACAAACGCTGTAAAAACTCGGGTGCCGTACGCGATATAATGATCTTAGGGTTGCTGTTAAGCATATCCACTTTGCTCACTACTGCCCTTACGCTATCCCCTTTTTTAAAGTAATCGGCAGGTATTTGTTCGGTTTTAGGTAATAAAAGCTCGTTGCCTTCATCATCCAGCACCAGGGTTTCTTTTTTCCAAACCTGGTAAACTTCGCCGGTAACAATTTCGCCAACGCGGTCTTTATATTTTTTAAATATCTCGTCTTTCTCCAGTTCTAAAATTTTAGATACCAGCGTTTGGCGGGCAGCTAAAATGGCACGGCGGCCAAAGCTTTCTAAAGTTATCTGCTCAATAAAGTCGTCGCCAACTTCCAGGTCAGGGTCTGTTAATCTTGCTTCTGCAAGTTCAATCTCCAGGTCATCATCCTCGCTAAAACCATCTTCCATTACGGTACGTGTACGCCAAATTTCCAAATCGCCGTTATCTGTGTTTACTATAACGTCGCAGTTTTCGTCGTTGCCGTATTTTTTCCTGATCATGCTTCTGAAAACGTCTTCCAGTACGCTCATCATGGTTGGGCGGTCAATGTTCTTGAAATCTTTAAATTCCTGAAAAGAATCAATTAAATTAATATTGCTCATCTTCTACTTGAATGATATTAAAACTTTTGTTTCTGTTATTTTATCTGTAGGGATAGTGCTTTCAACAGTTTCAGCCTTTTTCCCTTTTTCTTTTATTTTTTCTTCAATTATTATAAAACCGTCGCCGGCCTCTAATAGTTCGCCTTCGCGCTTGGTGCCATCGTCCATTTTAATGCCCAGTTGCCTGCCCACGTTTTTGGCGTATTGCCTTTGCGAGGTAAGCGGGGTATCTATCCCCGGCGATGATACCTCCAGGTTATAGGCGGTCTCTATCACATTCTCTTCTTCGAGGTGAAAACCAACATGCCTGCTTATGGCTACACAATCGGCAATACCTATACCGTTATCCCCATCAACCAAAACGATGAGCTTGCCGTTTGAGTGCATTTTAACATCCACTAAGAACAAGCTGGGGTTATCGGCAATTTTCTCTTCTACCAGTTCGGTTACCCTTTTTTCAATATTCATTATCGTATGTTTTTCCTGATATCCCGGTTGCTTTTGGGACGGATGATAATTTGATTGATAAAATAAAAGAGGGGACAATCGCCCCCTCTTTTTTAATTCAGATGCAAATGTAAGAAATATTTTCTATTTCAAATGCTTATTGCTTAAAAATCAAATCGGTAAATCGGGTACGGCCCGGTTGTATGCGCCCTTTTACAAAATCAACCGCGCTTACACTTTCGCCCAGCTTATAATTTCGCACAAAATAAACCTGTCCTTTGGCAAAAGGGGTATCGGGCGTAAAAACCACCGCGCTATCCTGTAACTGATACCTGCCCGGCTGTACCGGCTGATAGCTTTTCATATCGGTATCGGCCGGCATTTTATAAACCGGGATAAGGCTTTGCCATGCCTGAACGGACGAATCGCGGTTTATTTCGCTGATAACGGCATAATCCAGGCCTTTAAATTGTACCGACTGCTTGTTATTTACCAGGCTGATACTCACCAAAGCACTATCAGGCTTTTTTGAGGATGAGCAGGCTGCAAGGAATAATAAACATATTATGTATAACTTCTTCATTTTCCCTTCAAAGTTGTTTCAAATAACTTATATATCCTGCTGTACTCGTCTGTCCAACTGCTGGGCTGTATAAAGCCATGGTCTTCTACCGGATAGGGTGCCAGCTGCCAGTTTTGCTTATGCAGTTCTATCAACCGTTGCGTTAGGCGCACAATATCCTGAAAGTTCACGTTTTGGTCTACCATGCCGTGCAGCATCAGCAAATTACCTTTTAAACCATCGGCAAAATAAATTGGCGAGCTTTGGCGGTATGCCTTTTCATCGTTATATGGTTCGTTTAAAATATTGGAGGTATAACCGTGGTTATAATGCGCCCAATCGGTAACCGACCGCAAAGCCGCGCCCGAGGCAAATACATCCTGCTGGGTAAACAGGGCCATTAGTGTAATAAAGCCCCCGTACGAGCCGCCATACAGGCCTACATGTTTAGGGTTAACGCCATACTTATCTACCAACAATTTTACACCATCTACCTGATCGGTAAGATCTGCGCCGCCCATGTGGCGGTATATGCCGGTGCGTATATCACGGCCATAGCCCGAACTGGCTGTGTAATCAATATCTAATACTGTGTAGCCATTATCGGTAAGCATGTTGTTAAACATATACTCGCGGAAATAGCTGCTCCACCAAAAATGAACGTTTTGCAGGTAACCGGCACCGTGCACAAACACCACCGCGGGCTTTGCCGGATCTGGGTTTTTAGGCAGGTACAAACGAGCGTAAATATCTTTACCGTAACGGTTCTTAAAGCTGATCACCTCCGGCTCGCGCCATGGGTACGATTTAAATTCGGGAGTGGTAGAGTTGGTTACCTGTACTGCCTTTGCGCCTGGTTTATTGGGCTGCACATAAAGTTCCCATGGTTTGTTTGAATAAGAGTACCGTATAGCCAGCCATTTCTCATCCGGCGATAGGTCTATCTCGTTACCGCCCTTCATCGATGTGATTTTTACCGGTGCGCCACCTGTTACCGGTATACGGTAAAAGTGTGTAACGCCCGGATGTTCGATATTGGCGGTAAAGTAAAACGTTGTTTTATCGTTTGATAAATGCAGTGTTTGCACCTCCCATTTGCCCGATGTTAGTTGTTTTTTATCGCCGGTTGCCAAATCGGCAAGGTAAAGGTGCGAGTAGCCGCTGGCTTCGCTTTGGTAGTAAAAGTGGGTGTTATCGGTATAGCCTAAGCTGCCGTTGGCAAACCATGCGCCGGTACCGGGGCCTCCTATCCAGGCATCATCGTGCTGGCGGTCAAGCAGGCTTAGCTTGCCGGTTGCGGCATCCAGTTTCATCAGCCAGCGGTCTTTATTATCCTGCGCATCTACGTTTACAATGGCATATTTGCCGTCGTCGCTCCAATAGGGGCCGGTAACATCAACCTTGCGGTCGGCATTTAGCTTTTTAAGTTCTTCTAAACGTTTGGGGTAATCTTTTACATATTCAGGTATATCTTTTATACCGGGCAGGTCAGTCGTGACGATCTTGTAAACACTATCTCGTTTGGTATCAAAAATAAAACTCTCCGAACTGCCTTGTGGCCCGCCCACTTTACTGCGGTTTGGCAAGCCTTCAACATAGCCGCTTTCGGTTACAAAATCGGCTACTATATCTTCTTTCTCGCCTTCGGCGCGCTGGTTAACGCGGTAGGTAATGTACCTTCCATCCGGACTAACCTGCACACCGCTTAGCCTTTTATCGCCAATAACAATTTCTTTTAGCTTTGCTGCTTTAAGCATGCTGCGCTCGGCAGAATCCAGCTTGCGGTCTTTCTCGTTCTTCTTAATAATGTCGAATAACTCCAGTTGCTGCTTTTTTAGATATGCGGCCTGTTCATTATCTTTTTCGGTTTTTTTTGCGTCGCTTTTGGCTTTTACAAAATTGGTTAGCTGGGTTAATTCGCCTTTGTTAAGTTTAAACGCAAACAGGTTATTACCACTGGTAAATATAATGCTGCTTTCATCACCGCTGAATGTTGGGTTGCTTTCACGATCGGTAGTGTTGATAAGCCGGGTTGATTGCCCGTTAATAATATTCAGTAAATAGATATCCCCATTCTTTTCATAGGTTTTCAGTGTTAGCTTTTTGTTCCACTTGCCGCCTTCAGGTATCATATCGCGGTGCTCGGCTACGGATATTTTTTGCGGTTTAATGTTGGCCGGGGTTATAGAAAATAGCTCGTCGCGTTCGGCGTTATCCGGGTTCCAGTTAAAGTATATTTTTTTGCTATCGTCGCTCCAGCGGATGTTTGATGGCGATGTACCCATCCATTTTGGGTCGCGCATTATTTTTTCGACCGTTAGCACATCCATCGTTTGTGCCGAAGCGCCTGCAAACACAAAAAGCAATAAGGGGGTCAGTATTTTCTTCATGAGTGATCAGCTTAGTAGCCGCAATTTAACAGTTTAGGTAATTACTTTTTGTTTGATATATTTATACATGAAAAATTTAGCCGCAACCCTTTTTGTATTAGCCGTTTTTACTATTGCTTTTACCTCCTGTAAGTACTCGGGCGGCGAAACAGGCGCAAAACTAACCTTAGCCGATTCGCTCATTAAACAGGACTCGACCATTAAAGCAAATAAAAAGCTGGTTGCCGATTTTTACCAGGCGTTTTTTGGCGATAAAAACATTGCCGCGCTGGATAAATATCTGGCTTTAGATTACATACAGCATAACCCTATTTTACCTGATGGCCGCGAGCCCTTAAAGCAAGGTGCCATGATATGGTTTAAGGGCGCCCCCAAAACTAAAATAGATATACAGCACCTAAGTGCCGACGGCGATTTGGTTTACATACACCTTAAAAATAAAATGGGCGACAAAACCAGCTCGGTGATCGACATATTCAGGATAGCGGGCGGTAAAATTGTAGAGCATTGGGATGTGATACAGGAAGTGCCGGCCAAATCGGCTAACCCCCACCCTATGTTTTAATAGATCTTACGATAAAACTCTTTTACCATCCCATTCGGGTCAAGCGACAGGTTAACGGCGGCCGATACGGCGATGCCATAAATACCTGTTTTTAAAAGCAGGTCTACATCTTTTAATTGTACACCCCCAACAGCAATCACAGGTATATCTATCGGCTGGCGTTCCAGTTCGCGGTAGCCTTCGTAACCCAAAAGCGGCTTATTGTTGGGCTTGGTATCGGTATGCGCAAAGGGGCCATAACCACAATAATCAACCATGCCGGAGTTTTGCACCCTTAATAACGCCTCGATATTCGTAGCTGAAGCACCTAAAGTTTTCTCGTCGGTTATTACGTTGCGTATGGCGGCAAAGTCGGCATCAAAATCTTCTATGTGCACGCCCTGCGCGTCTACCTTGTCCAGCAGGTGGTAATGGTTGGTTAGTATCAGCGTAGCGCCCCAATCATCGCAAATGGCAGCTATCTGGTTTATCTCAGCTATTAATTCCCCGTCGTTTTTGGTCATGCAGCGGTACTGCACCCAATTGGCCCCGGCTTCGCAGGCAATTTGGGCCTGTTCTACATGGCTGCGGTTGGGCAGGTCCTGCGTTAGATAATGGAATTTGGAGATATACTTTTTCATAGTCTATTTAAATTATCCGGCATGTCGAACCAGTACCCGCCCGCGTCCTTCGACAAGCTCGGGATGACCCATCGCTCAATCGGACCTTTGACTTTAAACTTATTTCAACACTTCCCCTATCGGTTTGCCAATGTTACCGTTTGGCGCCTGTATATGTAACAAGGCGGCAATAGTTGGCGCAATATCCGTCATATGGGTTTCGCGTACCAGGCTGCCGTGCTTAACGCCCCAGCCCATAAATACCAGCGGGATATGCGCATCGTATGGGTTCCACGAACCATGGGTAGTACCCGTAGCACCATGGTTGCCCGAAAACCATCCCGGTTTTAAAATTATCTGGATTGTACCGCTGCGTTCGGCATTGTAGCCGTTTTGTATCCTTACCTTAAGGTCTTGCGGAATGCTGGCTTCCTGCACATGCGCCATATCAACAGCGTACGCTATCTCGGGCAGTGTTTTAAGGTATTGTACGCAGTCATATTTAACCGCGTCTTCGCTGATATTGTCTTTTTTAAGCGCGGCATAATTAAGGTTTACCTGGTAGTTCTCAAAATTAAGCACCGGGCGTTTTATTTTGTATTTATCTTCAAGCAGTTTATTTAAGCCCGCTAAAGCAGGCGCTTCGCTCCAGTTGCCGGCCGGTATATTGTGGTCGGTTAAAAAGGTGGGATTATGAGCGGCACCATGGTCGGCACTTAAAAATACGGTGTAATTGCCTTTGCCTACTTTTTCATCTAAATAGGTAAAAAATGATGCCAGGTCTTTATCCAAACGCAGGTAAGTATCCTCAATCTCCACAGAATTCGGACCAAACTGGTGACCTATATAATCGGTAGATGAGCAGCTTACTGCTAAAAAATCGGTTACAGTATGGTTGCCTAATTGCTCATTTTCTACCGCGGCTTTTGCCATCTCTAAAGTAATGGTATTGCCGTACGGTGTCGATCGTACCATACCGATTCGGCCTTTATACAACTCCGATGTTTTAACCGGGAAGGTTGGCGCATCAGCGCCACTATATTTGCCTTCGTATTTCGGGCTGTTATCCGGCGCACTTTGCGCATAGGTACTAATAGGGTAAAGGGTGTTCCAATCTTGCTTCAGATACTTTTCCGCCGATTTTTGGGCATTAACATTTTTAACCCATGCAGGCAGGTCGGCCATGTAATAAGTGCTGCTTATCCAGCTGCCGTTGCTATCATCAAACCAGTACGCTGCGTTGGCAGCATGCCCTGCCGGTAATATTCCGCCGCGGTCCTTTAACGCGATGCCAATAACTTTCGACCGGAAGTTGGTTGCTAATCTTAATTCGTCGGTAACTGTTGTAACCAACAAATTGCGCGGCGACATTTTGCCGGCCGCCGACGTACTCCCTACTGCAACAACGGTACTATCGTCTGTACAGTACATGGCTTTGCCGGTGGCTTGTACTATAAAATCGTTACCGGCAATACCATGTATAGATGGTACTGATCCCGTATAAATACAGCTATGCCCGGCGGCAGTAACCGTGGGTATATAATCTATTTGGGTGTTTTCGCAAGTAAATCCTTCGTTAAGCATGCGCTTGAAGCCGCCGTTTTGATAACGGTCGTAATAACGGTACAGGTAATCCCAGCGCATTTGGTCAACTACGATGCCAACAACCAGCTTTGGGCGGGATAAAGTAGCAGCAGTTGCGGTGACAGTCCGTTTATTTTGGGCTGATAGATTTAATACAGTAGCAGCAAAGCTTAGCGTAAGCAGCAATTTTATTCTCATGGCAGCATATTTAAGTAGGCAAATATCACACTTGCAATATATAAACAATGTGATATTTGCGTTACTTTAAAATTAAAAGCTCAAACTAACCGATGCCAAAAAGTTGCGCGTAGCTTGCGGGAAATAGTAATTGTAATTTACCACCTGCCCGCCTTCAATATCGGGGTAGGTTGCGCCGTTGGCTTCGTATTGTTTATTAAACAGGTTATTAACCAATAGCCCAAGCCCAATGTTTTTAACAGATCGTACACTAAAGTTATAGCGCATCCTGATGTCGCTTACAAAATAGCTGTTCAATTTACGGTCCATAATGTACCGGTTGCTTGCCGCTACCGGGAAAGCTGCCGGGTTGGTATTCATGGTATTATCTAAATACTGGCTGCTGATGTATTTACCCAGCAGCGATATTTCGCCGCCCTTTATTGGGCTGTAACTTATCTCGCCCGATGCAATGAAAGAGGGCGAATAGGCAATATCCGTTTTTGGCAAAAATATTTCTACCTGGGTATTATTATCATAGTTGTTTAAAAACTGGCTGTAGTTTTTAATTTTATTGGTACTAATGGTAGCTGTTGCTGCGGCGCTTAGCTGGTTGGCTATTTTAACACGGCCATCAAACTCAATGCCCGCGCGGTAGCTTTTATCTACGTTGTTGCGTATTTGCGAGCCTACATCATTTAAGGCTCCGGTTAGTATCAGCTGGTTTTTATACAACATGTAAAAGCCGTTAATGCCTCCTTTAAATATGCTGCCGTTGGTGCGGTAACCCAATTCAAAATCTTTTAAGTTCTCGGGCTTGGGCCTGCTTAGCGGGGTCGAGTTGGTGTAATCGTCGCGGTTGGGCTCGTGGTTGCCCACAGCGAATGACGCGTAAATGTTATTGCGCTCGTCCAGCTCGTAGGTTATACCCGCTTTGGGGTTAAAAAAGTTAAGCGTTGCACTTTGCTGCACATTATTCAGGTTTTGGTCGAAGCCCAAAAACGAGTAATAAATACGGCGATATTGCATATCTGCAAAAAGTGTTGCATTACCCAATTTGTATTCGCCACGGGCAAAAATGTTAAAGTCGTTCTTTTTGGCATCATCGCGGTAATACTCGTAGTTAGGTGCAATGCCGGCACTTTGCTTAGTATAAATAATATTGCCATAATGCGCGCCGGTGTAGCGGTTATAAGCGCCCCCTAAAGTAAAGTTAAGATTGGTTTGTGGCTGATATTTTAGAGCATAGGTAACACCATAAAAATCGTTATCCAGCCAGCGGCGGCGGGCCAGGTCGGTATTGGCAATGATACTATCACCAATAACTACAGGTGTAAGTCCATAATCAGCCACGGCCGCGTTTGCTTTATACTCTTCGTAATAGCCTTTACCTTTGGTATAGTGTAGGGCACCGCTAAAACTTACCTTGTCCGATAGTTTTTGATCGTATAGTAACTGGTAGTGGTTTTGCAAATAATCATCAACCTGATCTTTATAAAAGCTGCCGTCGGGCAATATGCCCAGTTCGTTATATGTGCGGTGGTTTGGCAGCGTATTATCACTTATAATATAATCGGCCACGCCGTTCCAGGCCTGGTAGGTGCGCTCGTAGCCCGAAAATATATTGGCCCTTAATGTGCTGCTTTTACCGTAGTAAGCGCCGCTCACAAAAAACGACTTCAGGTCAGACGCCCCCCTGTCTATGTATCCGTCAGACTTTATTCGCGACAGCCTGCCATCTACACTAAACTTGCCGCCCAACAAACCCGTACCCAGGTTAAGGGTGTTTTTTAAGGTGCCAAACGAGCCTGCCGAGGTGCTGATATCGGCATAGCCGGTATCGCGGCGCGTGGTGGTTGATATATTGATGCTGCCACCAAATGCGCCAGCGCCATTGGTTGATGTGCCCACACCGCGCTGTATTTGTATGTTATTGATGGATGATGCAATATCGGGCAGATCGACAAAGTACGAACCCTGGCTTTCCGAATCGTTGTAGGGGATGCCGTTTATAGTAACATTTACCCGTGTAGCATCCGAGCCGCGAATACGTATACCAGTGTAGCCAATACCTGTGCCCGCATCCGCACTTACCACAACCGATGGTGTTTGGTTAAGCAGGTAAGGTAAATCTTGGCCAAAATTGTTTTTTTCCAGGTCTTTTTTGCTTAAGTTGGTAAAGGCCGTTGGCGAGTTTTTACCCGCCCGTGTAGCAGTAACTGTCACTTCCTCCGCACTAAAGGCAGCGCTTGTAAGCAAAAGATCAACCACCTGATTATTATTAAGCCGAATGGTTTTGGTGATGGTTTGATAGCCTACAAAGCTGGCTTTTATAGTATAGTTGCCGCTTTGTAAATTGCTAAGGGTGTAATTTCCGTTAGCGCCGGCAACGGTGTTTACAGCCGGGCTGTTAATGCTGATGGTTGCGCCGGGCAGTTCATCGCCGGCCTGGTTTGTGATTTTTCCGCTGATGGAAAATTGAGCCGATGCCACAACAGGCAGCAGCAGGGCGAAGAGCGCCGCAAATAAGTTTTTCAAAATTGTTGAACAATAAATTAGTTAAACCATCTGCTCGCCGGGATAAAACGGCAGTACACTTAACTTGTTACCTCTCCCTACGCCGGCATTACCCGGATCAGGTGCAGACCCCCCGGCCCCCTGAAGGAGGAGCAGGGGGCCCTAAAAGATCTTTAAGGCTTTATTGCTCCCCTTTAGGGGGTCGGGGGATCATGGGTTTGATCTCAGCCTGTCTTTCAGTTTGGTAAAATAACCTGCAGATTATTTTTATTACACCAAAGCAAGGCACCCCTTGAGAATTATAGGGCAAATATAGATGTTATTTCGAATTTTGAATGTTTCATTTTGGATTTGTGTTATTCATACACCAACGTTTCTGCTTTAGGCTTTCAGCTTTCGACCCAAAAACGTAGTTTTGCAAACTTTTAAAATACCAACTATGCTTAGAACTCACACCTGCGGACAATTAAATATCAGCAATTTAGGTGAAACGGTAACCCTTTGCGGATGGGTGCAAAAATCGCGTGACCTTGGCGGTACAACATTTATTGATGTGCGCGACCGATATGGTTTAACACAACTGGTTTTAAATACCGATACCGATGCTGACCTGCGCGAAGCAGGCCGCCAGCTGGGCCGCGAGTTTGTTATTAAAGTAACGGGCAAAGTGCTGGAGCGTTCAAATAAAAATACTAAAATACCTACCGGCGAAATTGAGATAGCGATTACCGAACTGGAAATACTGAACGCCGCCAAAATACCGCCATTTTTAATTGAAGACGAAACTGACGGCGGTGAAGAGTTAAGGGCCAAATACCGCTACCTTGACCTGCGCCGCAACCCTATACGCAACAACCTGGTTTTGCGCCATAAAATGGCACAAGAGATACGCAAATATTTAGACGGATTAGATTTCATCGAGGTAGAAACGCCGGTGCTCATTAAATCGACACCCGAAGGTGCACGCGATTTTGTGGTGCCAAGCCGTATGAACCTCGGTGAATTTTACGCCCTGCCGCAATCGCCGCAAACCTTTAAGCAATTACTGATGGTGAGCGGTTTCGACCGTTATTTTCAGATAGTAAAGTGCTTTAGGGATGAGGATCTGCGCGCCGACAGGCAGCCGGAATTTACACAGATAGACTGCGAAATGTCGTTTATTACCCAGGAAGATATCCTGAATATTTTTGAGGGCTTAACACGCCACCTGTTTAAAACGGTAAAGGGACTTGACCTTGGCGATTTCCCACGTATGCAGTATGCCGACGCGATGCGCCTGTACGGATCTGACAAACCCGACACCCGTTTTGGGATGCAGTTTGTTGAGCTGAATGATGTAGTTAAAGGTAAAGGTTTCAGCATTTTTGATAATGCCGAACTGGTTGTTGGCATCAATGCAAAAGGCTGCGCAAGTTATACCCGCAAGCAAATAGATGAACTAACCGAGTGGATGAAACGCCCGCAAATTGGCGCTACCGGTTTAATATATTGCCGCCATAATGATGATGGTACATTAAAATCATCGGTAGATAAATTTTACAACGAAGAAGAACTGGCCAAATGGAGCGCCGCGTTTGAAACAGAACCGGGCGATTTGATATTTATATTAGCCGGCGAAACCGACAAGGTGCGTAAACAATTGAACGAGCTGCGTTTAGAAGTTGGCGGCCGTTTAGGCCTGCGCGATAAAAATAAATTTTCGCCGCTTTGGGTGTTAGATTTTCCTTTATTGGAGTGGGACGAGGAAACAGAGCGTTACCATGCTATGCACCACCCGTTTACCTCGCCCAAGCCCGAGGATATCACACTATTAGATACCGACCCTAAAAACGTACGCGCTAATGCTTACGATTTAGTTATAAACGGTACCGAAATTGGCGGTGGCTCTATCCGTATACACGATAGGGCTTTGCAATCGTTAATGTTTAAGCATTTAGGCTTTTCGCCCGAGGAGGCACAGAAACAGTTTGGCTTTTTAATGGATGCCTTTGAATACGGCGCACCACCGCACGGTGGTATCGCTTTCGGGTTCGACAGGTTAACCTCTATCTTCGCCGGATTAGATTCTATTCGCGATGTTATCGCCTTCCCTAAAAATAATTCGGGCCGCGATGTAATGATAGATTCGCCATCAACAATTGCCGATGCGCAACTAAATGAACTAAAAATTAAAACTACTGTATCGTAATGGGACTTATTGACGTATATAACAATATGAAAAATTATTTATTGATGATATTAGGAGTGGTGATAGTTGGTTTATCATCATGTTCAAAAAAAGCGGATGATGTGGTGATTCCACCTTTCGACTCGGTTGCACAGGCAAAAGCAGATAGCGTAACCATTCAAGCATATTTAACTGCACACCCCGAAATTACTGCTACAAAAGGGCCTAAAGGTCTTTATTACCAGATAACAACAGCTGGTACGGGAGCTCATCCAACCGAAAACTCAATAGTATCGGTAGATTACGTAGGTACGTTACCTAAAGGCACCGTGTTTGACTCTGGTAGTTATACTACACCGCTTAACTTTAGGGCCAATATTATTGAAGGCTGGAAATTGGGTATCCCGTTAATGAGAAAAGGCGGAAAGATGATACTTATTTTACCATCTGCCCTGGCGTATGGTAACTCGTCGCCAAGCCCTTCGGTAGGTGCCAACGCAGTTATGATATTCAATATAACTTTAAAGGACTTCCAATAGTCATCTATTATTTAAAAAAGAGGCGCGTTAAATAACGCGCCTCTTTTTTAGTTTTTACCGGTTAGTAATTCGGTATTAAAACTATTGCCAAGCGGCACAACCCGGCCGCTAAGGTGCAGCTGGTGCCGTTCGGCCCTATCAACTTTATTTTTGTTTACAATATATGACCGGTGAACCCTTATAAATTGCTGCGGAGGCAGTAAAGCCAGCGCATCTGTAATGGTCAATCGCGATAGAATGCTTTTACCGTTTGCTAATACAAAGCTCATGTAATTACCCCCGCTTTCCAGGTAAAGTATATCGCTATAGGTAATTTTAACCTGCTCGTAACCGGCTTTAATAAAAATACTATCGGCAGGTGCCGGTTTATGGTTTTGCCTGGCCTGCAATAGATCGTTGGCCTTGTGGCATGCCTTTAAAAAGCGGGTAAACGGGAATGGCTTTAGCAGATAATCTACCGCGTTTAGCTCGTAGCTTTGTACCGCATGCTCGGTGTATGCGGTGGTAAATACCACCATGGGCTTTTGCTGCAAGCTTTCAAATAGCTCTATGCCCGATATGTCGGGCATTTTGATATCTAAAAACAGCAGGTCGGCAGGGTGGGATGCCATATATTCAATGGCTTTGAGCGCATCTGTAAAATAAGCCAAAACCTCTAAAAAAGGCACTTTAGCCGCATGCGACTTTATTACCTCAAGGGCCAGGGGTTCATCATCTATAGCAATGGCTCTTATCATTATAAATACTGCGCTATCTGTTTATACAATTCTTCTTTGTCGCTGGGGCGTTTGGCGTTGGGTTGTACCAATTTGCCGGTTTTATCAAATATAAAATACATTGGGTAATAACGGGTATCATCGCCCTTAGGCATCAACTCATCCCAAAACGGCTGAATATCACTTCGGCTTTTGCGCAAATGTAAGCCTGTCATGCCGTTTACTTTTATAAAATCGCGCCATTTACCATCTTTTTCATCGTCGTCCATGTCAAGGTAAACAAAAGCTACGTCTTTGCCTTTAAAATATTGCTTTAGGGCGGGGTTATACTTTATTTCCTGCTTGCATGGGCCGCACCATGTGCCCCAAATATCCAGATAAACCACTTTGCCTTTAAACTTACTTATCGCCTGGTAAATAGATGTCATTTTGTTATATCCATCGGCAATTTGTATCTCTTTGTTATCGGCATTTTTAGCCAGCAGGGTTTCAAGCTGTTTTACTTTAACCGTTAACATGAGCAGATATTCGCTTTTTGGGTAGTAGTTTTTAAGCTCGCTAAGCAAGGGTTTTGCCTCTGCTATGTCTTTGCTTAAACATTTGGTATCAATAGCCTGTGCCAGCCAATTTTCGGCTATACGCTTGTCAAATTGATTATGTACCACTATCCAGTTTACAAACAGTTTGCCTTTTTCTTTAGCCACCCGGTTGCCGCTGTCAAGCCTTATATTAAAGTATTTGATATAGGTTTTAGGGTCTTTCATTTGCTCGTCAGATAGCCCCTGAAATGCCAACGTTTCGTAATAGCCAATGTAGCTGTTGGCAAAGTTATAGTAGCGCGGACCTGCCGGTAAAGCAGATGCCATCAGCGGAGCATCCTGGTAAACACTTAGTACAAATTCAAAGATCTGTTTACGGCCGGTCTCTAAAATGCCACGTGCAAAATCGTTTAGTTGGGTTAGGGCAAATGCCCTAACTTCCTGCTCTATCAGGTTTTTATAAGCCTGTGATAAGGCCGAAGACCGTATCAGCTTTATATTTTCATCGCGCATGGCCATCCACGGTTGTACAACTTGCTGCTGCAATTGCGGCAGTGTTAGTTTCACATAAGGATTATTACCCCCTTTTGAAAAAAACGGAATATCGTCTAGGTGTAATTTGGCCAGCAGGCTATTCTCGGCTGCTGATGTACCTTTAAAGTTGCTGATAGTTGTATCGGCAGTATTAACCCTAATATCTAAAGATTTGCCGGGCGTTAATAATAAACTACTGTGTTTGCCTTCGATATTTAGGGTGGCAAACTTTTGCTTGGGTAAATAAATGGTTTTACTAAAGTTTCCTTTACTATCTACCGCTATGGCAATATCGTTATCATGATAAAAGCCATAAATAAACGGGATATTTAAATAAACGCTATCGGTTTTTACGCCGCCGGTGTTACCGCTCAGTCTAAACTGGGCATAAGTGTTTAGGGCCGTGCTAAGGCACAGCAATAGTGTAATTAGTTTTTTCATGACAGGTGCAGGGTTAGATGTATAAAAAATTCGTTGGTGTTTTGGCGTATAACCAATTCGTGGCGGTTTGGGTAAAGCAGTTGCAGGCGCTGCTTAACATTCTCCAGCCCAATGCCCGATCGTTGCCTTTCGGGGTCGTTATCTTTTTCGGGATGCAGGCTGTTATATACATCAAGCTGTAATACATTGCCGGCCACCTGCAGGCTTACGGTTATCCACGATGCCTGTTTAAAACTTATACCATGCTTGTAGGCATTCTCTATAAATGGGATAAGCAGCATGGGGGCAATATTAAAATCGCTGTACTCGTCAGTTATATCCGCCTTGATCTTTATATTGTCTGATAATGCTATGCGCAGGTTTTGCAGGTCGATATAATTGTGCAGGTACTCAATATCTCGGCTTAGGGGTATGCTGTCCTGGTTGTTTTCATGCAGCATAAAGCGCATCATATCCCCCAGCTTTTGTATGCCCTCGCCGGTTTTTTCGGCTTGCTCGGTAAGGGCTGTACCGTAAAGGGTGTTAAGGGCATTAAACAAAAAGTGCGGGTTTATTTGCGATCGTAAAAATTGCAGGTTAGCGTTTGATGCCCCAAGCTTGCTTTGCAGGCTGACCAGCTGCCGGTAAGTATCCTCATTGGCTTGGTAAACGCGCCATGATAACCCGATTGTCAACACCGCCGGAATAGCCCATACGTAAACCAAATACCCCATGTACGAAAACCGCCAGGCAAAGGCCATCAAAAACATGATCTCGAGGAAGCCGGCACCAATTACCAGCAGCATTAACAGGCCAAAGTAAACTAATCCGCTTACCTTTTTTTCGCTTTTATAATATGGGATAAGCGCGTATAAATTTACAAAATAAATGATGAAACAAAAGGGCAGGCCGACAACATAAATTACACTAAGCCCCGGATTGGTCGCCATTAAAAACCCCCAAACGGGTATAAACAAAACCCCCCAAATGGACAGCGTGATAATAACCTCGCGTATAACCTTCGACCGCAGGGTTTGGCGGGCTTGTTGTAATTTGTACTGGTATATCAACGCTTCGCGGATAAGTACATACACCCCATACGCTATATAAAAGGTAATAGCCATGCTAAAGCCCCGGCTTAAAAATGTAAGGTTTGATGCCAGTCCGTTGCCGTACTGCTGGTATATCCAGCTGGCTAAATAGCTTTGGGCTACGGTGAAAATCAAGCCCATTGCTTTTAAAACAAGTATGATCACAACAACAGCCTTTACGCGTTTACCACGGGCCCAAAGTTTGGGTATGGCGTAAAAGTTAACAGTCATGAAAGCGCCGTACGATGCTAAAACAATGGCAACCTGTGGCAGCAGCACGTTAAATATAAAGTTAGGCACTGCATGTTCCCGGCTTACTATATAACCGTACTGCTCAAGGCCGTGGTTAAGCAATATCAACAGGCTAATGATAAATAAGGCATTCGCTGCCCAAAACTCTATTTTGCTGTATTTCATTATGGTTTTTTAATATGATACAAGCTTAAGGCAGCCGCCTTGCTTAATAAAATAAATGTGACCAACCCTGCCAAAAATGTGATGAATGGTATTTTTATTATATTTAGCAAGCTAACCTATACGTGCATGAAAAAACTATTACTGATATCCCTGTCATTTATAACCCTATCGGCAGGTGCGCAAACCGCCTTAAAAACACAGGTAAGCAAAAAAGCCGATGCCTTGAAAGATAAGGTGATTGCCTGGCGTCGCGATTTTCATGAACACCCTGAGCTGGGCAACCACGAGGTACGCACCAGCGGCATTATAGCCAAACATTTGCAGGCCCTGGGCTTACAGGTGCAAACAGGCGTTGCCACTACCGGTGTGGTCGGCATATTAAAAGGCGGCAAGCCCGGTCCGGTAGTTGCCCTGCGTGCCGATATGGACGGCCTACCCGTGGTAGAGCGTGTTAAACTGCCCTTTGCATCAAAAGACCGGGCCATTTACAACAAACAGGAGGTTGGCACCATGCATGCCTGCGGCCACGATTCGCACATGGCCATTTTGATGGGGGTTGCTGAGGTGCTATCGTCAATGAAGAACGATTTGCACGGTACGGTTAAATTCATTTTTCAGCCAGCCGAAGAAGGTGTTGAACCCGGCGAAAAAGGCGGTGCCGAAGAAATGGTAAAACAGGGTGTTTTAGAAAACCCAAAGGTTGATGTAATATTTGGCCTGCACATTAACTCGCAAACTGAAGTGGGCAAGATCACTTACCGCCCGGGCGGTACCATGGCGGCGGTAAACGATATGCAGATCATTGTAAAAGGGCGCTCGGCACATGGGGCCTACCCATGGTCGAGTATCGACCCGATAGTGACCGCGGCCGAGATCATTAATAACCTGCAAACTATTGTAAGCCGCAACATCAACGTTACCGAAAACCCCGCCGTGGTTACCATTGGCGCAATTAAAGGCGGCAATCGGTCTAACATTATCCCTGAAACCGTAGAAATGCTGGGCACCATTCGCGCCCTGTCTGAAAGCGACGAGCGCCTGCTAATAGACAAAGTAAAGCTGATAGCCACCAAAACCGCCGAGGCGCAGGGTGCGACTGTCGAAATAAAGATACCCTACAGCAATCATTACCCGGTTACTTATAACGACCCTAAACTAACCGCGCAAATGCTGCCTTCCTTGCAGGCTACCGCCGGCACCGAAAATGTATTACTGCGCCCGCCGGTTACCGGTGCCGAAGATTTTAGCTTTTTTCAGCAAAAGGTACCCGGCTTGTTCATCTTTTTAGGCGGCATGCCAAAAGGCGGCAACGCCATAACCGCGCCATCGCACCACACGCCCGATTTCTATATCGACGAAAGCGGCTTTACCCTTGGTGTTAAAGCATTGTGCAATTTAACGCTGGATTATATGAATGCTAAGGGGAAATAATGTCCAACCTCCTATTCATTTGTAGTAAAAACCAATGGCGCAGCCCAACGGCCGAACTTTTATTTAAAGGGCATGTCTACCATAACGCACGCTCGGCAGGTACCAGCGATAAGTCACGCATTAAGGTCAATCAAAAAGCCCTCGATTGGGCCGATGTTGTTTTTGTGATGGAAAACAAACACCGCGATATTATAAAGCGCTATTATCAACCAAATGATGTCCCTATCATCGTGCTGGATATTGAAGACAACTACGCGTTTAACGACCCGGAATTGGTGCAACTATTGAAGGATAGTTTGCAGGAGTATTTGTAATTGCCTTGCTGTCATTTCGAGTGATAACGAGAAATCTTGTTCAACTGGTAGGTGGCGAGCTTTGCATAATGAACAAGATCTCTCGTCGCTGCGCTCGCTCGAGATGACATGGTGGATTAAGTTACTGGTGGGGGTGGGTCGCCGTTGTTGGAGTTTTCTCCAACAACCTTTAGGACGGTAATGATACTACAGTTTAAGTGCATGGCGGCTTGTTGGTGACAACACCAACAAGGGCAAATAGTGGGGGGATGTGCGATTCCTTCCCCTGGGAAGGAGGAGGAAGGGGTTAATAGGTGTTCAAGTCGATTGTACCCACACTCATATAAACCCCTCCCTGCCTTTACGCTCATTTTCTAAACGCATCCCTCCCCGAGGAGGGATTTAATTCCCGCCGTTGTTGGTGTTGTCACCATAGGTGCTCGGAAGATTAAAAATCAGTCATCCTGAACTTGTTTCAGGATCTCACAGGACGGTAATTAGCATGCTGTCCACCTTTCTAATCTACACTTTGCATGTGGGATGCCGATCCGCCAGCCGGCGGACGGCATGACGGGTTGTTTCGTTTCTTCCTAACAGTTGTGGTGTTGTCACCAACAACAAATAATTAGGCCGACAAATTCATCTGCATATCTGCACATTTAAAATCTGCACATCTATCTACTCCACCTTCTTAAAATCATACGGGTTATACTCTACAAAATCGGCTACTTTAACACGCACGCCGGTTACTTTGCCGTCTTTTACCGTAAAAGGGAAAATAGCCTTTCCAAGCACAGGGTCTGAAAAGGTTACGTAAAAACGGTTGCCGCCCAGGGGCTGTAGCTTGGCATACATTTTTGGATGGTGCTCAAAGCGAATCTCCAGGTCGTTGCCGCTTTCGCCGCGGGTTATTTCCAGGCTGCCATAAAGGTCGTTCACATACTTGCCGGTGTATTTATTGGCAGATAGTTGAGGCTTAAGGTTAAGTAAGGTACTGTCGCGCATTTTCTTATCAATAGCCTGAAACTGGGCCATGTTAGTCTTGTTGTACTCTAAATACACATCGTTGTAATGATAATTTTTGTTTTTAAAATAGGCATCTATAATATCCCATTTTAAAGCTTCATAAAGCTCATTCTGGTCGCTGTTGGTGAGTATCACAATACCCAGGTTTTCTTTTGGCACCAGCGTTACCGATGATACATAGCCATTAACGCCGCCTGTATGCATTACCAGCCGCCGCCCGCAATAATCTTGTATTGACCAGCCCAAGCCATATAACTCAAATCCAATATCGCCATTTAAATAGTTGGCTGTTGATACATAATCCTGTGGCTGGCGGGTGGCTGCTATTGCCGCCTCGGGTATAATTTGCTTGCCGCCAACTTTACCGTTATCCAGCAAAGCCATTACCCATTTGCTCATATCGCTAACAGACGAACTAATGGCACCCGCGGGTGCCAGACCATCAATATTGCAATAGGGTATAGCGGTAAGGCGGCCATCAACCAGGGTGTGCGGTACGGTACAGTTAAGGGCCTTGGGCATATCGGCTGTTAGGGCAAGGGTGCTGCTCATGCCAAGCGGGGCAAAAATATTTTCTTTTAAATATACCTCCCATGGTTTGCCGGTAACACGCGGTATAATTTCGCCAGCGGTTAAAAATGCCGCGTTGGTATAACCCCATTTTGTGCGAAAGGGGTACTCCGCTTTCATTTTACCCAGCTTTTCAATAACATCGTGGCGGGCCAGGTTAGTGTTGTAAAAAGTAAAATCGCCCTGAAAAGTTTTGAAACCCAAGCGGTGGCAAAGCAAATCTTTTACTATGGCCATTTCGCCTGCCGCTTTATTTTCCAGCTTAAACTCAGGTATATACTTGGTCACCTTTTCATCAAGCGATAGCTTATTATCGGCCTGTAACATGGCCAAAGCGGTTGCGGTAAATGCCTTGGTGTTGCTGCCTATCATAAACAGGGTATTCTCGTCTACCTTGTTTTGCATGCCCAGTTCTTTAATGCCATAGCCCTTCATCAACACTATTTTGCCATCTTTTACAATACAAACCGCAGCACCGGGTATACGCCAACTGGTAAGTGCCTTGTTAATGTAAACATCAAGGCTGTCCTTAATAAATTTACTTCTGTCGATGTTTTGGGCGGTGGCCGATAGCAAGATAAAAAAGCTTAAAAACAACAGCGATATTTTTTTCATAGGGATAATATATTCAAAGGCTTTAAAATACTAATTTAACGCCGAATTTACTGAGTCATTATTTATTATTAACAACATCCAAACTAAGATTATGAAAATATATCGATGGGGGGCATTCTCCCTTGTGTTTTTATCGCTGTTGCTTTTGCAGCTTACTGCCAATGCCCAGCGAAGCACCAACTGGACCAAAGACGGTTACCAGTACTACAAGGTACAGGGCGGCGAGGTTTTTATGGTTGATGTGCGCGACAATAC
This sequence comes from Inquilinus sp. KBS0705, assembly GCA_005938025.2. Taxonomy (NCBI): domain Bacteria; kingdom Pseudomonadati; phylum Pseudomonadota; class Alphaproteobacteria; order Rhodospirillales; family Rhodospirillaceae; genus Inquilinus; species Inquilinus sp. KBS0705. Next base: position 388,296 of record VCCI02000002.1, on the reverse strand, counting down.
CAAAAAATCGGCATGGATAACCAAGGCCATGCTAACACCCGAAGGCGGGCAACCTATCAGCATCAGAAGGTTCACTATATCTGACGATGGGCAAAAAGCACTGATAAACAATAACACCAAGCGCGTATGGCGTTATGATACCCGCGGCGATTACTGGGTGTATGATTTTGCCGCTAAAAAGCTGGTGCAGTTGGGCAAAGGCTTGCCTGCATCGTCATTAATGTTTGCCAAATTCTCTCCGGATGGAAGCAAAGTGGGCTATGTAAGCGAGCATAATATATATGTAGAAAACCTTGCAGATAACAGCATTAAGCAATTAACTACCGACGGCACTAAAAAGCTGATAAACGGCACGTTCGACTGGGTTTACGAAGAAGAGCTGGATTGCCGGGATGGTTTCCGCTGGTCGCCTGATAGCCGGTCGATAGCCTACTGGCAGATAGATGCTACCAAAATAAAGAATTACCTGATGCTGAACACCACCGACTCTACCTACTCGTTTACGGTACCGGTAGAGTACCCGGTATCCGGCGAAGACCCAAGCTCGGCCAGGATAGGTATTTTGGATGTAGCCAGCGGCAAAAACAGCTGGATGAATATCCCCGGCGACCCCATACAGCATTACCTGCCCCGTATGGAGTGGACCACCAACCCTAACGAGATCATTGTTGAGCAGCTAAACCGCGCACAAACCCAAAGCCGCATTTTAATTGGCAACATATCAAACGGAAGCACCCGTGTGATACACGAAGAAAATGATAAGGCCTGGATAGACGGAAAATCGCGTTGGAACGATGGAGACCCGGTTGGCTGGGAATGGCTTAACAAGGGCAAAGAGTTTTTATGGGTGAGCGAAAAAGACGGCTGGAGGCACATATCGCGTATAGACAGGGATGGCAAAGAGAAGTTGATAACCACCGGTAATTACGATATTATTAACCTGAGCCGTATTGACGAGGCCGGCGGTTATATTTACTTTACCGCGTCGCCTGATAATGCTACCCAGGAGTACCTGTACCGCATTAAATTAAGCGGCGGCAAAGCCGAGCGCCTAACCCCTGCCAACCAAACCGGTACCAATAGTTACCAGGTATCGCCAAATGGCAAAATAGCTTTGCACAACTTTACCAATGCCTATACGCCTTACATCAGCGAGGTAGTAAGCCTGCCCGATCATAAGCACTTAAGCGGCGACGAGGTAAAACTGGCCACAGATGCCAAAAACAAAACCGAGTTTTTTAAAGTAAAAACAGTTGATGGTGTTGAAATAGATGGCTGGATGAAAAAGCCAACCAACTTTGACCCAACCAAAAAATACCCGGTTGTATTTTATGTATACGGCGAGCCTGCTGCGCAAACCGTTACCGATACCTGGGGAGCGGGGCAAAACAATATGTACAACGGCAACATGGCCGACGACGGGTACATTTATATATCTGTTGAAAATCGTGGCGCACCGGCACCCAAGGGTACAGCATGGCGCAAATCTATCTATAAAAACATAGGCGTTATCAACGTGCGCGACCAGGCAATGGCTGCTAAGGAGATTTTGAAATGGCCTTATGTAGATAGCACCCGCGTTGCTGTATGGGGATGGAGCGGTGGCGGATCATCAACCCTTAACCTGATGTTCCAATATCCCGATATCTATAAAACCGGCATAGCCGTAGCTGCCGTAGGCGACCAGTTTACTTACGACAATGTTTACCAGGAGCGTTACATGGGTGTACCTATTAACGAAGAAGGCCGGGCTGCCTTTATAAAGGGATCGCCAATTACCTATGCCAAAAACCTGCGCGGTAACCTGCTGTACATACACGGTACCGGCGATGATAACGTACACTACAAAAATGCCGAGGAGCTGATAAACGAGTTGGTGAAATACAACAAGCAGTTCCAGCTGATGTCGTACCCTAACCGTACCCATGGTATATTTGAGGGGCCGGGCACTACGGCGCATTTACATACTTTGTACACTAATTATTTGAAACAATACTGCCCGCCGGGTGGCAGATAAAAATCAGTAGAACAGCGTTTACCTATTGTTTATATCAAAAATAATTTTATATTAGTTAGCAACAGCAAACGAATTAAAACGAAAAATCCGCAATAAAAACGAAAAATAAAGAATTATTTATAGGTAACCCAACAAAAAAACGAAGCCCTTTTGATAGAAACATCAAAAGGGCTTTTTCGTATTAGTTAAGTTTGTAATTGGTTAATATGGAAAGTCGTCGGAATCACTATTCCGATAGTTACCGTTTTCGCTAACTTTTACGGCCCTGTTATTGGTTTCGGGTTCAAAATCGGTTTTGCGGCCAAGCATGGTAAAGTTTTCGGCCACTACTTCGGTAGTGTACTTCTTAATGCCCTCTTTATCCTCAAAAGAGCGCGTTCTAAGCTTGCCTTCTATATATACCAGTTTGCCTTTTTGTAGGTATTTAGAGGCCACATCGGCCAATCCGCGCCACATTACAATGTTATGCCACTCGGTTTGCTCTACTTTACGGCCATCCTTATTAAATGTTTCTGATGTTGCTAACGGAAAGCTTGCTACGGCCACGCCGCCTTCTAAATGCCGCACCTCGGGGTCCTTTCCTAAATGCCCCACAAGTATCACTTTATTAATTCCAGACATGCCATAAAATAACGAAGAATTATTTAGAAATTAAAAAAATTTTTTATAAATATAAAAATACTCTTCGGAAGCGCTAAATTCTTCAGGTCGGAAATGTCGGCATAAAACCATCCGGGTGCCAGTTTTTGGGGCAGGTTATCAATTTGTATAAACTGTATATATAGTTGCTGATGGGTTAATATGTGCTTGGTTAAAGGGTATTTGTGCTTAATAACTATGTTTTCGCCAAAAATTTTCATTTCGGGCAATGTTACCAACTCCTCGGGGCTAACAAGTGCGGGGGTTTCTATCATTGGCAAATCGTACATATTTGCCCAGATGTCGCTTTCGTCGCGCTTGTTCATTAGAATTTTTTCGCCGTCAATTATTAACGTATAGTTAAAAAACCTGTTCCGCACTTTAACCTTTTTAAGTTTTACGGGTAAATAGGTAGTGGCGTTAGTCTTAAATGCCTCACAACCAATACGTAATGGGCAGATACCACAGGCCGGGTTCTTTGGCTTGCAAAGCATTGCGCCAAATTCCATTATGGCCTGGTTATGCAGTGCGGGCCGCCGCCTGTCGAGCATATCATCCGCAATACCTTGAAACAACTTCTTCCCCTTTGGCGAGTTTATGGGCTCGTTTATCCCAAAATACCGGGCCAAAACACGGTAAACATTCCCATCCACTACAGCCCGGGGCTCGTTAGCGGCAAAAGAAGATATGGCCGCGGCAGTATATTCGCCTATCCCTTTAAGTTTTATCAGCTCTGTATAATTATCCGGAAACACACCATTATATTGCTCCTGAACAAGCCTGGCTGTCTTTAACATGTTCCTGCCTCTTGAGTAATAGCCCAGCCCCTGCCATAGCTTTAAAATATCATCCTCGTGTGCTGCGGCAAAGGCGCTTACCGTTGGGTATTTTTCTGCAAAGCGGTGAAAATAAGGCAGTCCCTGCTCTACACGGGTTTGTTGAAGTATAATTTCGGATAACCAAATAACGTATGCATCGGTAGTATTGCGCCAGGGCAGATCGCGCTTATTATCTATATACCAGCCGATCAGTTCTTGAGAAAAATTCATTCGTTGCAAAGTAACACATATCATTATTGTATCATAATTTACGGTAAAAAATGCCCGTTTGGGGGCTCTACAAAAAAAATCTTCTATTTATTTTAATCTTTAATTTTAAAGCGATACTTTTGCAACCCCAAAACAGTTAAGTATTTATACATTTAAATAAAAGAAAACAGGATATGACCAAGGCAGAAATTATAGCTGAAATCTCATCTAAGACAGGAATAGAAAAAGTTGATGTACAGGAAACTGTTGAGGCGTTTTTCAAAGTAGTTAAAAGTTCAATGGTAGGCGGCGAAAACGTTTATGTAAGAGGTTTTGGTAGCTTTGTGGTAAAAAAGAGAGCTAAGAAAACAGCACGTAACATTTCAAAAAACACTGCTATAATTATCCCTGAGCATTTTGTACCAAGCTTTAAACCGGCTAAAACTTTTGTTGAGAAAGTTCGCACAGGTAACAAAACTGCTAAAGCAAGTAAATAATCAGCATGAAGAAGAATCAAATAGTTGTAAGTGTAATAGTAGTTGCTATTATGGGCTATTTGTATTCGTTACCTGTTAAAGGTTTAGTTAAGCCAAAAGAAAACCGTGCTGGTGCCGCAGGTATGGCGCAAGCCGCAAAGCCAGCAGCAAACGTTACTGTAGCTACGGTATCTGCAAGTGCAAAAGCGCTTTTAGAGCCAACGCAGTCGCAACAGATATCAGCGTTAGAAGACAGGCTTAGAAACGCCGGCGATGCAGATAAGCTGATCATACAAAAACAGCTTGCCACTGCATGGGACAACGTTAACCAACCGGCCCCTGCAGCATTTTACTATCAGCAAATGGCTAAAAAAAGTAATTTGTTTGCCGATTGGTTAAATACCGGTAACAGGTTTAATACAGCTATTAAAGTATCGCAGGATTCTTCGGCACAAGGGGCTTTTATTGCAAACGCTGTTGAGGCATTTGAACATGCAACCCAACTAAAGCCGACCAGCCTTGAAGCTAAAACCGGTTTAGGTGTTGCTTATGTAAATGGCGGCGGAACCCCAATGCAAGGTATAGCATTATTGCTTGATGTAGTTAAGCAAGACCCTACAAACCACGATGCAAACCTAAATTTAGGTATGTTTTCGATGCGGTCGGGCCAGTACGAAAAGGCTGTGCAGCGGTTTAAAACCCTTATTGCACAAAAAGAAGAGATTGAGCCTTACTTTTACCTGGCCGAGAGCTATAAACAGCTTGGCCAAAAACAAGAAGCGATTGCTGCATACGAAAAATGCAAGCAGTTAATGGGCGACCCTGCAGCAGGGCAGCGCATAGATGAGTATATAAAGGAATTAAAAAAATAAAGTACACTTAAAAATTATTATCATGCCAAGCGGTAAAAAACGTAAGAGACATAAAATGGCTACCCACAAACGCAAAAAGCGTTTAAGAAAAAACAGACATAAGAAAAAATAAGCTACATAAGTAGTTTATTACCCCGATTTATCGGGGTTTTTGTGTGTGGTTTTTACCCACTTATTAACACACGGTATAATGTTATACCGTTTTAAGAAATGGAGTAGCAGTTGATAAAAGAATTAATTATCGATTCATCCCCGGGCGGGGCTACTATTGCATTATTACAGGACAAACAACTTGTAGAACTACATAAAGAGCAAATCACCAACAATTATACTGTTGGCGATATCTATTTAGGCCGCATAAAAAAAATTATGCCCAGCTTAAATGCTGCCTTTGTGGATGTTGGTTACGAGAAAGATGCCTTTTTGCATTACCTTGATTTGGGGCCGCAGGTACAAAGCCTGCTTAAGCTTACCAAACAAGTACGTAGCGGGGGATACCAATCAAAGCTTTTAGATAATTTTAAGCTTGAGGCTGATATAAACAAAGGAGGCAAAATCTCGGATGTTTTATCAAAGAGCCTGCTTGTGCCCGTACAAATTGCAAAGGAGCCTATATCTACCAAAGGGCCCCGCTTAAGTTCCGATCTTTCTATTGCAGGCAGGTATGTAGTGCTGGTGCCTTTTTCTGAGGTAATATCTATCTCAAAAAAGATAAAAAGCAATACAGAGCGTAACCGCCTGCGTAAGGTGGTTGAAAGTATTAAGCCCAAGCATTTCGGCGTAATTATACGTACCGTATCTGAAGGTAAGGGCGTGCAGGAATTACAAAAGGACCTGTTGGATCTTATATCCAAATGGGAAACTTTCGTAACTAAACTACACGGTACCGAGCCATCTAAAAAGATATTGGGCGAAATTGGGCGCACCTCAACTATCCTTAGGGATATTTTGAACCCTGACTTCCACAATATTTATGTGAATGATCAAAGTATGTACGACGAAGTCCGCTCTTACATACGCGAAATATCACCTGATATGGAGGGAATTGTTAGGTTACATAAGCACCGTGAACCGTTATTTGAACATCATGGGGTAGATAAACAGATCAAATCTACCTTTGGCAAAACGGTTAATTTAGCTGGTGGCGCCTATTTAGTTATTGAGCATACCGAAGCTTTGCACGTAATTGATGTAAACAGCGGTAACCGCACAGCTAATAAAGAGAACCAGGAAGAAAATGCTTACCAGGTAAATAAAGAAGCCGCTAAGGAAATCGCGCGCCAATTGCGCCTGCGCGATATGGGCGGCATTGTAGTTGTCGATTTTATTGACATGCACAAGCCAACCAACCGCAAAGAGCTTTTTGATTACCTGAAAGCACAAATGGCTGATGACCGTGCCAAGCATACCATTTTGCCACCGAGCAAATTTGGCTTGATACAAATTACCCGTCAGCGTGTAAGGCCCGAAATGAATATTGTTACAAGCGAGGTTTGCCCTGCTTGTGGCGGTACAGGTACTATAAGGCCAACCGTATTGCTTATAGATGATATCGAAACTAATTTCAATTACATTTTAACCGAGCAAAACGAGAAAAATATTACACTTTGTGTACACCCGTATATCGAGGCTTACATACGCAAAGGCTTGTATAACCGCCAAATGAAATGGTACTTTAAATATGGCCAGTGGATAAAGGTTAAAAGCAACCCGGCCTACCAAATTACCGAATTTAAATTCTTCTCATCTAAGGACGAAGAGATTAAGCTTTAAGATAGCTATATGCGGATTAAAGAGCGGATGCCAAAACAGCATTCGCTCTTTTTATTTATATTGCTGTTACTTATAAGCTTGTAATAACCCGTCATTATTTATAGTCCACATTGCAGCTTTACCATCAGTTATACCGGCCGAAAAAAAGGTTGCCGAACCTGCCATGATAAGTGTATTACTTGTTCCATTAACAACTATAGAAGTTGATAAAATATTTAGATCGCTTAAGCTGGCGGCAAACGCCTTATGCTGTTTATAATATTCTTTTTGCTTGTAATAAACCAGCCACAAGTATTCTTTTTGCAGGTCGATATACGGTATATTAAAATCCTGTTTAGGTGCATCTTTACCGCTTACAAATTGTAAATAGCCCCAGCGCTCGGGGGCATGCATGTTAACTATACCCTGCGGCGACCACACCCAATTACGCTCGGGCAAATTCTTTCCTTTACTATCGGTAAGTTTAACATACTTGCCGTTTTTTATTTGAGTATCCCACTCCACCCTCGAAAAATTGATGCGCCATACTTTGCCATCGGTAGGCACGCCACCGTCAAAACCGATATTGATAGCACTAAAGGGAATTTTAAACTCAACGGTCCAGCCGGTATCAGTATCTGTTGGGTTATTAAGCGTGCCCTGTAACTGTACTGCAGTTTGCATGCCGGGTGTGTCCCAACTAATTAATGCGTCTCCCTTATCGCGATACGGCTTAGGCATAAACAGGTCGAATATAGCGTTGCGTTGGTTTACCTCTACTTCAAAATAATCGCGGGCATCGTTATTGGGGTCTATAAAAAGCTCAAAGTCGTTATCCTTATAAATAGTTTGATCGTGTCTGGTTAAGTTGGCCCATAAGTGAGGCTCCTGCATTTTTACTGCAACATAAAGATTACTGCTATCCCAAAGCATTTTTACCTGCGTTGAAAACGCAGGCTTGGGGTTTAAATCACCTTCAATATCTACAAAACTATCTGTCCATGCCGCCTGTTGCCATGGCGCATCATTAATGTCACCATCAATTTTAGGGGCGTTTGTAGTATAAGTTACTATATAACTTTTAGGTGTGGTAAATAGATGGCTCATTGTTTTAAGCAAATCCTGAGCACTGGCGATTTGACCTGTTATTAATAAACCGATAGATAGAAAGCTTTTTTTAACCATGCACTAATATAGCAATTGCATTTATAGCCAACTTGTATCGCGACTGATTTATGGCTGTATAAATTGCTAATTATATTGGCAAAATAATTAGCATATTTGTATCTATAATCTGCACATCTAACAATGGCTAAAACCAAGATCGCATACTTTTGCCAAAGCTGTGGCTACGAATCGGCTAAGTGGCTGGGCAAATGCCCAAGCTGCCAGCAATGGAACACTTTTGTAGAAGAAATTCTGGAAAAGCCAAACGCATCTGTACCTACGTGGAAAGCAAGCCCTACAACCTCGCAACGCTCTAACAAACCTGTGCAGGTTACCGATATAGTTTTTAAAGAAGAGCATCGCCTGTTAACGCCGGATAGCGAATTTAACCGTGTGTTAGGGGGGGGTATTGTTGCAGGCTCGCTGGTACTAATAGGCGGGGAGCCGGGCATTGGCAAATCTACATTAATGCTGCAGCTGGCTTTAAATATGCCCAACATTAAGGTACTATATGTATCGGGCGAAGAGAGCGACCATCAAATAAAAATGCGCGCAGAGCGGTTAGCAACTGTTGGAGGTACTCCATCATTACCCACAAAATCGGAAATTGGGAAAGCTTGTTATATACTTACTGAAACATCCACCCAAAATATATTCAAGCAGATAGAAGAACTGGAACCTGACCTGGTGGTGATAGACTCTATTCAAACGTTACATTCATCACATATCGAATCGACACCGGGCAGCGTATCGCAGGTGCGCGAGTGTACGGCAGAGTTGCTTCGTTTTGCTAAAGAAACAGCTACCCCTGTGTTTTTGATAGGGCATATTACTAAAGATGGTATGATAGCCGGCCCTAAAATATTGGAGCACATGGTTGATACCGTTCTGCAATTTGAAGGCGACCGTCATCATGTATACCGTATATTACGTACTATAAAAAACAGGTTTGGATCAGCCTCCGAGTTGGGGATATATGAAATGCTGGGCGAAGGATTAAGGGAGGTGTCTAACCCATCAGAGATATTGCTATCTCAACGAGACGAACCACTAAGTGGGATAACTATATCAGCCACTTTAGAGGGCATGAGGCCGATGCTGATTGAAACCCAGGCATTGGTAAGCACATCTGCTTATGGCACGCCACAGCGCACCGCAACTGGCTTTGATACCAAACGAATGAGCATGCTACTGGCCGTATTAGAAAAGCGCTGCGGCTTTCGGTTAGGCGCGCAGGATGTATTTTTAAATATTACCGGCGGTATACGGGTAGAAGACCCTGCTATAGACCTTGGATTGGCTGCTGCTATTATATCATCGTTGGAAGATATCCCTATTCCATTTAAAACTTGTTTTGCCGGAGAAATAGGCCTATCGGGCGAGATACGGGCGGTTAACCGGATCGAACAACGCATTGCCGAAGCTCAGAAATTGGGGTTTGAGCAGATATTTATATCAAAATATAACATGCCATCGGCCAATAAGGATAAAAAAGCCTGGGATCTATCGCGTTATAAAATTGATGTAAAGCCTGTGGGAAGAATAGAAGAGGTATTTGGGCTACTTTTTGGATAAGCGCAAACTCCATTTAAGTGATACGGATAGATAATAGGGTAATGTCATCAATAGGTGTACCCTTAACTACAACGTTTACATGGTTCATTAAGGCATCGTTGAAATTATCGGGTGGCATTTCGCCATGCTTTATAACAAACTCAAGCAATTTTTCTTCGCTCCAAGTTTTAAAGTTTGGCATTTCATGATCCATCAGGCCATCCGTATAGTTAAATAACAAGCTGCCCGGGTCAACATCTACTTCCCCCTCATTTAAAAAAGGTAATTCGTCAAACACGCCAATCATAGTTGTACCTAACTTTAAAGGAACAGCTTCCCCATTAGCATATAAAATAGATGGATTATGGCCCGCATTAACATAATTAAGCTTACGTGTTTTTTCGTTATAACGCGCTAAAAACAAAGTGATAAACTTCTCGCCTTTAGTATTGCGAATCACTATTTTGTTTAACCGTTCTACAATGTTAGCCAAGTCATCTTCTATGGCCGCCAACCCTTGCAAACTTGCCTGAAAATTTGCCATTAGCAATGCGGCCGATATCCCTTTGCCCGATACATCGGCAATACACCACATAAACTCATTTTCGTTTAAGCGGAAAAAATCAAAATAATCGCCTCCTATATCCTGGTGTGGTAAATATTTTGCACCAACTTCAACAGCTGTTTCTTTATACACCCTAACCGGGATAAGCATGTTTTGTACCTCTGCGGCAAGCTCCATCTCGCGCTGAAAACGTTCGGCCAGCAGGCGCTCCCTAAAAAGCCTTTTATTCTCCAAGGCTACAACAATAACGTTAATTAAAGTTTGTATAAAATTAAGGTCGTTATCCAGCATTTCGCCACTGGTATTAAAGTTACCTATAAGGGCAAATGCAAGGGCCCTATTTTTATGATAAATAGGAATAAAGTATTCGTACCCGTTTAAAACCTGGTTGGGATTGCCCTTTAACAAAGCGGGCGATTTGAATTTATTTAAATGCTTCCATGTTTGATTAAGCACTGTGGGGGGTTCAATAGTTCCGCCGTATTTAGATATACAGGTATAAACGCCCTCCTTTAGTATCAGGAAACGGAACTTTCCTACTTGCAAATAGCTTTGCAAAATAGTCTCCAGCATCTGTATAAGTATCTGGGTAGATGTGTTTTTATTTATAGCCCGGGTTATCTCCAATAACGAGTTTAATTCCGACTGCCTTTTTAACAGTAGCCGAATCAACTCATCTTCACCGGAACCATCGTTATTATTTTGCATTATTTACTTTAGGCAGCCTAAAATAAATAATAATTCTGTTTATAAATTGCAGCCGGGCGCATTTATTTTAAACCACGAATACACTATCGTACCACGCGCCCCTTCCAGGCATATTTGCGGGTATTACCCATTAAGCCGACATACACAAAATATATGATGTGCAAGGGTGCAAGCAGTATTAGCAAACCCAACAATGCGGGGCGCTTGAAAAATGACATGATGGGGTATAAAAAAACGGCCTCGAATGCAAATTTAAGCCAAAACTGAACCAAAAAAAGTTTAAAGAAATGGATGTCATAAAAGCTTAACCCGGCGTTTATCAGTAGCGAAAGGTTAAACAACCAGATGCAAACAGCAAGCGCTACGACGCTTTTATCTTTATACCGTGTTGATTTTGATGCCCACCTGCGCCTTTGCTGTAAAAAATCGCTAAGGGTTGGTTTTGCATGGGTATAAACAATGGCTTCACTTCTCTTAAAAAAGCCTATGCGGCTAGGGTAAGTTACGGCCACCTTTTGAAGCAACAGTTCGTCATCGCCCGATGCCAGGTCGTCTATGCCCTTAAACCCGCCTACTTCATAAAAAACATCTTTACGATAAGCCAGGTTGGCGCCGTTACATGTTGAGGCACGCCCGTTGCCTATAAAAGAAGCGCCAATACCTATCAGGTACGAGAATTCAAGTGTTTGCATGCGCTCAAACAACGACTTTTCTTCAAAGTAAGTCACCGGCGATGATATCATTACCGGCTGGTGCGTTTCGTAATATCCCACTATTGATGAGAGCCACTTTGTGCCCATGCGGCAATCGGCATCGGTAGCTACCATTAAATCGCCGGTCGAAAGCCCTATGGCTTCTGCAATTGCTTTCTTTTTATAGGAATTTAGTGCCGCATCTTCCTTTAGCTGTAGCAATTTAACGCCCTGGCCTGCGTAACTGCGAATAATGTCTGCAGTACGATCGGTGGAATGATCGTCAACTATTATAACTTCTGTTAAATGTTTTGGATAGTCTTGCGCTATAATATCATTAATGGTAAGGTGTATAAGCTCTTCCTCGTTGCGTGCGGCAATTAGTATGGTAACTTTTGTGGTAAAGGTAGCACCAGTAATATCGGGGCGTTTTAATGCCGCCCATCCTTTAATTAGATAGACTACTACCAGCAGGTAAAGGCCGGCAAGAAATAACGAGATAATACTATGCAGTGCGATCAAAAAATTTAAGTTTAAATACAAATGCCGAACCTATTATTGCCGGAATAATAAGGTTAATTAGCCATATGGATGATACAGCTGCAATTATAGCTATTTGCTGGTTGGTAATATATAAAAATAAGTGTGCCGCGGTAAAACTGCGAACTCCGATATCAAGCAGATCCAGCGATGGCAGCGCTGATTGTATAAATATGAATACAAACACGGTAATTATCATGTATATAAACGGTACTTGCGGCAATAGCAGATGTATAACTAAATAATACTGAAATGAGAATACAAAAAACCGGGCAAGGCTGTAACCTATAACTACCAAAAGTTCTTTGGTTTTGTATCTACCCATAATATCAAAAAAACGATGATACTTTTTAAGAAATGATACCCGGTTTAGCCCGTTAACCAACCATTGTATGTTAAAATAAAAAACCAAGAATAACCCCAGATATATAGCTGATACAGTTACGAGCAACACATATAGCCAGGTGTTAAGCTCAAAGAAAAAGTAAATAAACCATAGCGATGCCAACACACCTACCACATTGGTTATAACATTTTGCGCGAAAGCACCAACCGCCATAGCAAATACCCCATGCACCCGTTTCCGGTTTGGTAAAAACATTACCCGGCCCCCATATTCACCAATGCGGTTAGGCGTAAATATGGCCCAGGTAAGCCCACAAAAAACAGCCTCGACAGCTACCCACAACGATATAGGACTTAAACGCTTGGAAAGATATTGCCATTTAAAACTTTCGAGCAACCAGTTTATCAGCATTAGTACTACCATCGCAGATAGTGTAATTATTACCTGCTGCTGTTTTATTTGAGCTATTAAATGCTCAAACTGTTTAAGGCTATCGTTTTTGTTTAAAAACTGATGATAAATAAATAAATAGGCTAAAACAAGTATAGCCGCCTTAAGTAAATAGGATAGGACTTTTTTAGATGCTGCCAAGTACTGGAAAGTTTCTGCAATGTTACAAAAAACGCAACAAGGTTAAGGTGCGGATGTTTAATTGTTATCCTAATATTTCTTTAATATCATCAGCCGATAACGATTTGATAAAACTATCCTCAGTAGTAATCAACGCTCTTGCTACACTTAACTTACGGTGCTGTAGGGCCAGTATCTTTTCTTCTACCGTATCTTTTGTGATAAACTTGTAAATAAACACATTTTTAGTTTGCCCAATACGGTGTGTTCTGTCAATGGCTTGCTGCTCAACAGCCGGGTTCCACCATGGGTCTAAAATAAATACATAATCGGCTTCGGTTAAGTTTAAACCAACGCCTCCGGCTTTTATTGATATTAAAAACACCCTCGTCTTAGCATCTTCCTGAAACTTTTTAACTACATCGCCGCGGTTTTGGGTACTGCCATCCAAATAAACATACGGTATGCCTTCCTTTTCAAAATGCTCGCGGTAAATAGTTAACTGCTTCACAAATTGCGAAAATACCAGTACTTTATGCCCCCCATCCAACACGTTTGATAAGGTATGCACCACGTCTTCAAACTTGCCCGAGTCTCCCTCATAGTCCTGGTCTATCATTAATGGGTGGTTAGCTATTTGCCTTAGTTTTATTAAGCCCTGTAAAACCTGTATCTGGGTTTTAGCATAGGTACCGTCCTCCAAACTTTTCAATAACTCGTTTCGGTATTCAGACTTTACCTTATCATACACCTCGGCCTGTTCTTCGCTCATTTTACAATAAAACAGGTTCTCGGTTTTAGGCGGCAACTCTGTTGCTACCTGTTCCTTAGTTCGGCGTAATACAAAAGGCTTTATTATTGCCTGCAACTTGCGGGCCTTATCTTCATCCTTCTTCTTTTCAATAGGGGTTACAAATTCATTTTGGAAGAATTGCTGCGTGCCTAGTAGGCCGGGGTTTATAAACGACATTTGTGTCCACAAGTCGTTAACTGAATTTTCTACGGGTGTACCGCTTAGTATGAGTTTGAACCGCGATTTTAATTGTCTTACCGATTGGAAAGATTTTGATGAGGGGTTCTTAATATTCTGACTTTCGTCTAATATCACGTAGTCAAAATAATAAGCTTTAAACATTTCAATATCAATACGGCTAATACCATAGGTTGTAATTACCACATCATAGTTTTTAAATACCTCTGCCGACTTGTAACGAAACGCACCGGTATGTACCATCAGCTTTAATTGCGGTGCAAACTTTTTAGCCTCGTTTAGCCAATTATATATAAGCGAGGTTGGCATTATTACCAACGATGTACCCTTACTTCCCTGTGCTTCGGTATCCTCTTTATGTTTTTGCAGCAAGGCAAGGGTTTGTATGGTTTTCCCCAAGCCCATATCATCTGCAAGGCAACCCCCAAAATGGTATTCCTTTAAAAAGTGGAACCAATTATACCCTGCTTTTTGGTAAGGGCGTAAACTTCCCGCAAAATTTAAGGGCATTGGTACATCTTCCGTCGCTTCAAAGTCGCTTAGTTTTTGCAGCTTTTTATTCATGGCTACTTCGGCCATTTCGCCTTCCTGCAACTCATTTACCAAACCTATATGGTGCCGGCGCAGTTTAATATTATCCCCACCCTCGCTAAAGTGTAATAAATTGCCGTATTGCGAGAACCATAGTTCGGGTATAACAGCAATCTCGCCTGATGGTAGTACAAATTCTTTTTTATGGCTGAGTATATGATTTTTTAACTGAATGAAAGGAATGCGATAGGGCCCAAAGTAAACCACCGCGTTAATATCAAACCAATCATTATTCTCACTTATTTCTAAGTCTATTTTAGTGTTACCGAAAACATATCGCTTTTGCCCATCGGGTTGTTCAATTTCAAACCCATTGTTTACTAAATCATCGTGGTGCTGGTTTAGCCATTCAAATACCGGAAAAGAGCGATCCGAGTCTTCATCTCCGACTGCAACTTCCAAATTTTGAAATAATGAAGAAACAGTTTTTAAACCCATCGCTTCCAGTTGTTGCAGCTTCCCTTTCTCCCAGCTTACCGATCGTTTAATACGGTGGAATACATATTCGTCGCCTGTGCGCTCCATTCTTACAGATACATGCCGCCCATCCCCATACGGGAAAACGTACCCTGCATATTTAAAATATAGCTGTAATTGCGAAGTGCCGCCCTCAACATAAATAGGTTTTAACACAGGGATGGCTTCGTGTTTTTCTGTGTTGATGGTAAACCCTTCGGCATATACGCTATGCTTTTCTATCAACGGAGCCACAAATTTTTCGAAATAAGATTGCTCCGATGATTTTGGGATAGCTATGTACCGCTTATTTAAAAAAGGCAACAGCTTTTTACCCTCTATTTCCTTATCAAAATAATACAAGGTGTCATCCAACAGCATCCAGGCCGGGTGGTTACTAATGATCTCGGCATTTTTAAACATAAATTCGATACGCATACCCTGGTACTTAATGGTAGGGAAATAGCGTATCTCTTCCTCGTTGCGCCTAAAATGGAAAAGTACCGATGCCGGCTCGCTTGCTATATGCACTTTACGGCCTGCTGGATACCCCTCTTTACTCATTACATATATCTCTTTTTTACCTAACAATGCCAGTGCTTCGGCTATTTTTTTCTCCATCTTGGGGCGGATGGTATCAAAAAGCTGATCGTTAAATATTTTGGCAAAAAATTCGAAGGGACGTATGGGTTTTTTGTAGAACTTTTTAATAATGTTGCCTTGCTCTATATCCTCCAGTATCTTGATAAGTTTACGGTCGGTATCGTCAATACACTGCGAAAACTCTTCGGCAGTATTTGAAAACAGGCGCTGATGGGTAAAGGAAAATTCGCCGTTGGGGTTTAGCTGAACAATGTGCGGCTCAATAACGTACGACAAGTAATCGTGCCGGGCAATGGCATAAATGATCTGGCAAGGCTTACTGCTGTCTACGCGTAACATTAATTTCTGATAAAAAATTAATGAAAGCTACAACAACAAAAAATTCAAACGTAGGTTAAAAAATTTGCACTAGAAAATTTTGATTAGAAAATTTATTAACACATTGTGCTGTACTAAGTACAACGGGAAGTCAAAAATTTAATGCAATTCCAAAACAGTTGGTTGTTCCTCAATTTTAGGAATATAAGTAGCTTGTTTTTCAGAAGAAAGTATTTGCCTTGCTAAGCCAGGATTTATGATTGTTTTGCCTTTGTATTTTATTTTAGAAGGATTAATACCCAAGTACTCTAACGCTTCGTTAAATTCGTTATTCATAAACGGACTGACTATTGTAAGATGGTCCTCACCTCCAAGGTTATTAGTATACACGACATATTCAAGTGGCCCCGCAAAATGCTCATTCTCGGGGAGCTTGGTACTTTCCATAAAGCTTTTTAATGGTTTGGCACCATTAAAAACTCTGTTAAGTTGTTTTAGTTTACTCTCCGTTAATTGGTAGGTTGTATCAGCAATACCGTTATACCATACCGACCGGCAACGTGCTTTGCCATCCTCACTAATCTCAACAATATCTTTTATAACTGCTTTTTTGCCAGCTATCTCATAAGTTACGTATGTTAAAGACCGGAATTTTGCAATTACTTGCTGTGCATTAACAGTAGCAGCCCGCCCAATAACCAATAAGGTTAAAAATATTTTAAATTGTTTCATTTTTTATGATAACACTATCTCACCCGCAAAAACCAGCTCGGCAGGTCCTTCTAAAAAGATATTGCTAAACTTTTCGCCATCACTGTCAAAGCGGATGTTTAGGTTTCCGCCTAACACTTTTATGGGGGTGTTGATGGTTCCGTGTTGATGATTGTGTTTAGCCATAGCCAATGCCACTGCAGTAACGCCAGTGCCGCATGCATAGGTTTCATTTTCAACGCCCCGCTCAAAGGTACGTACAAAATATCCCTCGCCCTCTTTTGCTTTTTCTACAAAGTTTACGTTAATGCCGTCTGTTTTATATGTGGCATTATTACGTATAGCATAACCTTCATTATAAACATCTTTTATCTCCAGGTCGGTAGTTTGTTTAACATAATGTGGCGATCCGGTATTTAAAACATATGCATCGCCATCCTTATTAATATCGGCTACATCAATCATCTGCAAACTAACCCATTTGCCATCTTCTGAAATTTTGGCATGGTGTACGCCGTCAGTAGCCAGAAATTTTGTCGCGTCTTTTACAATGCCTAAATGTTTGGCAAATGCTACAATACAGCGGCCGCCGTTACCACACATACTGCCCTCGTTCCCATCAGCATTATAGTAAACCATTTTAAAGTCGAAACTTTCTTCGTTCTCCAATAACATCAGCCCATCGCCCCCTACACCGAAACGTCTGTCGCATAATTTTGCAACCGCCTGTTTATCAAGCATATTTACAAGTTTTTGCCTGTTGTCAATCAAAACAAAATCGTTGCCGGCGCCCTGGTATTTGTAAAATTTTACTTGCACTGTAATATGTTATGTGGCTTAGTTGTCTATGTATATAGGTATGAGGTAACAAATATAACAGACAACGTGTGGTTATTTAACAATTTTTAACAATATTACACATACCTTATTATTGATTATATCGTCTATATGGTATTAAATTTGAATCCCTTATATAAACAAAGCAAAAGATAAGTGAAAAATAATATGAAAAAATTTGGTTTAACATTATTAACCGCCTTTGTTGGCGGTGCCATGGCGTTAGGCGTATATAAGCTTGCCGAAAACAAGTATGCCGACAACATGAGTATTGAAGATAAGCAAAAAGTATATTTTGCTAATAATCCGGCACCTGCGCGTGTGGAGTCGTCTGCAGGCTCCGTTGATTTTACACAGGCAGCAGCCGAAGTTACACCGGCAGTAGTTTACATACGCACTACTTATGCGGCAAAAGGAAGTGGCAGCCAAGACCAGTTTGAGCAAATGTTTGGACAGATGTTTGGCCAGCGCATGCGCCCTCAAGGCCCTCAAATGGCATCAGGTTCGGGCGTTATCATTTCTCCTGATGGTTACATTGTAACCAATAACCATGTGGTTGCCAAGGCCGAAAAAATCACTATCGTAACCAACGACCACCGTAGCTTTGAAGCAAAGGTGATAGGTACCGACCCGAATACAGACCTTGCTTTAATTAAAATTAATGCAACTAACCTGCCCATTGTAAAATTAGGCAATTCGGATGCTGTACGTGTTGGCGAGTGGGTTTTAGCGGTTGGTAACCCTTTTAAATTAAACTCAACCGTTACTGCAGGTATCGTAAGCGCTAAGGGTCGTAATATTGGTATTATCGACCGTGGTGACGATGATGATGAGAACCCATTCCCTGTTAGGCAGCAAGAGCCTTCTTTAAAGAAAGGTATAGAATCTTTTATTCAAACTGATGCTGCGATTAACCCTGGTAACAGTGGTGGCGCTTTGGTAAACTCAGCCGGCGAACTAATTGGCATTAACGCAGCTATCGCATCGCACACCGGCTCATACGAAGGATATGGCTTTGCCATCCCTATTAACCTTGCAAAAAAGGTATTAAATGATATTAAAAAATTCGGCGCGGTTAAACGCGGCTATGTAGGTATAAGCTTCGCAGATCTGAGCGACCCTGACGCAGCAAAAAGCGTAAACAGCGATCAAACAAACGGTTTATATGTAAACTCACTTGTACCGGGCGGCGGTGCCGAACAAGCCGGTTTAAAAACTGGTGATATTATAACCAAAGTGGAAGGGAATACTGTTTACGAATCATCTGATCTGCAAGAACGTGTTGCACGTTTACAGCCAGGCGATAAAATAAGCATTACCGTTTTACGTAACGGCAGCGAAAAGAATTTTGAAGTAACGTTAAAAGCAGAAGCTCCGGCTGCGAAAACTGCTGCTGTGTCAAAATCAGCATCTGAATTGTTTAACAAAATGGGCGCAAGCTTCCAACCGTTAAATGCAACACAAAAGGCTAAATTCCATGTAAATTCAGGTGTATTGGTTACCCAGGTTCGTCCGGGTGGAATTTTTGATGACACTGAAATTCCAGTTGGCTCGGTTATAACATCTATAAATAAGCAGCCTATTAATAGTGTTGCCGATATGGATAGGGTTATTACCAACTTAAAAAATGGCCGCTTAATTATTACAGGTGTTTATCCTGATGGGGGCAATTTTAGTAACGTATTTGAAATACAGTAATTATAATAAGTGATTGTTTATTAAGAAGCCCGGCTTATGCCGGGTTTCTTGTTTTAAGCCTATGCATTATCTTTGACCCCGAATATGACCATGAGTGCCGGCACCCCTTTCCATTTTTTAGATCAAGACCTATTATTACTACCGCAAAAGGCTATTTACTGGCAGCAGCAAAAAGCACTGATAGCAGCAGATGTTCATTTAGGCAAAGTTGGCCATTTTCGAAAGGCTGGTATTGCTATACCCCGCGATATGGAGCAAGACGACCTTGCAGTGTTATCAGACCTAATTCATGAATATCGCCCTGAGACAATTGTTTTTTTAGGCGACCTTTTTCATAGCGATTTGAATAACGATTGGGATTGGTTTGTAATGTGGCGCAGGCAGTTTCCTAAATTAAAGATCGTTTTGGTAAAGGGGAACCATGATATTATACACGATAAACACTATACCGATATTGACATAGTAGTGCAGGATGAATTATTAATAAGCCCTTTTTTGATGCTGCACCACCCGCTAACAGCCCCTGATGATATGCGACAAGAGGGATATGTTTTGTGCGGGCATATACACCCGGGCATTAATTTAGCCGGCAAGGGCCGACAAAGTATAACACTGCCTTGCTTTTCATTTGGTAAAGCCCAGGCCATTTTACCATCGTTTGGTAAGTTTACCGGTAAGGTAGCCATACTAAGCCGCAAAACAGATAAAGTTTTCGGCGTACTAAAAGATAAAGTTATAGCAATTAATTAATGCTTTTTTAGATACTCGTGTACCTCAGTATGCTTATGATTCTATCTGTCGATCAAACTACTAATACTTAATCATTGTTACGTATAAAGATGTGTAATTCCTTAGACTGTTTCTAAATAGTGGATTGTAGCGCTTTAAGCCGAAACCATTTATATCTTTTGGCTTTTAATAAATACTTTTGCCTAAATAAATCTGATCAATAATGAGCGAATTTAAACAAACCTTTAACTCATCACTGGGAAAAAAGCTGATAATGGCTTTAACAGGCTTGTTTTTGTGTACTTTTTTAATTGTACACCTGGGGGGTAACCTGTTACTGTTTAATAACGATAATGGCTACTCTTTTAATGCCTATGCTAATTTCTTAACGCATTTCCCGCCTATAGAGGTTATAGCTTACCTTTTATACCTGGCTATAATAGTACATTCTATTTATGCGCTGGTATTAACTATTAAAAACCGCAGGGCAAGGCCTGTAGGCTATGCTGTTGCAACAAAATCGCCGGCTTCATGGTCTTCAAAAAACATGGGCCTTTTAGGTTCTATTCTGTTTTTGTTCATCGTTATACACATGGGCGATTTTTGGTATAACTATAAATATAGCAACACCATAGGTTTTAAAGAATACCGCACTAACCTGCTAAACGGCGAAACGGTAGTATCCGACTTTAAGCCCGAGAACCCTGACTTTGAGCGTTCTTTAACAACAGAAAAGGATGTTGAGATAATGCGCGTAAAAGATTTGCATGCACGTATTACATCAAGCTTTAGCCACTTATGGTATGTTGCTTTTTATGTTATTGCAATGGGTGCGGTATCTTTTCACTTATTGCATGGTTTTCAAAGCGCGTTTCATACACTGGGCTGGGTACACAAAAAGTACAAGCCTATCATTTACTTCTTTGGCACATGGTTATTTGCGGTTATTATTCCCGTAGGTTTCGCGTTAATGCCAATAGTATATTACATAAAAAGTTTATAAAGTTTACGCTAAATAATAGTTAAAATGAGTTTAGATGCTAAAATTCCGCAAGGCCCATTAGCCGAAAAATGGAGCAAGCATAAATTTAATTTAAAGCTGGTTAACCCTTCCAATAAGCGTAAGTACGATATTATTGTTGTAGGTACTGGTTTAGCGGGCGCTTCGGCGGCTGCTTCATTAGCCGCATTAGGTTATAATGTTAAAGCATTTTGTTTTCAGGATAGCCCGCGCCGTGCACACTCTATTGCTGCACAAGGCGGTATTAATGCTGCAAAAAACTACCAAAACGATGGCGATAGTGTTTATCGCTTATTTTATGATACCATTAAAGGTGGCGATTACCGCGCCCGCGAAGGCAACGTTTATCGCCTAGCCGAAGTGTCAGTAAATATCATTGACCAGTGTGTTGCACAAGGTGTTCCTTTTGCCCGCGAGTATGGCGGTTTATTAGATAACCGTTCTTTCGGTGGTTCGCAGGTTTCGCGTACATTTTATGCACGTGGCCAAACAGGGCAGCAACTTTTGTTAGGTGCTTATTCGGCTTTAAACCGCCAAATAAACCTGGGTAAGGTAAAAATGTACACCCGTACCGAAATGCTCGACGTTGTTATTGTTGACGGCCAGGCCAAAGGTATTGTTACCCGTAACATGATGACCGGCGAAATTGAAACCCATGCAGGCCATGCGGTTTTATTAGCCACAGGCGGTTACGGAAACGTGTTTTACCTGTCAACAAACGCAATTGGATCAAACGTAACGGCAGCATGGCGCGCGCACAAACGCGGCGCATACTTTGCCAACCCATGCTATACACAAATACACCCAACCTGTATACCGGTAACCGGCGACCATCAAAGTAAGCTTACGCTGATGTCAGAATCGTTGCGTAACGATGGCCGTGTTTGGGCACCAAAAACTAAGGAAGTTGCAGAGAAGCTCCGCAAAAAGGAGATCACAGCCGCCCAGGTAAAAGAAGACGAGCGCGATTACTTCTTAGAACGTAAATACCCATCATTCGGAAACCTTGTGCCTCGCGACGTTGCTTCACGTAACGCCAAAGAGATGGTAGACGAAGGTAAGGGTGTTGGGGGTTCGGGGTTTGCGGTATTCCTTGATTTTGCTGAAGCGATTGAGCGCTTAGGCGAAGATACCGTTAGAGCTAAGTACGGCAACCTGTTTGATATGTATTATCAAATAACTGATGAAAACCCGTATAAACAGCCAATGCGTATCTATCCTGCAGTACACTATACAATGGGTGGCCTTTGGGTTGATTATAACTTAAGTACTAACGTACCGGGTTTATATGCCATGGGCGAATGTAATTTTAGCGACCACGGTGCAAACCGCTTAGGTGCATCAGCATTAATGCAGGGTTTAGCCGATGGATACTTTGTTATCCCTTATACTTTAGGAGACTACCTCGCTACCATTGGTCCAAAACCGGTTGATAAGAACCACCCTGCATTTGAGCAAACCAAGCAGGATGTTATTGCATACGTTAATAAATTGCTTGCTTTAAAGGGCACCAAAACCGTTAACGAATATCACCGCGAATTAGGCCATATCATTTGGGAGTATTGCGGTATGGCACGTACCGAAGAAGGATTGACCAAAGCAAAAGGCTTGATACAAGCGTTAAAGGCCGATTTTTGGAAAAATGCACTGGTAACCGGCGGGAACGAGGAAATAAACGCATCGCTTGAAAGAGCGGGCCGGGTTGCCGATTTTATAGAGCTTGGCGAACTAATGATAGACGACGCCTTAATGCGCCGCGAATCGTGTGGTGGCCACTTCCGCCTTGAGTCGCAAACCGAAGAGGGTGAGGCATTGCGCGACGACGAGAACTTTGCTTTTGTTGCGGCATGGGAGTTTAAAGGTGAAAACCAACCCGAAGTGTTGCACAAAGAAGAGCTTGTATTTGAAAATGTTAAGTTAACACAACGTAGTTATAAATAGTAGTGTGCTTTGATAATGAGCAATGTGTAACATACTCATTATCAAAGCCTGCAACTCAAAAACGCAAAGATAATGAGCGGAAATATGAACCTGACGCTGAAAGTATGGCGCCAAAAAAACACACAAACATCAGGCAAGTTTGTGACTTATAAGGCCGAAAACATTTCGCCTGATATGTCTTTTCTTGAAATGCTGGACGTTGTGAATGAAAGCCTGGCTATTAACGGTGATGAGCCTATTTACTTTGACCACGATTGCCGCGAAGGTATCTGCGGGTCGTGCTCATTATACATCAATGGCAGGCCGCACGGGCCTAAAAGGGCTATTACCACATGCCAGTTGCACATGCGTAGCTTTAGCGATGGCCAAACCATTACTATCGAGCCATGGCGCTCGGCGGCTTTCCCGGTAGTGAAGGATCTGGCTACCGATCGTTCTGCTTTCGACCGTATACAACAGGCGGGTGGATTTATATCTATTAACACCGGCGGTGTACCCGATGCCAACGTAATACCCATACCCAAAGTTATTGCTGATGAGGCATTTAACTCGGCTACCTGTATAGGTTGCGGGGCTTGTGTTGCTGCTTGTAAAAACGCATCGGCAATGCTGTTTACCTCGGCTAAGATAACCCAGCTAAGCTTGTTACCACAAGGCCAGCCCGAGCGTTATAGCCGTGTACAGGCCATGGTTGCCCAAATGGATAAGGAAGGCTTTGGTAACTGTACCAATACCGGCGCCTGCGAAGCAGAATGCCCTAAAGAGATAACTTTAAACAACATTGCCCGCATGAACAACGACTTTTTTAGTGCGAAACTATTTAGAGAAGAGCATGCGCACGACCATACCGGCGGCGAATAATTATAAAATTTAGTATTACAAAATATGATCAGAAAGGGCCGGATGACGGCCCTTTTTTGTTATCCATCCGAGTGGTGATGGGCTCATTTCACACCTAAGGTAAATTTTTGCAGATTTTTGCGAAATATTGCAGCTCCCTGTGTAGGATTTTCTTTTTTTTTCGTTGGGTGGTCATCACTAATATAAAATAATCTGGCATATAAATGGAATTTATTTTGCATTTGCCATGGCCGGCGCATTTTTAACTTAGTGACAAAACAGTGTCACAACAATATTAAAATTTGTTGCCGACTTTTGTATATGCCGGGTGATAGAGTGCGGTCGAGCAGGCAGCAAATTTATGAGCACAAAAAACCCGATGACTCTTGGCCATCGGGCAGGTTAAATGCTAACCGCATATCTTTAAACTTTTTTAACCGTGGCTACCAGTTCAGGTATCTTAGGTACCTTTTCAAAGGCCTTTACCAGGTTGCCCTTTTTGTCGTATATGGCAATGTAGGGGGTGGTTTGTAAGTTGTAGTACCTTTGTACTTTGTAAGTATATCCTTCGGTGCCTAAAGTAAAATTGGGATAATCAGATAGTTTGTAGTCATCGTTAAAAGTTTTTACCATTCTTATATCGGCAAAGGTTATCATCACTACCTGTATATCTTTAAAGCTGTTCATTACCGGCTTCATATCGTATATCAGCTTTTGGCAATGGCTGCAATCGGGTGCAAAGTATATCAGCATTACGGGCTTATCCTTCTTAAGATCTGCCGGCGTAGTGTAGGTATTATCCAGTTTCAGCATTTTATAGGGTGCAATAACCGGTGGTGGGGTGTATGTCTGCGCTCTTGAGCAGCTTGCAAAAATGATAAGGCCAAGGGCAAATACTAATCTTTTCATATGTTTTAAAGTAACCATTACGGTAATTGTTAAGCCTCCAGCATTTCAAGCTGCCAGGCAATATGTTCTTCTGTTACAGGGAATAACGCATTATTCCGGATTGTATGATAAACGGCATCAAATATTTCCGAGTAATCACCCTTGCTTGATGGCACTAACTCGGTTTGTTTTTGATTATCGGCACCAACGGTTATTAACGTACCCTCGTTGCCGGCAGGCTCTACGCCATAGCCATTATCAGTAGGCATCATCCCTTTGTCTAATTGGCCCTCCTGTACATCTGTGCGGTTTTTTATAAAGCTGCCCAGTGTACCGTTTACTATAAAGCCGGGATATTCACCTGCTATTTGCAAGCCCGATGTTAAAAACACGTTCAGTTGGTTAGGATACGTTAAATGAAAATGGAAATAATCGGGCACCTCCGATCCCTCGCGGTATATGCCAGTAGTTTTTGTGAAAGACAGCGGCCTGCCAAACAAGCTAATGGCATTATCTATTAAATGCGGGCCAAGGTCGTACACCAGGCCGTTTGCGGGGATATCTTTCGACTCCTTAAAGCCTTTCGGGCCTATCGCGGCTTTATACCGGTCCATTCTAAATATCACCTCTATTGGTGTACCCAGGCGGCCGCTTTCAATTACAGCTTTGGTTGATAAAAAACCGCTATCGTACCGGCGGTTTTGGTATATCATTACGTGCTTTTTCAGCTGCCGGCCCACATCAAATAGCTGCTTTACTTCGGCACTGGTTGCAGCAGCCGGTTTTTCGAGCAGTACATGTTTGCCGGCCTGCATAGCCCTGATGGCATAATCAAGGTGGGTGTTGTTTGGCGTGTTAACAATTATCAGCTCTATCGTTTCGTCGTTAAGCAAATCGTCGATGCTGTTGTAGCTGATAATATCCGGATAAACCTTGCCTGCCTTTTTCTCGTTCCGCTCCACCACAGCCTTAAGCTGGAATGCCGGGTTACTATGTATAAATGGCGCGTGAAAAATACGGCCCGACATTCCGTAGGCCATTAAGCCGGTTATAATAGGTGCTGACATATTGGTAAAATTATCATAATAATAAACATCGCCATAAATTTAAAAAAATAAAAAAGGGACAAGCCGCAGCCCTTCCCTTTTAAATATCAAATGCAGGCCAGGCTTATTTCATGCCGGCTTGTATAGCCTCAATTTTTGCAAGGTGCGCTTTAACGGTAGGCAATGTTTTGGTAGCAAAAGCCATCAGCTCGCTATCTTTACATTTTTTAGATGCATCTTCTAACATCGATGCTACTTTTTTGTGACCGTTAACCATTGCATCAACATATGCTTTATCAAACTCGGCACCTGATTTTGCAGAAAGATCTGTCAACATTTTTTGATGATCGGCATCGGGCGCGGTTGGCAGGGTAATATTTTTGGTCTTGGCTATAGCCATTAATTCTTCATTTGCTTTGGTATGGTCCATCACCATCATATTAGCAAAATCTTTAACCTGTGCATTGGTTGCTTTTTCTGAAGCTAATTTACCGGCAGCAACTTCGGCCATACCTGCGTTAGCAGCATCGGTTGCAAACTTGGCGTCCATTTCATCAACAGCAATACCTGTCGATCCGTTGGTAGTGGTGTCTTTTACAGCGTTTACGCTATCGGCTGTTTCTTTACTGTCTTTTGAGGCGTTGTTACATGCCTGGAATGAACACGCTGCAAGCGCTATCATTGCCATTAAACTAAATTTTTTCATTTTATAGGTTTTTTTGTTCTTATAGTTAACATAATTTCGTACACAAGGTTTGCATCGGGCCGTATTATAGGCCGGTTTAAATTTTTATGCATATTGTTATACCTTAAATTTTATTATTTTTGGGCACATAAAATTTACATCATGACATTTCCTGCAGAATTAAAATATACAAAAGACCACGAATGGATTCGTGTTGAAGGCAACGAAGCCTTTATTGGCATTACCGAGTTTGCACAAGGCGAGTTAGGTGATATTGTTTATATAGACATTAACACCGTTGGGCAGGATGTAGCTAAAGAAGAAGTTTTTGGAACTGTTGAAGCTGTGAAAACCGTATCGGACCTGTTTATGCCGCTTGATGGCACCATCTTAGAAATTAACTCGTTGTTGGATAGCCAACCCGAGCTGGTAAACTCTGACCCATATGGCGATGGATGGATGGTAAAAATAAGCCTTAAAGACGCTGCTGATGCAGAAGCCCTATTATCTGCTGATGATTACAAAGCTGTAATTGGCCAATAAAAAATGAAGATGACTTTTAAATATTACGGGCCTGCATTTTTGTGGGCCTGCTTTATTTTAATAATATGTGTAATTCCGCTGGGAGGGGTTGATAAAGGCCCTCTGTTTTTTGCGGGTTTTGATAAGCTGGTACATTGCGGGCTGTTTTTTGTTTTAGCTGTTTTGTATTGCGCCGGCAGTATACGTAAATGGCATACCCGAACCATACGTATAGAGATAGCCGTTAAAAACACTATTGTACTTATTAGCTTTGGTGCTTTAATAGAGGCTATACAAAATTATTTGCCCTGGCGAAGCGCGGATGGGGCCGACCTTTTTGCCGATACCATAGGTGCCTGTATGGGAATTTTTAGTGTAATAGTTACCGCTTATGCTGTTAACCATGAAAAAAGTTAAACTTTTCCTCTTTTGCGTATCAGTCGCCATAGCTGCGTCATCATGCGGTTTATTTAAAAAAGATTGTAATTGCCCCCATTTTAGCAAAACGGTTTCTACCCATGCCTTTTCGGGAGCAAAATAGCGTTAGATTTTAGTGGAACTATGCAGGGTAAAAAGCCCTTGTTACCAGCTTTTTACGGCTAATTAGCTGCATTAAAATTTTTAGACAAAAAATTTACAAAACTGCGCTACTTCTTATTTGGATTTAATACAAATAACCATACATTTGTATATGCAAACAACGCTTTCACAACTCGAAGTAGGAGAAACTGGTATTGTTAAGGAATTTTCTGACCTGGAAATGTCTGTTAAGTTAATGGAAATGGGTTGCCTTCCGGGCGAGCAAATTAAAGTTTCGCGTATAGCGCCCATGGGCGATCCTATTGCCATTCATGTTTCGGGTTATCAGTTAAGCCTTCGTAAATTCGAAGCTTCGACTATAATTTTGCAGTAGTTTACTAAACATTGAAAGCTGACATCAGAGTAGCGCTTGTAGGCAATCCCAACACCGGTAAATCAACGCTCTTTAATGCACTAACCGGTTTAAACCAAAAAATAGGAAATTTTCCGGGGGTTACTGTTGATAAAAAAATAGGCTACACCCAACTGCCCGATGGCCGCGGTGCCGAAATAATAGATCTTCCGGGTACTTACAGCTTATACCCAAAAAGTAAAGACGAATCCATCGTGTTTTCGGTACTGGCCGAAAAAGGCGGCGAACTTAAGCCCGACCTGGTGGTGGTAATTTTAGATGCCACCAATTTAAAACGTAACCTTTTATTATATACCCAGGTTGCCGATTTAAAGATACCGGTAGTTGTGGCCCTAAACATGATAGACCTATCAAAAAAGGCGGGCATAAAAATAGACATCAACCTATTGGCCGAAAAATTGGGTGTACCCATTGTACCTATTGCCGCCCGTAAGCTACAGGGCATAGCCGAATTGAAAACGGCCATATCATACGCCAACAAATTTGCCCTGCAACAAGAAAGCATTGACGTGCGTGCCATAGCGCCCGAAATGGTTGATGCCATAAGCAAGGAAAATAATATTGATGTCCCTTACCTGGCCCTGCAACTGGCCCACCAGCACGAAACTTTAAAGTTTTTAACCCCTGCAGAAAGCGACCGTATAGAGGATTTGGAACAACAATTCTCCTTCCATTCGCAAAAAGCACAAGGGGCCGAAACCATAGCCCGCTATAATTATATAAACGACCTTTTATACGACACCGTTAAAACCCCCCAAACCGCTTATGACGAAAGCCACAGCAATAAGATAGATAAGATACTTACCCACCGGGTATTTGGCTTTATCATTTTTATGGGTATCCTATTGTTTATGTTCCAGTCAATATTTGCCTGGTCGGCTTACCCTATGTCGCTTATCGAAGATCTGTTTGTTTGGGCGGAAGGTGGCTTAAGGCATATATTGCCTGCCGGCCCATTGGCCGACCTGCTGATAGACGGCGTTGTTGCGGGCCTTAGCGGGGTAATGGTATTTATCCCGCAAATAGCCATCCTGTTTGCGTTTATATCCATCCTGGAAGATACCGGCTACATGTCGCGCGTAACGTTTATGATGGATAAGATAATGCGCAAGGTTGGGCTTAACGGCAAATCTGTGGTGCCTTTAATAGGCGGCTTTGCCTGTGCCGTACCATCAATTATGAGTACCCGCACCATCGAGAACTGGAAGGACAGGATGATAACCATTATGGTTACCCCGCTGGTTACCTGCTCGGCCCGTTTACCTGTTTATACCTTGTTGATTGCCCTGGTAGTGCCCAACAAAAATGTATGGTTTATTTTTAATTTGCAGGGCCTGGCATTAACAGGCATGTACGTGTTAAGCTTAGTATCGGCAGTACTGGTGGCCTACGTAATGAAGTTTGTTTTAAAAGCGCGCGAACGAGGCTATTTTATAATGGAGCTGCCGGTTTACCGCATGCCCCGCTGGAACAATGTGCTATTTTCGATGTACGATAGGGCCAAAACATTTGTGTTAGAGGCTGGCAAGGTTATCATAGCAGTATCGGTAATACTTTGGGTGCTGTCATCATACGGGCCGGGTAACCGTTTCCAAAAAATAGACCAAAAATACAGCCAGCCGCAATACGCGCAAAGCATGAAACCCGATAGCCTTAAACGGGTGATATCGTCCGAAAAATTAGAGAATTCATATGCCGGTGTATTAGGGCACGTAATTGAGCCGGTGATAAAACCAATCGGTTTCGACTGGAAAATAGGTATAGCATTGATCACCTCTTTTGCCGCCCGCGAGGTATTTGTAGGCACCATGGCTACCATTTACAGCGTAGAGGGCGATGCTGATAAAATAGACTCGGTGCAAGACAAAATGCGCCATGCTAAAAATCCTGATACCGGGCAGCCTGTGTTTACGTTAGCCGTGGCCTTTTCGCTAATGATGTTTTATGCCTTTGCCATGCAATGCGCCAGCACCGTTGCCGTGGTATACCGCGAAACCAAAGACTGGCGCTGGCCTGCAGCCCAGTTTGCTTACATGACGGTTCTGGCCTACGGCGCATCATTTTTGGTATATCACCTGTTGAAGTAGTTAAACCTTTTACTTGTTACTGACCAAGCATACTGCCGTGTTCTTTAGCATTCGGCTCAAAACTCCTATCTTTGATACAGAGGTAAAAATTGGATAAAGTAAAAGTTCTCGAAAAATATCTTCCGCCTGGTGCGGCCCCGCTTATTGGCCGCTGGATAGATTACTTTAAGTGCGAGTTTAAAATATCGCGCAACCGCGGCACCAAGTTTGGCGACTACCGCGCACCATATGATGGCAAAGGGCACCGCATATCTGTAAACTTCGACCTTAACCCCTATGCTTTTTTAGTAACCACCGTACACGAGTTTGCACACCTGCATACCTGGAACGAGCATAAGCAAAAAGCCAAGCCGCATGGCACCGAGTGGAAGACGAATTTTAAAAAGATGATGCAACCTTTTTTTGAAAAAGATGTTTTTCCGCCGGATGTAAAGCAAGCCATTACCAATTACCTGAACAACCCCGCCGCCTCCAGCTGCTCAGACCTCACCCTGTACCGCTCACTGCGTAAATATGACGCGCCGAAGGAATCTGTGCACACGGTAGAGAAGCTGCCGCTAAAGGCCCTATTTAAGCTTAAGGACGGCCGCGTTTTTCGTAAAGAGGAAAAGCTGCGCAAACGCTATAAATGTATTGAGGTAAGCAGCAAAAGGGTATACCTGTTTAGCCCCGTTGCAGAGGTGGAGTTGTTGCAGGATTAAAATTTTAGCAGTTTGGCCATAGTTTCCTCTAAACGGGCTTTGGCTAAAAACTGGTCCTCCAGTGCTTTATTCATGGGGATAGCGGTATCTAAACTGGCGCAGCGCATTACCGGGGCATCCAGGTGTTTAAAGCAATGCTCGCCTATGTAAGCGGCTATCTCGCCGCCAAAGCCGCTGGTCATGGTATCTTCGTGCAGCACCAATACTTTCGATGTTTTCTTTACCGTATTTACCACCGCTTCCTTATCCCATGGCTGCAGACTGCGCAGGTCTAATATTTCGATAGACTGATCGGGGTGGTTATCGGCATACTCTATAGCCCAATGTACGCCCAGACCAAAGGTAATGATACTGGCCTTAGTACCCTCGCGAACTATTTTTGCCTTGCCAATTTCTACGTAATGGTCACCCTCGGGTACATTGCCCGCTATGCTGCGGTACAAATATTTATGCTCAAAAAATATAACCGGGTTAGGGTCATCCGCGGCGGCCATCATTAAGCCCTTAGCATCATCAGGGAAAGCAGGATAAACTACTTTTAACCCCGGTGTTTTAGTAAACCAGGCCTCGTTGCTTTGCGAGTGGAATGGCCCTGCACCGGTACCGGCACCTGTTGGCATCCGTATAACAACATCTACCGTTTGCCCCCATCGGTAGTAGGTTTTGGCCAGGTTATTTACCACCTGATTAAAGCCGCAGGTTACAAAATCGGCAAACTGCATTTCAACTATGGCTTTGTAACCGTTAAGGGCAAGGCCCATGGCCGCACCTATAACCCCCGATTCGCAAATGGGGGTGTTGCGTACCCTGTCTTTACCAAACTCCTCTAAAAAGCCTTGCGTTATTTTAAATGCGCCGCCATATTCGGCAATATCCTGGCCCATTATTACAAGGTTATCGTACTTGCGCATGCTTTGGCGCAAGCCATCGCTTATGGCATCTATGTATCTTTTATCGGTGCTTTGCTCTGACGGGATATAAGCCGGTAAACTATGCAGCCTGTACATGCTGTTTACCTCGGTAGCCACATGCGGAACTATATCAGGCTCTTTAAAAACCTTTTCTATTTCTACATCTATCAGGCTGGTAAACTCGTTCTTTAAATAGGGCACCCACTCGGGGCGCAGCACTTGCTGTTCTAATAAAAACCTTTCAAAGTTATCAAGCGGGTCTTTGTTTTTCCACTCCTCAAACAAGTGCGGGGGTACATACTTTGTGCCCGATGCTTCTTCGTGCCCGCGCATCCTAAAAGTCATGCACTCTATTAACACCGGCCTCGGCCTTTGGCGCATATCCTTTGCCAATAAGCTGATGGTATTGTAAACATCTAATATATTATTACCGTCGATCTTTCGACCTTCAATGCCATAACCAATGGCCTTGTCAACTAACGATGCGCAACGGTATTGTTCGTTTGTTGGGGTAGATAAGCCGTAGCCATTATTTTCTATTAAAAAGATAACCGGCAGGTCCCATACCGCTGCAATATTAAGCGCTTCATGAAAATCGCCCTCGCTTGTAGCGCCTTCGCCTGTAAATACAAGGGTTACCTTTTTATCGCCGCGTAATTTATCGGCAAGGGCAATGCCATCGGCAAGGGCCAATTGCGGGCCAAGGTGAGATATCATCCCTATTATCTTATAATCCTGGGTGCCAAAATGGAAGGACCGATCTCTGCCGCGGGTAAAACCCGATGCCTTACCCTGCCATTGGGCCATTAAACGCGATATAGGGATGTTGCGCGCGGTAAATACACCAAGGTTGCGGTGCATGGGTAAAATATACTCATCTGCGGCCATGGCCATGGTGCTGCCAACGGCAATTGCCTCTTGCCCAATACCCGAAAACCACTTGCCAATACGGCCCTGGCGCAGCAGTATCAGCATTTTTTCTTCGACAAGGCGGGGTAGGAGCAATTTCTTATAGAAATTCACCAAACCGTCATTATCAATACTTTTCCTGTCGAAAATCACGTTGTAAAGCTAAGAAGTTTTTAAAACTTTGTATGTTTGAACATTACTGTTATTTACTATGAGAAACCCGTACGTTAAAACTTTTCTTACGCTTGTAATAATTGCTACCCTTGCCTTTACGCCCGATTATTACCTGTTGCCAGGCAGCTTTTACCTACATAAAGGCGGTAAGCTAAACGTACATTTATTAGAAGGAGACAAAATTACTTCCGGCGAAGAAAGCGGTTACAATTTAGCACAAACTTCTGTATTCAACTTATACGAAGGTTCAAAGAAAGCGGATTTAAGTAAAATAACAAAAGACAATACTAGCCCGGTTGTAAATTACAATATGCTTAACAAGGGTTTAGCTTTGGTAGAAATGAATACCAAAGAACTGAACGATATACCCGGCGAAGATTTTATCACTTACCTTACCGAGCAGGGTTATGATGATATTGCCGAGCCCTTAAAAAACTCGAACAGGTTAAAGTACACCGAAAAGTACACGAAATTTTTAAAAACCCTGGTTACCGTTGATGACCCTACAGGTAATCTTTACGAAAAGGTTTTAAATAACGAGCTGGAGATAACGCTTAAACAGAACCCATACAAGCAAAGCTACGGCGGCGATATTACCGCCCTTGTAAATTTTAAGGGTAAGCCATTACCAAACGCGCCGATGTACCTTTATATTAAAACAGAGGCCGGGAATGTTTATCCTCAAAAACTGACCACAGACGCTTTAGGAAAAATATATTTTAACTTAAGCCGCGATGGTATTTATATGCTGCGCGTTGCGCGGATACAACCATCAACCGACAAGGCGGCCGATTACGAAACATGGTGTGCTACCTACACCTTTGCTTTTACCAACAGTAACGATGAGCCAAATACCTACAAAGAGTTTGGTTTTGGCGATAAGCACTAACATGCTATAGCTTAGCCAGCATATCCATATCAAACTTAGGCTTAAGGGCATATTTAGCCTGTAGTAAGCCGCTCGAATAAGTTTGCTGGCTGATAAATATCAGCTCGACCCGGTCATTTAAGTTTTTAAACAGGTTTTTGCCGGCACCTAAAAGTATGGGGTGGATAGACAGGATCATTTCGCCTATTAAATTCTTATTTAAAAAAGCCGATAGCAATTCTGCGCCGCCAAAAAGCCATATGTTTTTGCCGGGTTCGTTCATCACCCGCTCAACCGTGTCGTCAAACTCGTATGATTTTACTACCGATACATTCATGCCTTGCTCTTCGGGCAGCGTATCCGAAAAAACATATATCTGCTCAACAGGGAATATGCTGGTATCAGTACTTATCAGCTCATAACTTTTACGGCCAATAAATATGGTGTCGCAATTTTCAAAAAAAGCATCCATGCCATAATCCTGGTCGGTAAGGCACCAATCATACTCGCCGTTTGGCCCCTCAATAAAGCCGTCAAGGCTTACCGCCAGGTTTAAAATAATTTTACGCATGTTTAGCTTATATCTGTTATAGCAGTAATGGTTTCGCCCTCAAACACGAAAACCGACTTCCCGGTCAGGTTAAGTTCATCTCCTTTTTTCATTCCGTTTGGCAGGTCAACAGCCAATACACCGTAGTAATCTATATCAACTTCCACTTGCTGCGCATTATAATGCAACGCGGTTATGGTTTGCTTACGGGTACTAAACAAGTTTTTAGCCTGTTCGGCCTGCGCCTTAAATTCTGGTAAGCCCAAAAGGGTCATGTTAACTTTACCGCCCGCTATGTTTTCAAACTTTACAAGCGGCCCCAGGTTAATAAGCATCCCATCTATGTCAAAGTTGTTGTAAGCCTCTATATATTCCCTTACAATCTGTTCTTTTATATCCATCGCTTGCTATAAACTGTCTTTGGGTTGCGTGTGCTGCTCTTTCCACTTTTGGCTAAACGATTTTTCGGCAACTTCGGGCATATCGCGCAAGTTGCCCCACGATCTTTTAAAGAACATCCGCATAAAGGTATTCTTCATCTTGCCGCCAAAAAAGTCTGTCATGTTTCGTTTCAACATGCCTTTTTTCCACAGTGCCCAGCCCCATTTTTCTTTGGTGGTAACTACATTTTCTGTAACCGCATCGCGGCGGTTTAGCAGCAGCATTTTGTGTATGTCAATTTTTACCGGGCAAACCTCGGTACATTTACCGCATAAGCTTGATGCATAGCTTAAGTGCTTAAACTCTTCCATACCGCGCATGTGCGGGGTAATTATTGAGCCTATAGGGCCGCTATAGGTAGTTTCGTAAGTATGGCCTCCAATGTTTTTATAAACCGGGCACACGTTTAAACAGGCCCCGCAACGTATGCAGTATAAACCTTGGCGCTGCTCTTTTTGGGCAAGCAGGTTGGTGCGGCCATTATCTAATAACACCACATACATTTCTTCCGGGCCGTCGGTTTCGTTTGTTTGCCTTGGGCCGCTTAATATGGTATTGTATACGGTTAGGTTTTGCCCTGTGCCATGGGTAGCCAGCATTGGCCAAAACAGGTCAAGGTCCATTAGCGATGGTATCACCTTTTCTATCCCCACAATAGATATCTGTATTTTAGGGAACGAGGTTGTAAGGCGCGCGTTGCCCTCGTTTTCGGTAATGGCAATGCTTCCGGTATCGGCAATAATAAAGTTGGCTCCTGTAATGCCTATGTCGGCCTGCAGGTATTTATCCCTTAGTATCTCGCGAGCTTTTTGAGTTAACTGTTCGGGAGTGGCATCTATCGGCGTTCCAAAGCGCTCATTAAACAGTTTGGCAATGTCTTCTTTAGACAGGTGCATTGCCGGGGTAACTATATGGTACGGCCTTTGGCCAAGTAACTGAACAATGTATTCGCCCAGGTCGCTCTCCAACGATTCGATATGGTGATTCTCTAAAAACTCGTTCAGGTGAATTTCTTCGGTTGCCATTGATTTTGATTTGATAACCGTTTTGGCACCTGCTTTATTAATGATATTCAGTATCTCACGGTTCGCCTCTTCTGCATCATTGGCCCAAATTACCTTCCCACCGCGTTTTTGAAAGTTGGCTTCAAACTCGGGTAAAAACTTATCCAGATTTTCCATCACCTTCCACTTAATGGCATGCCCGCGCTTTTTAGCATTGTCAAGATTGATCATCCTCGACAGGCCACGATCTACAGCCGTATCATACTTATCAATGTTATAATTGATAATATGGCGGTGGTCCATATCAAAGGCTTTAGCTTCTGAAGCTACCAGGAATTCTTCTGCTGTATTTCCCATTAATGCGAAATTAGTGTTTTAACAGATTGATGGTTAATATTAAAATGAAAATGTCACCCTGTTTTACACAAGGTGACATTTTACTATAGCTATTTGTTGAAATTAATTAGTTGGTGCAGGTGTTTTAACATCTACAACGGGGCGGGTGTCGCGGTTTGCCAAATCCCAGCCAGTGTAAAATGCCAGTTGCGCACGCTTGGCCAGTAACGGGAAGTTAATTTTACTTACCTCGTCGCCTGGTTGGTGATAATCTGCATGTACGCCGTTAAAATAGAATATAATCGGCACACCGTGCTTTGCAAAGTTGTAATGATCTGAACGATAGTAAAAACGATTTGGATCGTTAGGGTCATCGTACTTATAATCCAGTTTCATTTTAGTGTAGGTATTGTTGGCGTTTTCGCCGATCTTGTTCAGGTCGGTACTTAACATTGCCGAACCAATTGAGTACACGTAGTTGGCAGAATCGGGCTTGCCAATATACTCTTCGCCTACACGGCCTATCATGTCAATATTTAAATCGGCAATGGTGTTAGCTAAAGGATAGATAGGATGATCGGTATAATACTCTGATCCTAACAAGCCTTTTTCTTCGCCAACATTACCCAGAAAAAGCACGCTGCGGCGCGGGCCATGGCCATCTTTTTTAGCTTGCGAAAATGCGCGGGCTATTTCCAATATACCGGTAGTTCCCGATCCGTCATCATCGGCACCATTGTTTACCTTATCTGTTGCGCCGGGGCGGGTGTTTAAACCAATATGGTCGTAATGTGCAGAGAATACCAACACCTCGTTTTTCAATTTAGCGTCAGATCCGGGCATAAAGCCTACAACATCTACCGCTTTAACATCTTTCTTTTCAGTATTAAAAGTAATTGTAGTTGCAGCTTTAATAACCTGGGTTTGTTTTGCCGTAGCTGTAGCTGCCTTTAATTCATCGTAAGTTTTGCCGGTTTGTTTAACCAGGGCATCTGCAACCGCTGTAGTTACGTTAAATAACGGCGCTTGCGTATTTACAGCAACCTCCTTTTTAATAGATAAGCTTGCACCACCGGCACCGCCACCAAAACGTTTTAGCAAGTTGGTTAGTTCGCCATTAGCACCCAATACAATAGCCGGATTTTTCTCGCGGATGGCTTTTAAAATAGCAATGCGCGATGCTGTTGCGCGGTAGCTGGTATTAGTTGTTTTACCGGCTTCGGGCTTATCTTCATTTATCAGCAATACTATTTTACCGGTAATATCTACACCTTCTAATTCAGCTTCGGTGCCATAGCCTACATACACAACTTCGGTTGCATTTATATTTTTGTCAGGGAACGAGCCCGGCAGGAAAAAGTCTTTCCAGTTGCCAAATGATTGGCCATTTACGGTAAAGGCGCTTACGTTTAGTTTGTTTTCAACTAACGGCACATCAAAAAAGTAGGTGCCGTTAACAGGTGCCTGCAGCCCTAATCTTTTAAATTCGGCAGCAATATAGTTTGCTGCTTTATCGGCACCCGGCTTACCGGTTTCGCGGCCTTCAAACTCGTCTGATGCCAAAATGCTCAGGTGTTTTTTAGCATCCTCGGCGCTTATTAATTTAGCATACTTAACAGCAGTAGCGTTTTGCTGCGCGCATGCGCTTGATGCAAAGGCCAATGCCGTTATCCATAATGATAGTTTTTTCATTTATCTCGATTTTATTTTTAGCAACTAATTTTATTTACCCTGGTAGCATGCCTGCCACCCTCAAATTCTTCGGTTAAAAAAACCTCTATTGTTTTTTTGGCCTCATCAATGCTCATATGACGGGCGGGTAAGCAAAGCACATTGGCATTGTTATGGGTGCGTGCCGGTATTGCCAGCTCGTGTCTCCAGCATATGGCAGCGCGTATATTTTGGTGCTTATTAGCCGTCATGGCAACGCCGTTGGCACTACCGCATAGTAAAATGCCAAAATCAAACTCGCCATTTTCAACGCCCGAGGCAACCGGATGGGCAAAATCGGGGTAGTCGGCCGAATCGGCAGAGTAGGTACCGAAATCTTTAAAGTTGATATCGTCGGCAAAAATGGTTTTTAATGCTTCTTTATATTCAAAGCCGGCATGGTCGGCGCCAATAGCAATGTTTAACCCTTTTTTCATTGGTTCAAATTTATAATAATAAAGTATTCACGAAGGTAAAGATTTTGTTAGTATTGGCTGTAACTTGCTTATTAAGCGGCGTTTTCGCGGGCTAACTTTCTTTTTTCGACAACCCCTGCCACAAGGATACCAATTTCATACAAAATGAAAAGTGGGATACTCACAATGGTCATGGTTAGCATATCCGGGGTAGGCGTAACAACAGCTGCGATAATCAAGATCACTACTACCGCATACCTGCGTGTTTCACGCATGAATTTTTGCGTTAATACGCCTAATGACGATAATACATAAACGATGATAGGCAACTCGAACACTATGCCGGTTGCCAGCGTAAGTGTTGCTACTGAGGATAAGTAAGAGTCGACTGAGAATTTATTTTCAATTTGGGAGCTAACCGTAAAGCTTGATAAAAAGTTAATGGATTCTGGTGTAATAACAAAGTATCCAAACAATACGCCCAGTAAAAATAGAAACGTAGCATAAATTACAAAGCCTCTCGCCGCTTTGCGTTCTTTTTCATGCAAAGCAGGTTTTATAAAACGCCATAGCTCCCAAAGCAAATAAGGGAAGCCCGCTGTGATACCAATTAATAACGCAGAATTGATCTCTAAAGTGAACTGACCGGCCATCTCGGTATTAAGCAGGCTGATATTGATCTTAGTTATGCAAAAGCCATCGCGGTGCAACCAGGCGCCTAAATCGCAAAGCATCCGATAAGTCCAAAACTCGGGCTTTGAGGGGCCCATAATAATGGTATCGAATATAAAATCGTAAAAGTAAAATGCAAGGCAGGTAAAAACAACAATGGCTATTGCCGAGCGAACCAAATGCCATCTTAAAGCTTCCAGGTGATCGAAAAATGACATCTCGGCCTCCATGCTCTGGCCCTTTTCCTTAATCGCTTTTATTATTTTGTTGTCGCTCATTACCTTATGTTCGGCATATTAACGCCGGAATGCTATTTACGTTGTATTATCCCCTTAAGATTTTTGTTTTATTTTTTAGTATTCAAAGGTCTCCATAAACTTGGTGGTAAAATTACCCGCCCTAAAGTTAGGGTCCTGCAGTAATTTTAAATGGAATGGAATAGTTGTTTTAACACCTTCAATAACAAATTCGCTTAAGGCGCGCTCCATGGTGGCTAAAGCCTCATCGCGCGTTTGTGCCATGCAGATCACCTTGGCGATCATCGAATCGTAGTTTGGCGGGATAACGTAACCGCTGTAAACGTGCGTATCTACACGCACACCATGGCCACCCGGCGAATGGAAGTTTGTTATTTTACCCGGCGAAGGGCGGAAGTTGTTTGCAGGGTCTTCGGCATTGATACGGCATTCTATGGCATGCATAGTTGGCTCGTAGTTTTTACCTGAGATGGGGATACCAGCAGCTACCTTTATTTGTTCTTTTATCAGGTCAAAGTTAATTACCTCTTCGGTAACCGGGTGTTCTACCTGTATACGGGTATTCATTTCCATAAAGTAGAAGTTGCGGTCTTTGTCAACCAAAAACTCTACTGTACCGGCACCTTCGTATTTTACAGCTTTTGCACCTTTAATTGCTGCTTCGCCCATACGTTTTCGCAGCTTATCTGTCATAAACGGCGAGGGTGATTCTTCTACCAGTTTTTGGTGGCGGCGCTGTATCGAGCAGTCGCGCTCGGATAGGTGGCAAACTTTGCCGTATTGGTCGCCCACAACTTGTATCTCAATATGGCGTGGGTCTTGTACGTATTTTTCAAGGTAAAGGCCATCGTTACCAAATGCAGCACCCGATTCGGCACGTGCGCTATCCCAGGCGTTTTCAAATTCGCTGTCTTTCCACACAATACGCATACCACGGCCACCACCACCGGCGGTAGCTTTAAGTATAACAGGGTAGCCAATTTTATTTGCTATAGCTATGCCCGATTTTATATCAGAAAGCAAGCCCTCTGAACCAGGAACGATAGGTACACCGGCCTTTTTCATGGTTTCTTTTGCAGAAGCCTTATCACCCATCTTATTGATCTGGTCTGCCGTTGCACCTATAAACTTTATACCGTATTCGGCACAAATAGCGCTAAACTTTGCATTTTCTGATAAGAACCCGTATCCGGGGTGTATCGCGTCGGCGTTGGTTAATTCGGCAGCCGAAATTATATTGGGGATATTCAGGTAAGAGTCGCGGCTTGCAGGCGGGCCTATACATACAGCCTCATCGGCAAAACGTACATGCAAACTATCACGATCGGCGGTTGAGTATACAGCTATCGTTTTAATGCCCATTTCTTTACAGGTGCGAATAATTCGCAGGGCAATTTCTCCACGGTTAGCTATTAATATTTTTTTAAACATCGTTTTGATTTTAGGATTGCACCGATTATGGAGCGATTACACCGATAAAATCTGTGTAATCAAAACCAATCTGTGAAATCAACAAAAATTACTTAGGTTCTACTAAAAATAAAGGCTGATCGTATTCAACCGGCGATGCATTGTCTACCAGTACCTTCACAATAGTACCTGATACTTCTGATTCTATCTCGTTGAATAATTTCATCGCTTCGATGATACACACTACGCTTCCGCTGCTTATCTCGTCGCCAACGTTAACAAACAATGGCTTATCCGGCGATGCTGAACGGTAAAAAGTGCCAATCATTGGCGACTTAATGGTAATATAGTTTGAGGTATCGGCAACAGCGGTAACGGGCGCTGCAGGTGCCGCTGCCGGCAAACTTGCTGCCTGTGGCGCAGGCGCTGCTACAGCTGGCTGTGGTGCCGGTATTGTAGCATTAACATAGGTTGGCGCCTCGTTAGTTTTTATTGTGATCTTAAAATTTTCTTGTTCGATCGACACTTCATTTACGCCCGATTTGGACACAAAGCGTATAAGATCCTGAATTTGTTTAATATCCATAGTAGCGAATAATTGGTATTGGATAAAAGTTTAATGTGTAAGGTATAACAAATTAAATGAAAAAAGTTGGCAAAATTAATATGCCCATTTTAAATAAATAGAGCCCCATGTAAACCCGCCGCCAAAGGCAGCAAGCAGCAAATTATCTCCCTTTTTAAATTTACTTTCCCATTCCCACAAACATAATGGTATTGTACCATTAGTTGTATTGCCATAGCGCTCAATGTTAACAATTACCTTATCGGCGCTTACGCCGGTACGGGCTGCAGTAGCATCAATTATGCGCTTATTGGCCTGGTGTGGTACCAGCCATGCAATATCATCGGCAGTTAGGCTGTTACGCTCCATTACTTCGGCAGCAACATCGGCCATGTTGGTTACGGCAAATTTAAATACCGCCTGGCCTTCCTGGTAGGCGTAGTGTTCTTTAGCGTCAACGGTTTGGTGTGATGCCGGGTGTACAGATCCGCCCGCCTTTTGGTATAATAACTGCGAACCTGCGCCATCACTTTTTAGTACCGAATCAATAATTCCGTAACCTTCGGTGTTGGGTTCAAGCAGGGCACAACCGCAGCCATCGCCAAATATGATACAGGTAGCACGGTCTTCGTAGTTAATAATGGCCGACATTTTATCGCCGCCTACTACCAATACTTTGGTATGTTTGCCGCTTTCGATAAACTGAGCGCCGGTAGCCAGGCCAAATATAAAGCCCGAGCAAGCTGCTTGCAGGTCGTATCCCCAGGCGTTTTTTGCACCAATTTTATGTGCCAGTATATTTGCCGTAGCCGGGAAAGGAAGATCGGGGGTGGTAGTACAAAAAATGATCAGGTCGATCTCTTCGGCGCTTATGCCGCGTTTTTTAAGCAATCCTTCGACAGCAGGCACTGCCATATCTGATGTGCCAAGGCCTTCGCCCTTTAGTATCCTGCGTTCTTTAATCCCTGTACGACTGGTTATCCATTCGTCATTGGTCTCTACCATTGTTTCCAGTTCCTGGTTGGTTAAAACATACTCGGGTACGTAACCATTTACAGCGGTAATAGCAGCATGAATTTTGCTCATTCTATATTTTTTTACTGAAAAGCCAGTTTAATTTTATCTATCAGGTTGGTTTCGATCATGTTTTTTGACAGCAGCACCATGTTTTTTATCGCCTCGGGGCTTGATATGCCGTGCCCAACAACAACGGGGGCATTTACCCCTAATATTGGGCTGCCACCATATTGCTCGTAGTTAAAGCGGTCAAAAAATTCGTCTTTTAGTTTTTTCTTTAAGGTAATTACATAAAAGCTTTCGGCAAGCTTAAGTATAACGTTTCCGGTAAATCCGTCGCAAACAACAACGTCGTTATTATCTTCAAACAGGTCGCGGCCTTCTACATTACCTACAAAGTTAAAAAGCTTGGTATCTTTCATTAGCGGATAGGTAGCCTGGCTAAGCAGGTTGCCTTTTTCTTCCTCTTCGCCAATGTTCATCAGCGCTATGCGAGGGTTTGCGATACCATAAACAGATTCGGCAAGCAGGCTGCCTAAAACGCCAAATTGTAAAAGCACATCGGGCTTACAATCGGCATTGGCACCTACATCTAAAATAATACCCAAACCGCCTTTAAGTTTGGGTACAATGGTAGTCATGGCCGGGCGTATTACACCGGGGATGGTTTTTACGCTGAACATAGAGCCAACCAGCATTGCACCAGTGTTTCCGGCCGATGAGAATGCTTGTATCGCATTCTCTTTTAGCAACTGAAAACCAACACTTATGCTCGAATTGGGCTTTTGTACAATAGCCTTAGTGGGATGCTCGCCCATACCTATCACTTCGGTTGTATGCACAAACTCGAAATGATCGGGGCTAACATTATTTTCCTGAAGAATTGCAGTGGCAATATCTTTATCGCCAATA
Source organism: Inquilinus sp. KBS0705 (assembly GCA_005938025.2). Classification (NCBI taxonomy): domain Bacteria; kingdom Pseudomonadati; phylum Pseudomonadota; class Alphaproteobacteria; order Rhodospirillales; family Rhodospirillaceae; genus Inquilinus; species Inquilinus sp. KBS0705. The sequence continues at coordinate 345,601 of VCCI02000002.1, read as the reverse complement.
AGTACCAGCTGCTGCCCGGCAGATAAAACTTTATAAGCTTCAATTGCCCCTAAAACAGCCGCCTTGGGGGCGAAATCACCGCCCATAATGTCTAAGCCAATCTTCATTTTAGAAAATTAAACTTAAACTGCTACGGCCTTTTCAATAAGTATTTTTCCGTTGAAGTATACATTACCATCAACAGTATAAGCTCTGTGTGGCAAATGTACCGCACCAGTAGTTTGGCAAGTAGTTAAAGTAGGCGCTTCTGCTTTATAGTGCGTTCTGCGTTTATCTCTTCTTGATTTTGAAATTTTACGTTTTGGATGTGCCATAACTGTATTTTATATTATTTAAGTTTTTTGAGCGCTTCCCATCTCGGGTCAGTCTTCTCGGTTTGTTCATCATTTGCTGCAAGCTTGTTAAGGCTATCCAGCATTTCCCTGTCACAATATTCGGTGTTGCCCTCATCGCCACATGTGTTAATAAATGGCACGGCAACGTTTACATATTCGTATATCAGCCCGGATATATTGATCTCGTGATCGTTTTTACCCAGGGTTATAATCTCATCGTCCTCTCCCAATTCTTCATCGGTAAAACGGGCTATTTGCTGTTCGTGAATATCCAATGGTTGTGGATAGGCCGATAAGCATTTATCGCAAGTGGCATTTATGGTGCCCGATATATCAAAATTTAGGATAAGCATTGTTTCCTGTTTTTCTAACTCCAACTTGCAATTCAGATCGGCATTTTTTACAAGTGAATAATCAAATTCAGCAAAAAAAGCGTCTCCAATAGCATATTCAAAGTAATGCTTCCCCAGCTTTAAGCCTGTAAAAGGTATCGAATATGTTCTTAGCGATTTCAATGAGCAACAATTAGCCCGCAAATGTAGGTAAAAACATTAAAACTGGAAAGTGTTTTTTTATATTGATTTGTGGCCCGTTGTGGATAACGTTAATTATGTGGAAAACGCCGGCCGGCGGTGTTTAAACCGGGGCGCTTATCATTTGCCGGCATTTTAGATCTTAAGCTTTACGTTTATTTTTTCTAACAGGCCGGTTAACCACACAATTACAAAGGAAAACAACAGGCACCTGATAAGCCCGCCCATACCTTGCTCTAGGTATTCCGGATACCCCCAGTCGGTCATTTGATAAAGCGGGTAAAACAAAAACGGAAGCAAATAACAGGTAAATGTACTGGTACCTGCAGGTTCTATGGCTTTAAACCAATTGTATTTGTTTTTAAAGTCTACTAAAAAGGCAAACCCGGCATATACCACCAGGCTTATCCCGGTACATATTAATACCCACGACGGGGTATCCCTTGCTTTTGATATGCCACCGCTAAAATAACGCACAATAAAACCCAGGTTAAATAATATAACGGCCATCAACAACATAGCCCACCACAGCATTTTAACCTCGTTGTTTTGTTTAAGGCGCATATAAAGTACCGTTACAAATACCCCCGCCATTGTAAATGCCTGCATAGCGCCGTTGCCGGCTATCCAAACATATTTTTGTACCGGCGCCAAAAAATTGAGCATGCCAAAATGAACATCTATATTAAAAAACATAAAAAATATCCAGGCTGCGGCTTGTACCCAAAGCACCCCGTTTGAAAAATAGTAGATGAACGCGCAAAGTAAATAGGCCCAGCCTATAAGCCCTAATATGCCCCACCAGGTTAAATGCAGCCAGGGGTGCCCCGGGTCGGAGCTTTTGTATACCGCACAAACGGCTATTAGCAGTGCTACGCCAAAACCTTGTAGTAAATAGCGCTTTAGCGGTGTGCTTTTACCATAATCTAAAAAGATAAAAAAGAAGCTAAAGGTGGCCAGGCTTTCCCACACGGGCCGCGGCAAAAGGGTGGTTGCTTCGTTATAGGTTTCCATATTAGCGTGAAAAAAGCCGATAAATACCAGCGCGAAAGAACGGGATATGATGCGGATGGGTATTTGCGTATCATTCTTTTTTAATCGTTTTTCGAAGGCATAGGGGATGGACAGGCCCACTATAAATAAAAAGGCCGGGAATATGGTATCGGCTAAGCCCAATGCATCTTCCATTACGCCGGCGTGTTTGAGCCATTGGGGCGTATTTGGCACCCCATCAAGATCGTTAACAAAGATCATCAGGAACATGGTAACCGCACGAAAAGCGTCAATTGACCGTATACGGTTAATTAAATTACTCATTAAACAGGCTAATGTATTTTACAGATAAATGTTTTAACTAAACGGAAATTTTTTTAAAACATTATGCTGCAAGGCGATATACTTAGTCCCTGTCTCTGCTCAGCTTCGAAAATACTAAGGGGTTTTCGTTTAGGTCGGCTGTTTCGCGGCGGTGTTTTATAATATGTATGGCTGTAAATAATGCCTCACGGAAAGATATATCCGACGCTACATTTTTTCCGGCAATATCATAGGCTGTTCCATGGTCGGGCGATGTACGCACAAAACTTAATCCAGCTGTATAATTTACGCCCGATTCAAAAGCTATTTGTTTAAACGGAATAAGTCCCTGGTCGTGATACATGGCTAAAACAGCATCAAACTGCAAATAGGTGCCATTGGCAAAAAACCCATCAGCAGGGTACGGGCCAAAGGCCAGTATGTCGTTATTTCTTGCTTCTTCTATAGCGGGTATTATAGTTTCGTTCTCTTCGTTACCTATCAGGCCGTTATCGCTTGCGTGCGGGTTTAAACCAAGCACGGCAATTTTGGGCTTACGTATCCAAAAATCATTTTGCAAACTGGCATTCATTAACTTAAGCTTGTTAACAATTTTTTCGCCGGTAATGCTTGCCGCAATTTTTGATACCGGTATATGCCCGGTAACTACGCCAACGCGCAGCGTATCGCTCACTAAAAACATTAACGATTCGTCCTTATTGTCCCTATGCTGCAAATATTCGGTATGGCCCGGGAAGCTAAACTCTTCGTTTTGTATATTGTCTTTATTTATAGGTGCGGTAACCAGCCCATCAATATTGCCGCTCAATAGATCATCAGTTGCTTTTTGCAAGGATATGTAGGCATACTTTCCGCCTTCGGCAGTTACCCGGCCCGGCTCAATGCGTACATCTTCTTCCCAGCAATTGATCATGTTGGGTTTGCGGTGTTGGGCATTTGACGCGTGGTCTATCACATTAAAGCTAAACTCGTTAATATGCGTTAAGCGCCTGTGGAACGATGCAACCTTGGTATGCCCGTAAACAACCGGTGTGCAGTAGTCGTATATCTTACTATCCGATAAGGTTTTAATAATTATTTCTAATCCTATCCCGTTAACGTCGCCTATACTTATGCCTATTTTAGGTTTATCGCTCATGATTATATTTATGGTTGCACCGATATAGTATATGATTACACCGAATTTTGATCGATGGAAAACAAAATAACAACCGGCGGTTTATCTAATTGCCTTATGCTTTGGCTTTGAGCCTTAAGCTAATAACTGCAAATAAAAAGATTTTAAGTTTATAATTCCTTAATAAAGCACAAATATGCCTTAATTTGCTTAAATAACTAAGGGATAATGACATTAGTAAGAGCAAAAAAACATTTAGGGCAACACTTTCTTACTGATAAAAATATAGCTCAAAAAATTGTAGAGAGCCTGCGGCCAGCCGGTAAATATAAACAAGTGCTTGAGGTTGGCCCGGGAATGGGCATCCTGTCTGACTTTTTATTGCAAAAGGCTGAATACGAAACCTTTTTGATAGATATTGATACCGAGTCGTACACGTTTCTCAAAAAAAAATATCCCGATCTGCGCGACCGCTTGATTAACGCCGATTTTTTAGAGCTCGACTTTAAGGCCAAGTTTGATGCCCAAATGGCGGTAATTGGTAATTTCCCTTACAACATATCATCGCAAATACTTTTTAAGATATTAGACCACCGCGACCAGGTGCATGAGGTGGTTGGCATGTTTCAAAAGGAGGTTGCCGAGCGCTGCTCCGCTAAAGCCGGTAGTAAGGAATACGGCATACTCACCGTGTTTTTGCAGGCCTATTATAAGGTAGAATATTTATTTACCGTGAAAGCCGGAGTGTTTAACCCGCCGCCCAAGGTGCTGTCGGCCGTTATACGCCTTACACGCAATGGAACCGAAACTTTGGGTTGCGACGAAAAGCTATTTTGGCAAGTGGTTAAAGCCGGCTTTAATCAGCGCCGTAAAACACTGCGAAATGCGCTTTCATCTTTGATCAATAAGGAAAAAATGACCGATAACAAAACCCTCGACCTGCGTGCCGAACGCTTAACGGTAGACGATTTTGTTAAATTAACCAACGAGATAGTAGCCAACCGCTAATTAATTTATAGGTATAACTACATATTTATCGGCATTCATTTTTTTAACCTGCTCGGCCATACGTTTTACAAACAGGTAATTTGCCGTACCACCAATTACAGCACCCACAACCGGCACTAATCTTTCGGCTGTGCGGACACCAAATGCCAGCAATAGCTTTTCGGCAATGCCTTCCATCATGGTTTTTGTTATCGCTACACCGGCTTCAACCTTAAAAGAGGTGGCAACCAGTACCATAAATTCCTCAAAACCTATTTTATAAGTACCCTTTGTGTGATACATTATAGCCATGGTAACCCGAAATTGTTGGGTTATAAGATTTATAAAATCAACGGGCATACCTACCACCATGGTTAATATACCACCGCTGCCGGCTATAGCCCCTGAGGTTGCCGCCATATAAGCACATTGGCTTATAAATTTATCTACACCCATTTTATCAACCCCTTTTTTAATGCTAAGCTGATCTATATGGTCAAATATTTGTTTAAAGCCATCGTGCGATAGCTTTTCGGTATATGTTTTAATATCTGTACGGGCTTTTTTAAATGGTAATATCATCTGATATAATATTTTAGTTATATGCCATGCTATTTGCGTGCCAGTTATATGTTGCAGGCAATGTGGCAGCGATATTACTTACCCGCCGGAATGCGGCTGTATAAAATTTTGTAATTTCGCCCTAAAATTATCCGGCATTGAAAAAGAGTATTTTAATTGTTGATGACCTGCACCCTATATTTATAGAACAGGCGGAAGCCCTTGGTTACGCTTGCGATTATCAACCCACTATAACACCACAGGCCGCTTATAGCTTGCTTAACAATTATACAGGGCTGGCTATACGCTCGAAATTTCAGGTATCTAAAGAGATAATTGATAGCGCACCCAGCCTGCAATTTGTTTGCCGGGCCGGTGCCGGTATGGATAACATTGACGAGGCCTATGCGCAGCAGCGTAACATACAGCTAATTAACGCACCCGAAGGCAACATGGATGCCGTGGGCGAGCACGCGATTGGCTTATTACTTAATTTAATGAACCATATTAATACTGCCGATGCCGAGGTGAGGGCCGGTAAATGGTTGCGAGAAGCTAACCGCGGGCACGAGTTAAAGGGCAAAACAGTTGGCATTATTGGTTACGGCCATATGGGCAGTAGCTTTGCTAAAAAGCTTTCGGGCTTTGGGGTAAGTATTATTGCTTACGATAAATATAAAACCGGCTTTAGCGACCGAATTGCCCGCGAAGTAAGTATGGAGGAGATAGTTAAACATAGCGATGTACTTAGTTTGCATGTACCGCTAACCGCCGAAACCAACGGCCTGGTAAACGACGAGTACTTGTTTCATTTTAAAAAGCCTATATTTTTTATCAATACATCGCGTGGCAAGGTGGTAGAAACCAGCGCTGTTTTAAATGCCATTAAACAAGGTAAAATTTTAGGTGCCGGGCTTGATGTACTTGAAGTTGAAAAATTTCCGCAATTAACTGAGCAGCCCTGGTTTGAAGAATTGAGCAAAAGCGGCAAGGTTATTTTAAGCCCCCATGTAGCCGGCTGGACCTTTGACAGTTACCGTAAAATAAGCGAAGTAATGGCACGTAAGCTTGCTGATTTGGTTGTTAGTGAGTAGTTGATAGGTGAATGGTTTCATATTTGAGATCAGCCTAAACTCGTGAAATCCTGACATAAAATTTGGATATTAAAACTTAATTCACTTATCTTCGTTTTACACTAAACAAGACTATGCAGGCACAGCCCACGTAGTCTTGTTTGTTTTTAAGGCCATTCGCTCTTCTATAAAAAGTAGTAGGGCGGTTTTTTTTGGCCCTTAATGTATTATATTAATAATTGTATTATGGCAGAGGTATCTTACTACACCAAAGAAGGTTTAGAAAATTTAAAAGAAGAATTACAACGACTAAAAACAACCGGCAGATCTGATATATCAAAGCAAATTGCCGAGGCCCGCGATAAAGGTGACCTTTCGGAAAATGCCGAGTACGATGCTGCAAAAGAAGCGCAGGGATTACACGAAGCTAAAATAGCCAAGATGCAGGAAATGCTTTCGAACGCGCGCCTGCTTGATGAGTCTAAACTGGATGTGTCAAAGGTTTTAGCGCTATCTATCGTAAAAATAAAGAACACTAAAAACGGTGCTACCATGAGCTATCAATTAGTATCAGAAAGCGAAGCCGATTTAAAATCGGGCAAAATATCAGTACTATCGCCAATTGCACAAGGCCTGTTAGGCAAAAAAGTAGGCGATAAAACCGAAATAGCAGTGCCGGCAGGCAAAATGGAATTTGAAATACTGGAGATATCCAGGTAATTATTGAATTATAGAATTATTGATTTTGGTATTCAGTAATTCTATAACTCACCAATTCAAAATTATACTATGAGCATATTCTCAAAGATAATAGCAGGCGAAATACCGGCGCATAAGGTTGCTGAAACCAATGAATTTTTGGCTTTTTTGGATATAAGCCCCTTAGCCGAAGGACATGTGTTGGTTATACCCAAAAAGGAAGTTGATTATATATTTGATATAGACGACGAAACCTACATGGGCCTGCAAATGTTTGCCAAAATTGTAGCCACCGGCATAAAAAAAGCCATTCCTTGTAAAAAGGTTGGCGTAGCTGTTATAGGTTTAGAAGTGCCCCATGCCCACATCCATTTAATACCGATGAACAGGGTGGATGATATGAATTTCGCGCGCCCCAAGCTTAACCCTACTAAAGAGGAACTGGAGGCAACCGCACAAAAAATTGTAACTGCTTTAAGGGAAGTAACCCATTAGGCTATATTTCCATTATCTCTTTTTTCTTTTTGGTACGTAGCCTTTTTGGTACAAATTCAATTATCTCATTTTTTAAGGCTTCTATCATGCGGCGCTTTAAAAAGTTGCGGTGTATCACCAGGCTTATTTCGCGTGCCGGCTCGGGGCTTTTAAAATAGCGCACGCGGTCGCGTTGTTTCTCATTCATGTCTGCAAGTGCAAGCTCCGGCAAAATAGTAGCGCCGTTGTTAGTGTCTACCATGCGCTTTAGTGTTTCTACACTGCCTGTATTATACTCAAAATGCTGAAAACCCTTGGTGGCTTTACGGCGCTGGCATATATTTAGTACCTGCTCGCGCATACAATGCCCCTCGTTAAGCACCCATATTTCTTCCATATCTATATCATCGGGTGTAATGGTTTTCTTTTTAAAAAGCTTGCTGTTTTTTGATGCATAGGCAACAAAATTCTCATAAAATACGGGTATTTCGGTCAAGGTGCTTTCGTGCAATGGAGTGGATAGTATGCCGCAATCTAATGTGCCTTGCTTTAACTGCTGAATTATGTTTTCGGTAGTTTGCTCCCATACTACCAGTTTAACCTGGGGGAATTTGACCATGAAGCCCTGTAATATCTTTGGTAATATGTAAGGAGCTACTGTTGGAATGATACCAACCTTTAATTCGCCTGAAAGATCTTTTTGCCTGTCGGATATAATTTCTTTTATCTTTTCACTTTCGGCCAGCAAAACACGCGCCTGGGCTATTATTTCGGCGCCAATTTCGGTAGGTACTACAGGCTGCCTGCCCCTGTCAAATAGCTTTACGCCCAGCGTTTCTTCCAGCTTATGTATCTGCATACTTAAGGTAGGTTGGGTAACAAAGCACTTTTCGGCAGCAGCCACAAAGCTACGGTAGGTATCTACCGCTATAGCGTATTCAAGCTGAGTTATGGTCATATCAATTAAATCTATATAAAGATAGTAATTAATTGATTTTTCCTATGGCTATTGCCAAACAAATTGTTAATTACGCTTGCTTATACCAGCCTGTGTATAGCCTATTCTACTGTTACGGATTTGGCAAGGTTGCGGGGCTGATCGACATTACAGCCACGTAGCACCGCTATATGATAAGCCAGTAACTGTAGCGGTATGGTAGCTAATAATGGCACAAAGGTCTCACCTGTTAAAGGAATCTCTATGGTGTAATCAGCCATTTCTTTTACCTCGGTGTCTCCTTCAGATACTATAGCGATAACGTGTCCGCCACGAGCCTTAACCTCCTGTATATTGCTTATCACTTTCTCGTAAGATGAGTTTTGCGTAGCAATAAACACCACCGGCATATCGGCATCAATAAGGGCTATAGGGCCGTGTTTCATTTCCGCTGCCGGATAACCCTCGGCATGTATGTAGGATATCTCCTTGAGCTTTAAAGCGCCCTCCAAAGCCACGGGGAACGAGCTGCCCCGGCCAAGGAATAAACAATTGGCCGAGTCTTTAAAACGTTCGGCAATTTCTTTGATCTGATCGTTTGATTTTAAGGCCTGCTCAACCAACTCCGGTATCTCGTCAAGCTCGGTAAGGTATTCAATAAACTTGCTTTGTGTAATAGTACCGCGCTGCTGGGCAATGTAAAAGGCCATCAGCGTTAATACAGTAACCTGCGATGTAAAGGCTTTGGTTGATGCCACGCCAATCTCGGGGCCTGCATGTGTGTAAACGCCCGCGTGAGTAAGGCGGGGTATTGATGCGCCTACTACGTTACATATACCAAAAATGGTTGCGCCCTTTTGTTTAGCCAGCTCGATAGCTGCCATAGTATCGGCTGTTTCGCCCGATTGTGAAATGGCTATTACCAGATCTTTTGATGATATGATAGGGTTACGATACCTGAACTCTGAAGCATACTCAACCTCAACCGGTACACGTGCATATTCTTCTATCAAATATTCGCCTACCAGGCCGGCGTGCCATGATGTACCGCAGGCTACAATAATAATACGGTCTATGTTCTTTAACTTCTCTACGTATTCTTTTATGCCGCCTAACTGCACATTGCCTTGTGCGGGATAAATACGGCCACGCAGGCAGTCGCGGATAGAGCGGGGTTGCTCGTATATCTCCTTTAGCATAAAATGCTCGTAGCCGCCCTTTTCAAGCATTTCCAGCTTAAGTTCAAGCTCCTGTATGTAGGGGGTCTGTACGGTGTTGTTAATATTTTTTACCAACAGGTCGTCGCGCTTTACGTAGGCTATCTCATTATCGTTTAGATAAATCACATTTTTGGTATACTCTACTATTGGGGTAGCGTCTGAGGCAATAAAATACTCACCTTTACCTACACCAATTACCATAGGGCTGCCTTTACGGGCGGCTATTAATTCATCAGGCTCATCGGCGCTCATAATTACTATGGCATAGGCGCCTATCACCCTATTTAGCGCCAGGCGAACAGATTCGCGCAGGTCAAGGGCGGTAACATGCTGTATTTCTTCAATAAGGTGTACCAGCACCTCGGTGTCGGTATCGCTTTTAAAGGAATGGCCTTTTGCTAATAAGGCTTCTTTAAGTACGCCATAGTTTTCGATAATGCCATTATGTATAATGGTTAGCTTACTATCGCCTGATGTGTGCGGGTGCGAATTACGATCACTTGGCGGGCCGTGTGTAGCCCAGCGTGTGTGTCCCATACCGGCGGTGCCTGCAAGGTTGGCCCCTTCTACCGAGTCTTCAAGGTCGCTTACCTTGCCGGCCTTTTTGTAAATATTAAGGGCGTCATCGGCCAAAGCTATACCGGCGCTGTCGTAGCCGCGATACTCTAATCGGTGTAATCCTTTAATTATTATCGGATACGCATCGCGGTACCCTATATAGCCTACTATGCCGCACATAAATTTATATTTAGATGTATTACAAAAATAGTTAGTTGTAGTGCATTAGCAATTATTATCGGTATAAAATACAAATACCCCTTTCGGGGTATTGTACAACTATTTAATTTTTGTGTAAATTATATTGAGCTTTATTCGGCTGGCCGAATTAGAACCGATAGCAATCGTTCGTTGGGCAACGCTTATGTCGGGTACAACGCCTATCACATCGGTTACAGTTGGTGCTGTTGCAGCCAGGAAAGTGCCGTAATCAACAGTTTTACCCCGGTAAAGGTCCTGTATAAACGCTGTTACTATAAAGTGGTACTCGCCTTTTGAAGGAACGTAATATCCACCAAATACGCCGGCGCGCGGGTCGGTACTTGACGCATCCTGCACCTGAACACGCTGTTTGGCAATATCGTACTTATATAAGGTAAGCCTGGTAATAGGTGCATATGGGGCAACACTATTAGGTGCAACCTTAATTACCAGTTCTGCCCTGTTTAATACTACATCGCTTCCCAAAGCCGCAAATGTATTTTTTATATTAGGAAAACTCAATTTCACCCTTGTGCCCGCCAGGCCCTCGATATAAGCAAGACCTGTTTTAGAGGTCCCATTTAATGCTGCCTGTACTTCTGTAGTATGCGTATGTTTAATTTCGGCAATGCGGTTAAATGCCGGCAAACTTATCATAGAAGTATCTGTCGTTGTTCCGTTAACCCTTTTGTAATAAATATTCACCAGTGCTTTATCCGCCGACAACATAACAATGCCACCGGGCCCTGTTGTGGCAGTTTTATCTAAACCAAGATAAAAGCCTCTTATTGTATTTTGGAATATATCCGCAGAACCCAAAACTGTACCGGATGCAGCAAAAAAGTTATTGTTAATAAAGTTTTTAGATATAGGTATGCGTATTTGTGGCATCACCTTTTGCACGGTATCTGTTGAATCTGCTCGGATCTTTGCAATAGTTAAGCTATCATTAGGTCGGGCATAAAATGTTTTTGTGCCCAATAGCGGCGCCTCATGCGAAAAATGGTAAGTGTTGTAATAGGTTTTACTATTTGATACACGCTCGCCTAACTGATACACATCAACTTTATATTTGGATGTAAGCGAATCGCCATAAAAACCGGCTGCATACGGCAAAACCATTACAGCCGAATCAATACTTATCGTTCCGCTTGGTAAGGAAAATGTCGATGCAGTACCCGGAAAAGTGGGTACGATAACCAAATTTGCTTCGGTTGTTCCCAATGCCGGGTCTTTAAAATACGCCAGAGGAGCGGTACCAGCCGACGCGGAGAGTACTGAATCTTCGGGAACGGTAGTAACTGTAATATTGGTATCGGCAATTAAAGTTCCGTTTAACTGGTTCTCTTCATCAACACCCAAACCAATGCCTTCCTGGCGTTTACAGCTATTCAAAATAAAAAGACTTATTAACAGGGTTAATAAGCCTAATTTGGAAAATTTCATATATGTGTTTAAAGCTTATGCAACATTCACCAATTCATCATTGGTAATTTCGTCGTAAAAATTGTAATAATTTTCGAAATCAGAAGTTGAAACGTAATCCATAACCGATTTATTGCTGTTTTTAACATTATTTAACACATCCGCATCAATAGTTGCACTGCCCAACACAATACCGTCGCTGTATTGAATGGCACCTGCATACATGGCAGCATTGGTCCCTTCTTTATAAACCTCGGTGTTAGCCTCGGTCATATCGCCCATTACTGCTTTGCGTGCAAAATCCGCATCCAATTTTTCGGTAAAATCATTTTCGTAAATAGAGTACACTACTTTTGAATTTTTAAAAGTAGGGTCGTCTTTGTAAGTGGTTTTTAAATAAGCGGGTATCAACGCGCTCATCCAGCCATGGCAATGGATAACATCCGGTGCCCAGCCCAGTTTTTTAACGGTTTCTAATGCGCCTTTGCAAAAGAAAATCATGCGTTCGTCGTTATCGGCATAAAACTTACCGTCTTTGTCGTTAAATACGTGCTTGCGTTGAAAGTACTCTTCGTTATCTAAAAAATAAACCTGCATACGAGCCGCCGGGATTGAAGCAACCTTTATGATCAATGGATTATCATTATCGTTGATAATGATGTTCATTCCCGATAAGCGGATAACTTCGTGCAGGCGGTTCCTGCGCTCATTAATGTTCCCGAAACGTGGCATCAAAATGCGAATTTCAAAACCTTTTTCCTGCATTGCTTGCGGAAGCTGGCGTGTTATTTCGGCAATTTTTGTAAGTTCAAGGAAAGGAGACATTTCATGAGTTATGAACAAAAGCTTAGATTTACCCATCACTAATCTGTATTAATAAATGTAAAGAAGTCAAAAAATTTGAGTTTGCAAATATAAGCATTATTATATGAACTGGCAACCACTTATGCAAGTATGTTTTGGTAATTTTTAATGATTTACACACCTTTACCAAATTTTTTGAACCACTTTACCTTGAAGATATTTACCACCCGCACCCAAATTGAGCAATATTTAGCATCGGCCAAGGGAAAAACCGTTGGCTTTGTACCCACCATGGGCGCCTTGCACAGCGGGCACCTATCGCTTATAGCGCGGGCAAAAGCGGGTAACGATATTGTTGCATGCAGTATTTTTGTAAACCCAACCCAGTTTAACGACCCTAAAGACCTTGAAAATTACCCCCGGCCAATTGAGGCTGATATTGCCAAACTGGAGCAAGCTGGGTGTGATGTTTTGTTTAACCCGCCCGTAACCGAAATATATGATGGTAATGAGCATTGGCATTTAAACATTGGCCCGCTTGAGCATTTGCTGGAGGGCGAGTTTCGCCCGGGGCATTACCAGGGGGTTACCCAGGTGGTATATAAACTGCTTAGCATTGTTAAGCCCGATGCGCTTTACATGGGCCAAAAGGATTACCAGCAGTTTATGGTGGTTAGCCGAATGGTTGAGCTGCTCAAGGTGCCGGTTAAAATGGTGATGTGCCCTATTGAACGAGAGACCGATGGACTTGCCATGAGCTCGCGCAATATTCATCTGTCGGCTACCGACCATGAGCACGCATTGGTATTATCCCGTACGCTTAAGTGGGTAATGGAGCACTTTAATAACAACGAGATACCCCAAATACAGCAACAAGCCTTTGATATGCTAAAAGCCGAACCCGGCGTTGAACCCGAATACCTGCGCATTGTAGATGGCCAAACCCTTTTACCGGCCAATGTGGCCACCAAAAGCGTGGTAGCCTTAGCCGCCGCCCGTGTAGGTAAAACGAGGTTGATAGACAATATGTTGATTAGTCAATAGATTATAGTCGATAGACCATAGAAAATCTAAGTGACGGACAATGCCGATAGCCCTCGACTAAATTTTACCTTCGATGGACTATTGACAATGGACTATCGACTAAAAATATTCCTACCTTTGCACCATGATCATTGAGGTATTAAAATCAAAGCTACATCGAGTTAAGGTTACCCAGGCGGAGTTGAACTACGTGGGCAGCATAACTATTGATGAAGATTTAATTGATGCGGCCAACATCATCCCGAACGAAAAGGTGCAGATAGTAAACAATAACAACGGCGCCCGTTTTGAAACCTATGTAATAAAAGGCGAACGCGGCACAGGCACCGTATGCCTTAACGGCGCAACAGCACGTTTAGCGCAGGTGGGCGATATCATCATCATCATGTCGTATGCTTACATGGAAACCGAAGAGGCCCGCGCTTACGAACCCATCCTTATTTTCCCCGACGCAAATAATAAGTTAATTAAGTAAATTAGCGGTAACCTATTACCCTGATTATGCGATTTACGTTTACCCTTTGCTTTTTATTTTGCGTGTTGGCATGCTTTGCGCAAGCTGATAAAATAACTTATTACAAAAATTCAGGCAGGCAGGTTACTATTCCTGATAGTGCCGACTTTATTCGTGTCGTCAGTGCGCCAGATGCGGGTTCTAAGCTTACCTATGTAAAAGAGTTTTACAAAAATGGCAAGCCGAAATTTGTGGGGACAGCTACAGGGTTTGAGTTTTTTTCGCTGGAAGGCCCCGCCGTTTCTTACTTTGAGAATGGGCACCGCATGTCTATAGCGAATTATAAAAAAGGGCGGCTTGTAGGGGATAGTTACGAATATTTCCCCAATGGCAAACCATATCTGTTTAAACAATACATTGATAATGGCCAGTATGCCGTTCCTGATTTCAAGCTGAAAGCCGTATACGATACGCTTGGCAATACAACGGCAGAAGATGGCAACGGAATCCTTACCATTTATTCTGAGGATTATTCTACCGCGATGGAAAGCGGCCCAATTAAAAAGGGTAAGAGGGATGGCTTATTGAAAGGAATAGCCAATCCTGATATAACTTTTGAAGAAACTTACAAAAATGGTTTATTAATAGATGGAACAGCTCTAAAAGATGGCCAGACTGCGCACTATAAACTAAGGGAATCGTCTCCTGAATTTATCGGCGGCACGTTTGCATTTTTAAAATATATTACTAAAAACTTCCGCATCCCTGCCGCCGACAAAGGAAAAAATTTAAGCGGGCGGGTTCTTATAACCTTCGTGGTCGAAAGAGATGGCAAGCTAACTGATATTAAAGTTGTTCGTTCTGTTAGTCCGGCAACTGATGAAGCTGCCGTCGATGTAATAAAAAAATCGCCAGACTGGAATCCTGCGCAATACTTTGGGTTTACGCTCCGTACCAAGTTTACAATTCCGGTAAATGTAGATCCTGAAGAATAACCCCCGCTTACTTAGCCGGGCTGGCACTAATGCCCAAACTACTTTCGGCTCTATTTATTGAAAATAATAAATAAATTAGGGCCCCCATTTACCCTTATTATGAGACTGTTTTTTATCCTCTTCTTTTTATTCTGCTCGAGTTTGAGTTTCGCTCAGTTGCAAAACGTTAAGTTTTTTAAATACGCAGACTACCCGGTCGCTTCTGCAGATAGTGCAGATTATATTTCCATTATATCCTTGCCCGACTCCGGCTCCGTACTTTATAATGTAGCTGAGTACTATAAGAGTGGCAAACCAAAACTTATCGGAAAATCTAAAAGATTTGACTATGTCCAACTTCAGGGCACTTGTGTATCGTTTTTTGAGAATGGGCACCGCAGCGCTATTGCAAATTACAATAACGGCGAACAAGAGGGCGATTGTTATGAATACTTCCCCAATGGGAAGACTTATATGCACAAAGAATACACGGAAAAGCCAAAGACAAGCCTGTTAAACAATTCGTTTGATTATACAATACGCGAAGCGTACGATAGCCTTGGGGTGGTAACCGTCGAAAATGGTAATGGAATACTAACTTTATACAATGCTTTGCGAACAGAAGCCACCGAACAAGGCCCGGTAATAAACAGCCAAAGAGATGGCGATTGGAGCGGTACTATAAGTGACCGGGGAATTGTTTTCAAGGAAACGTATGATCATGGAGTTTTGTTAACTGGTACAGCCACATCTCATGGCGAGACCATTACCTATACCAAAACAAGAACTGTTGCTCCTCAGTTTCCTAACGGAGAAAATGCTTTTGGCCGATTTTTAGCTAAAAATATTCATTATCCATCACAAGATAGGGAGCAACATATACAAGGAAGGGTGATATTGACCTTCTTTGTTGAAAAAGATGGCACTATTACTGGTATAAAAGTTATTCGATCAGTAAGTCCGGGATTAGATAGCGAGTCTATAAAGATCCTTTCGATGTCTCCGAAATGGGTTCCCGGAAAAGAGTTTGGCTTTCCGGCGAGGGTTCAGTACAGCATTCCGGTCAATTACGCTTTGGCAGAAGAGTAGTTACTTCGCCGGGCTGGCACTAATACCCAGCACTACTTTTAAGCTGGCATCTATAGTGCTTTTATTGCGCAATACATAAACCATGCGTATGCGCACGCTTTTTTCGCGCACCAGCTGGTCTAAAAAGTTAGAGTTATCTATATCTAATACAATGTTGTTACCCACATTGGCGCCAATGTCCGATCGTGATGCTACCATTACCTCGCCATCGCCATTAGGCTTGCTCATGTATATTTTGGCCGATACCAGGTTGCCTATGTTATAGTCCGATGGTACGGTGGCCTCCATCTTAGCCGATACGATGCGCACCTCGTTTATACGGCTGCCATTGTTGCCATCTTTGGTAAAGTTTTGATCGAAACTGTTGCCTATACTGGTGGCTGTAAGCGCAGTACCTGTTGCCGCCGATGCCGGGATAACCAAAGTAGCCGTATACGGAAAACTTGATTTAATAATAGATTGCATGGTGCCGCAGCCTGCAAAAACAAATAAAAGCAAGGCCAAAAACAGGGGTGTTTTTTTCATCACAACTGGTACAAATATTGGGTGGTTTAACTGGTAATAATAACTAAATATACAGCTATAGGTTTTAACAAACGGGTATATTGATAATTATATCATTATTTTTTAAAATTAAGATTTCAAATGTCTGTAAATTACTATCTTTGCACCCCGACACTGAGGTCGGGATTTCTCACCTTCAGTGCATAGATTTCAAGTTCTTAGTTATAGCCCCGTACTACTTTGATTGGGAAAAGCTTAATACTTTGAACGTAAGACTTTAAGACTTAAAAAACTATGCCCAAAGACACCTCCATTAAATCCGTATTGATCATTGGTTCAGGCCCTATTATTATAGGCCAGGCGTGCGAATTTGATTACGCCGGTTCGCAAGCCGCACTATCGTTAAAAGACGAAGGGATATCTGTTTCTATCATTAACAGTAACCCGGCCACCATCATGACGGATAAAGTTATTGCCGATCATGTTTATTTGCTGCCTTTAACCTGCGCGTCGATAGAGCAGATACTGCAAGAACAACACATTGATGCCGTGCTGCCTACCATGGGTGGCCAAACAGCGCTTAACCTTTGTATTGAGGCCGACGAGCAAGGAATATGGAAAAAGTATGGTGTTAAAATAGTAGGTGTTGATATTGCCGCAATAGAGAAAACCGAAAACCGGGAAGCCTTCCGCCAGCTAATGGTTGATATAGGTGTGGGTGTGGCAACATCAAAAATTGCCAACTCGTTTTTAGAAGGTAAAGAAGCCGCGCAAATCATAGGTTTCCCGCTGGTGATACGGCCAAGCTATACCTTGGGTGGTAAAGGCGCTGGTTTTGTACATAAAAAAGAAGATTTTGACGCTGCGCTAAGCCGCGGGTTGCAAGCATCGCCAACCCACGAGGTCTTGGTAGAGCAGGCCGTTTTAGGCTGGAAAGAGTACGAGCTGGAGCTTTTACGCGATAATAACGATAACGTTATCATCATTTGCTCGATAGAGAACTTTGACCCGATGGGCATACACACAGGCGACTCGATAACCGTGGCACCAGCCATGACATTGAGCGACCGCTGCTACCAGGAAATGCGCAACCAGGCTATAAAAATGATGCGTGCCATTGGTAACTTCGCGGGCGGCTGTAACGTACAGTTTTCTGTTAACCCGGCAAACGAAGAGATCATCGCTATCGAGATAAACCCACGGGTATCGCGCTCATCAGCCTTAGCATCAAAAGCAACCGGTTATCCAATTGCTAAAATAGCAGCCAAGCTGGCCATTGGTTATAACCTCGACGAGATAGAAAATCAGATCACAAAAACCACATCGGCTTATTTTGAGCCAACGTTAGATTATGTGATCGTTAAAATACCGCGCTGGAACTTTGATAAGTTTAAAGGCGCTAACCGCGAACTTGGCTTAACCATGAAATCGGTAGGTGAGGTAATGGGCATAGGCCGTAGCTTTATTGAGGCTTTACAGAAAGCCTGCCAAAGCTTAGAAATAGGCCGCGCTGGCCTTGGTGCCGACGGCCGCCAAAGCCGCAACCTGGAAGAGATAATGCACAGCCTGGAGCACCCAAGCTGGGACAGGCTGTTCCATATTTATGATGCCATGAGCCTTGGTGTACCTATGGAATCTATCCGTAAGGCAACCAAGATAGACCGCTGGTTTTTAAACCAGATACAGGATGTGGTGAACATGGAGACCGAACTGCGCCGCTACTCGCTGAATAATATTCCCGAAGATTTTTTCTTCACCCTTAAACAACGCGGATTTTCTGATACTCAGATAGCTTATATACTGGGTAACGTAACCGAAGAAGATGTTTACAAACGCCGCAAGGCCTTAAACATTAACAGGGTTTATAAAATGGTAGATACCTGCGCTGCAGAGTTTGCTGCCAAAACGCCATACTACTACTCAACCTACGAGGGCGAGAACGAATCTATTGTATCTGATAAAAAGAAGATAATTGTATTAGGCTCGGGCCCTAACCGCATAGGCCAGGGTATTGAGTTTGATTATAGCTGTGTACACGGTCTGCTTGCCGCTAAAGAAGCCGGTTACGAAGCCATAATGGTAAACTGTAACCCGGAAACGGTATCAACCGACTTTAATATGGCCGATAAGCTATACTTTGAACCCGTATTTTGGGAGCATGTACGTGAAATTATCGACCTGGAAAAACCCGAGGGCGTAATTGTACAACTGGGTGGCCAAACGGCATTAAAAATGGCGCAGAAGCTGCACGAGAACGGCATCAAGATCATCGGTACATCGTTTGATAACATGGATATTGCCGAAGACCGCGGCCGCTTTAGCGACCTGCTAAAAGACCTGGGCATCCCTTACCCTAAATATGGTGTTGCCGAAAGTGCCGAAGAGGCATTAGAGGTTGCCCACGAAGTAGGGTACCCGGTATTGGTGCGCCCAAGTTACGTACTTGGCGGCCAGGGAATGAGCATTGTGATAAACGACGAGGACCTGGAGAAAGCGGTGGTCAACTTGTTGAAAAATTTACCCGGTAATCGTGTACTTATTGACCACTTCCTGGATCGCGCTGCCGAAACGGAATCAGATTCGATCCACGATGGCGACGACGTACACATCATCGGTATGATGGAACACATTGAGCCGGCAGGTATCCACTCAGGCGATTCATTCGCGGTGTTGCCACCGTTTGACTTGAGCGATAGCGTGATAAGCCAGATGGAAGAATACACCGAAAAAATTGCACGCGCCTTAAACGTAAGGGGCTTGTTGAATATACAGTTCGCGGTTAAAAACGACACCGTGTATGTGATAGAGGCTAACCCGCGCGCATCGCGTACGGTGCCGTTTATAGCTAAGGCATACGATGTGCCTTACATCAACATAGCTGCCAAAGTAATGCTTGGCGCCAACAAATTAAAAGACTTTACCATCGAGCGTAAGCTTAAAGGTTATGCTATAAAAGAGCCCGTTTTCTCTTTCGATAAATTCCCGGAAGTGAACAAAGAGCTCGGCCCCGAAATGAAATCGACAGGTGAAGCCATCAGGTTTATACCTGATCTGGAAGACCCTTATTTCAGGCATTTGTATAAAGAAAAATCGATGTATTTGAGCAAGTAATTTAATTACTGGCATCGGTTTTGAATAAAAGGGTTGCTGCTGTGCAATTTTACGGCAGCAATATGGTTGTACTTAGTTGTATTGCATTGAAAGTTAGATTAAAGAATAGTGCACAGGTTTATACTTTAAATAATATAGACCCGGAAGAGATTAGTGACGTTTTATTGAAAATTGAGAAATCGTTTACTATAAAGTTTACTGATACTGAGCTTAAAGAAGCTAAAACATTTGGCGCGTTATGCGATGTTGTTATAGAAAAGGTGAAACAGCACCAGGCAGATAGCTGCACCACACAACAGGCCTTTTACAAGTTACGTAATGCTATTAACGCCCGTAACCCGGTAGAAAAGTACCTGCTAAAGCCACAAACTAAATTGGCCGAGATATTCCCCAGGGATAACCGCATAGAGGTTGTAGCCGATATTGAAAACGAAATGGGTTTTCATATGAATTTGCTGCAGCCCAAGCAATGGATAGTGTGGATGTTTGCCCTAATGCTGCTTGCCTTTATAACTGTTAGCTTTGTTTTTGGCACCATTGGGTATATTGGTATGGTTGTGTCAATAACAGGGCTTATACTTGCGGGCAAGTTTGGCAAAGAGCTTAAGGTAAAAACCCTTGGCGACCTGGCCGAAAAAATTGCCCGCGAGCATTACCTGAAATGCCGCCGCGATGCATCAACCGTTAATAGGGCCGAAGTAGTAGAAAAGGTAAAAGAGTTATTTTCAAAAGACCTTGACCTGGAACCATCGGTATTAACCAAAGAGGCAAAGTTTGCTTAAATAATATTATAGATATACTTGAAAGGCGCTGGCATTAAACCGGCGCCTTTTTTATTTATATATCTACCATTAAGCCCCGCACTTCAAATATTATACGGCGTTTTGGGTCAACTTTTTGGCGGTGTTGTTTAGTATGTGTTACTGTATCACCTGCAAAGTGCTGCAAGTCATCAGCGGTGAGTTTTCGGTCGGCAACGCCTTCAATTATAACCGTTCGGCCTTCAATAGCTACAGGCAAATGAATGTTGTAATTTTTAAAATGTGCCGATATCGTGCGCCCGCGGCCGGCATCCATTTCAAACCATCCACCTTGCTCTTTTGTTACTTTGGTTATTTTACCAATTATTGCTGTGCTTACCCTTATCTTCTTGCCCATAAAGTCCTCAATTTTTGAAGAAGGGACCGGTCCTATGTTGTTGGGTTTATTGCCAAACACCATTCCGTGTGGCAGTGGAGTATGCCTTTGTGCGTAGCTATAAAGTCCGCAAAGAATCAATAATAAGGTTACCATTCGCCGCATACAGTAATAACATTCTTAATTATTGTTAGTTTCATTTATCTGCCCGACGGGTTTATTTTTCAACAATCTTTGCCTTCGGCAGGCTATTTTTAGGATATTTGTAACCTG